>JBOGTU010000203.1:0-50089 GCA_050695655.1 Chloroflexota bacterium | reverse complement strand
TAGCGTGATTCCGCGGATTGCGTCCGCACAAGGGACCTTCCACCTACGCCGGCGTGCTGGCGCACCAGCGCCGCGCCGGCGATGAGGCTGGCGGCAGTGCGCCCTACCCGCGCGGAGTGAGCGCAGCCTACACCAAGTTCGAGCGCACCTACGCCGGCGGGAAGCCTTCACTCAACCGCCCCGCGTAGCAACGGCCGCGCTCCCTCGTTCCTGTTCATGGCGGACGCCGTGCTGGCTGCCGTCAGGCGAATGAACTCTTACGCGGGAGGCGCCCTTGCAAGCCACGGATGAAGAACCAGCGGTCGATCCACCGGCATTTGAGTTCTTCGTCAAGGACCGGCAGCTCTCGCGCATTGGCATCTTCGCGGCCTGCTTTCTGACTATCGGCGTATTCTATCTGGCTGTCGTGAAGCTGCCGGTGAGCTCCGCATTTCCCACCCAGCAGCTCCAAAAGCTCGGCACCACCCTCACTCTCACGAGCCCCACTCCTGCCTTGGATCTCGCTTCTGGTGTGGGGGTGGGGGCCGCTGCTCAGGCGCGCAACCAGCCTGTGGCCACGCTGACACCACTCCCTACGGCCACGCCATTGCCGGTGGTGGTGCCCCCGCCGCCAACGGCCACACCAACCACCCCCAACCACGCTGCTGCCGCGCCCACGCCAGCCAGCTCGCAGAGCTACGTGGTGAAGGATGGCGATACGCTGTTCAGCATCGCCCGCCGCTACAACGTGAGCGTGAAGCAGCTCGCCGCGTCCAACCGTCTGGCGGACGTGACCCTGGTGAAGGTGGGCCAAACGCTGCAGGTTCCCTGATCTGAGCGGCGGCCCCGGTTCGACTCGCGACAGCCCCGGCGCAGCGGCGTGGCGGCCCCGCGGGCTTTGTCGGGCAAAGACCAGCCGTGGCTCGGCCGGCGCTAGGCTCAATCGGCCGGTGAAAGGTGGGACAATCATCCCTGGCACATGGCAGACGACTGGGCGCACAATCCGCGAACACCGCGGCAGCTGCCTCGCCAGTACGGCCTGCCAGCGCGCCACCGTCGCATACACCCCAGGCTGCTGGAGTTGACCGCGCTGGCGGCCGCCGGCCTCACCGCTGGCGCGGCGCTGGTGCGCCATCTGGGTTGGCCCCACTGAACGCACAGTAACGAAAAAGCCGGAGGCCAGCATGCAGCTGGTTCTCCGGCTTTGCCAGGTGGGCGGCCAATTGCCGCCGGCCGAACGGTTACTCCCAGTAGGCAAAGGTCATGGCGCAGCCGGTGCTGGGGCGCGATCGGTACCCCGGAATGTAGTCCACCAGTGTCATGCTGAGATCCTGCACGGCGCCAGCGCAGGCCACCCAGTTGAGTATCTCCGATGTGCCACCCCGCATCTTCTCACGCGGCAAGGCCCAGAGGGCGGGCACGTTCTTGGCTTGCAGCGCATCGATCACCTGGTGATCCAGCGGCTCATCGATAACGATGTGGCTCAGCCCGCCCGAGGCCATAACGCCGATGCGCTTGCCGCCACCCAGGCCGGCCACGGCGTCGCGCACGGCTTCGCCCAGGTTCCAGCAGCGCTTGGGCGTGGGCTGATTGGGTGGGTAGTAGGTGTTGACCATGATGGGCACAATCGGCACGTCGCACTCCGCCCACAGCCGTTGATACAGGAAGGCGAAGGCGTGGCCAATGCCGCGCGGCGCGGTCAGCGTGTTGCAGCGGGTCACCTCGAACTCGCGCTCGGTGAGGGCCTCGATGAGGTAGTCCGCCAGCTCAACATCGTTGGGGTAATCGGGCGCGGTGCTCTCGAAGTGCAGCTCGGGGAAGCTGCTGCCCATGCGGCGGTTCTGGCCGGCATGAACCTCGGCGCGCTGGCCATGGTAGATGGCCACGGCGGGCATGTTGCCATCGTTGAACTGCTCGTGCTGGTCGTCGCCGAAGATGACGATGCCGTCGAGCTTGGCGCCGCGCAGCTTATCGCCCAACTGCTTCACGGCACGCTGCACGCACCCGTGGCGTTCTTCCCATACGGAGGGCTGCAGCTGCGCTTCCAGGTCCGCCGGTACGGCCGGGCTTACCTGCTCGGTCTTGCCCAGGTTGCCCCACTCGGGCCAGGCGGTGCTGATCTGCGGCGTGTGTGAGGTGCCGATACCGAGAACGATGTTGGACATAATGGGCTTGATCTCCTATTCAGTTGCTGTGCGCGTTTCGTTGTGCGAGCTCGTGGGCCGGCCGGCCGCCTCCCGCGTGATGCCGATATGATGTTGCATCAGCCTACCAGCTTCGTCCTGATCGTGCCGGTGGAGCGCCTCCAGAATGCGCTCGTGGTAACCCAGCACCGACTCCGTGCGCGCCAGCGTGGTGCTGCTGACGTGCAACTGGCGGATGACACCGCGAATGGCCGTGAGCGTCACGCTGATGACGCGATTGTGCGAGGCTTCGGCCACGGCCGCGTGAAAAGCGACGCTGCTCTCGGCAAAGGCGACCGGTTGATCGATCAGGCCGCGCGCCTCGTCAAGCAGCCGATCGAGCCGGCGCAAATCCTCCGGCGTCGCATTCGAGGCGGCCAGCTCCGCGGCGATCCACTCGATGCCACGTTGGGTATCCAGCGCTTCTACAGGCGTCACACCAACCAGCGCCAGCTGCACGGCCAGCGCATCGGCAAAATGGCCAGGGTTGCCCTGCGCCGCCCGCACCCCCCCGCGCGCCCCCACGCGAATCTCCACAATGCCGCTGGCCTCCAGCGTGCGCAGCGCATCGCGCATGCTCACGCGGCTCACGCCGAACTTCTTAGCCAGGGCGATCTCGGACCCCAGCAGGTCGCCCGGGCGCAGCCGGCCTTCGAACAGCGCCTGCCGGAACTGAGCCACGATCTCGTCCGAAGCGCGGGTCACCCGCACACGCTGCCACACGTCCGTCATGGCCTGCGCGGGCGCCGAAGCGTCGTTCATTGTCTAACTATCATACCATTCTACAATAGACTGTGCGATAGAACCAAGCTGATTGGCCAACCCCATCAGCAAGGTTCAAGAGCCCGCCCGGGTGCGGCAAGCATTGGAGGAGAGGCAGGAGAGGACATGGCTGCAGACAGCGATAACTCATCCACTCCGGAGCAGGTTGTGCGCCAGCGTGGCGGCAACGCTGTGAAAGAGAAATACGGTTCCGAATTCTTCCGGGAGATCGGCCGCAAGGGCGGCGCCAAGATCCGTGAACGCGGCGTGGAATACCTGCGCGAGATTGGCCGTGTGGGTGGCGAACGCACCAAGGAAACTCAGGGCAAAGAGCACTTTTCCACCATCGGGCGCATTGGCGGCCAAAACGGCAAAGGCAAGCCCAAGCCCGGGGCCGGCCGTCGCCCCATGAAGCGCCCCACAGAGTAGTCTCACGGCAGCCCCTCGCGGCCGGGCCCCGCGGCAGCCACTTCGCCTTGAGCGGACGCTCTCGGGGAAAACGCCACCCGGCCGCCGCGGGGTGTTTCCGGCCCAAACGTCTACGGTGTGGCCGAGGTTGTGGGAGTGCGCAAGAGGGCCGCCGTCTTCTGGATGACGGCCTCAGTCGCGGTAGCTTGGGTAGAGGCGTTGCTGCCAAATGGCGTTCGGGCCAGGACCGCTGCGTGCGTCTGCGTGGCCTGCGCTGCCGCCGCGGCAGGCGTTTCTATGCCCACCACCGGAGTTTGGTTGGCTCCAACCGTGGCCGTTGCACCCGAGGTTGCCTTGGGCGCGGGCGTGCCCGCGGATGCGGCCGGAACAGATGTAACGGTTGGCGTCGGCGCCAGCGGCCCCGGTGTGGTGCTCGGCGTTGGCGTGAGGGTGGCTTGCCCGCTCAACCCCACACTGCTGATGACGATCGCCCGCGTGGGCGTGGGGCTGGGGTGCGCTCCCGGGCCGGCGCAGCCGGCCGCCAGCAACGGCAGCACCAGCAGCACGGCAATGCGCCAGCGCGCCATTCACGCCTCCTCGGGCTTACGGCCACTCACCAGCAGCAGGGTATGCAGCAAAAAGGCGTGTGGGTTGTGCAGCAGCTCCTCCAGCTCGAGCCGATAGGCCTGGATTTCCGGCGAGCTCGCTGGCTCGCCCAGCGATTTCGCCAGCAGTTCCGGCTCATAGCAGGGGGCAAAAGGGCCCAGGCCCACTTGCGCACTGTGCACCAGCACCACCTGCAGCCGCAGGTCGCCAAAACCGGCCTCTTGCAAGACTCGCCACAGCTTGCGGCCAATCGCGCGGTCGCCACCGCGCCCGGCTTGCCGCTCCCCAAGCTTGCGTGCCAGGTGCGTGAGGCTCGCCAGCGGCGGCTCCACAATAGGCCCCAACGCCTCATCCACATCGCTCACCACCAGCGTGCCGCCAGGCCGCAGCACGCGAAACGCCTCGGCAGCACAGAACTCGGGCGCCGCGAGATGCTGGAACAGCAGCCGTGCCAATGCCACGTCGAACGCCTCGTCCGGCAGCTGCAGGTTGCCTGCTGAGCAGCACACCACCTCGGCCCGCCCGACGCCCAGTGGGCCAACGCGCTGCCGCGACGCCTCCGCCATGGCAGGATCGAGATCAACCCCAACCACACGGCTCACTGGGAATTCGCGCAGCAGCTTTTCCAGACCAAAGCCCGCGCCGCAGCCAAGGTCCAGCACCGCCTGTCCATCGGCCAGGCCCAGCCCGCGCAAGGCTGCCAGCTCGCCCGACCAGGTGAGCTCCAGCTGGCAGCGCAGGCGCTCCACATCAGCGAACAGCGCCGCGGATGCGAGACGTGGGTCTGCCGCGCCACCCTCCGCTGCTGTGCGTCGCATCACCGCGGCCAAGCATATCGGCGGCAGCTCTGGCCTCACCTGCCTTCATCGCGGGCCGCGACGCGGCGTACCCCGGGATCGAGCTGCGCCGGTCAGATGCTCCGCATCAGTTTGGCGAAGCGGTCCAGCGCCCGCGGCGCGGCCTCACGATCATCCGGTGGGACGGCGAACAGCACGCGCTGGATGCCGGCCTCGCGATAGCTGGCCAGCAGGCGCTCGTCCTCAGGGCTGGCGAACACGGTCACCTCGAACCCGTCGAGCGAGCGGCCCATGGCCTCGGCTTCCTGCCGCAGCACGGGCAGGTGGCGCACGTAGTCGTCGTCGCCTCGGCCATGGATGGGAATCCAGCCGTTGCCGTAGCGCAGCGCGCGCCGATAGGCCCCGGGCGCGGCGCCGCCCACATGGATGGGTGGATGGGGCCGCTGCACGGGCTTGGGCCGGCACCACACCGGATCGAAGTCCACCAGCTGGCCATGGTATTCCGATGGATCCGTGGTCCACAGCGCCTGCATTGCCTCGATCCTCTCGCGCATCAAGCGCCAGCGCGTGGCCGGGTCGGTGCCGTGGTTGCGCATCTCTTCCAGGTTCCAGCCGCCGCCGACACCCACGTCGACTCGCCCACCGGACACGACGTCCAGCGTGGCGATCGCCTTGCCAAACTGGATCGGATCGCGCTCCACAACCAGCGCCACACCTGTGCCAACGCGCAAGCGTGTGGTGGCCGTGGCCGCAGCGGCCATGCACACCAGTGGATCCATAATCGCCTTGTAGGCTTCCGGCAGCTCTGGTCCCCCGCCCCAGGGCGTCTCCCGCTTGACTGGGATGTGCGAGTGATCGGCAAACCACAATGACGCGAAGCCGCGCGCCTCGGCCTCGCGTGCCAGCTCCGCCGGCGGCAGGCCCCGTTCATTCCCCAGAACCGACAGTCCAAACAGCAAATGCGTCCTCCTCTTCGCGACAGCTTGGCCAGGCCACTCCCGTGCATAGGCCAGATGGCGTATTGTGGCAGGAAGCTCACCGGCGTACAGTGCCTGCGGGGGGAGAGCACATCTCGTACGGGGGATTTGCTCTTGACTACGGTGCCGGTGGCCTACCCGGACGGCAGGCTTAAGCTGCCGCCGGAGATGATCGATGCGCAGTGGCTCCACGAGCTGCTGGGCTACGCAGCGGGAACTCCGGATGTGCTGGGGCCAGAAGCCTACGAACGCGTACGCGGCTTCGAGCGCGCGGTGGATGACGCACGCGTGGCGGGCCGCTTAAAGCGCCTGGCCGTGCGCGACCGGGACTCTCAAGGGCTGTTGGGCTATTGTTACCGGCGCGACGACGTGCTGGGGCTGTTTCAGCGCCGCAAGTAAGCTGTCACCGCGAACCGAATTCGCCAACAGTGCAGACTTCACGCGGTGAGGGCACACAGGGTTAAAATGGACTACGTATTTCTCGGATTCGGCTTGCTGGGTGTGTTGATGTTGACGGTGTGGATCACGGGCACGTTGCCCAACGGTGCCCGCCCTGGTCGCGGCCCCGCGCCCGCGCTGCCGGTTCGCCAGCATTAGAAGCTTGGCCGAAAACATGCCGCGGCGGCCGGGTGGGTTTGCCCGGGAGCGTCCGCTCAAATCGAAGGGGCTGCTGCGCGGGATTGGTGGAGAGCCGCCCATGGCTTTGCGGCCAAGCTTCTAGCTTCCTGCCCGGGCGAACCAACAAGGCAGTTTTGGCACATCAGATGCTGAGCGCGGGTAAACGTCTTTCTCGGAGGGCTAGGCTGACCGTGCGGCACGTACCCCGCCCTTCCTTGCTCGCGGCGTCATTCGTCCTCGGCTTGCTGCTGGCCGCCTGCGCTCGGCCCGTCTCCATGCCGGCTTCGCTGCAGTTGGGTCTTGGCTCCCCACCCGCGGCCCCTACCGGCCTCACGGCTGCCACGGCAAGCGGCACGCCCTTGGACGGCAGCGCCTGGACGAACAGCACGCACCTGCGGCTGGGCGCAATCACGCCCGCGAGTCAGGGAGTGACGCTGCAAGCCACGTTCCAGCCAATCGATCAGCCGCTTGGCAGCGTACCCAACGCGACTGGCCAGCCGGGGCAGGCCTGGGTAACGTCCCCCGCGATGATCGCCGGGACACGCTACCACTGGGCGCTGCGTGCCATCGCCGCGAATGGTCGCGCCAGCGAGTGGATGCCCTACGGTGGACCCATCGGCTACGATCCTGTGCCGCCGGCCGAGCCTCGCTTGGCACCGCTGCCGCACGGTGGCCAGTTCGCCACACGCCAGCTCACTTTCAGCTGGACCAGCCAGCCCGACATCGCCGGCAGCGGCGGCTACGCCTACGCCATCGATCGCCAGCCTGTGGCCGCGCTTCCTCTGGCGTCCCGATCCACCGCCCAGGCCACGAGCGTGAGCGTGCCAGCCGATGGCACCTGGTTCTTCCACCTGCAAGCCCTTGATGAAGCGGGCAACCGAAGCTCAGCGGCCAGCGAGATGCTGACCATCGACACCACCCAGCTCGCCTTCACCAAGCTCAGCGCACCCAGCGGCTCCTTCAATCCGCTGGTCGATCCCGCCTCGCTGACACTGGAGTTGAGCCGTCCTGCCCAGGTGGCCGTGACACTGCGCTCCATCAGCTCCAACGCGCCCGTGAAGACGTTCGAGCTCGGCCGCGTGGCCCAGGCGAGCGTGACCTGGAACGGGCAGGATGACGCCGGCCACCTGGTGCCGGCCGGCAGCTACCTCTTCACCGCGCAGGCCACGGATGCTGCCGGCCAAACGGTACGCCAATCCGCCGCCACGCCGCTGGTGGTATCTGACCAGCGCATCGTGGTCTCGCTCAGCCAGCAGCGGCTGTGGGCCTACAACGGCAACCGGGTCTATTTCACCAGCCTGGTCACCACGGGCGGGCCGGAGCTGCCCACGCCACCCGGCATCTTCCACGTGCTGGCCAAAGATGCGCCCTTCACCTTCCATTCGCCGTGGCCAAAGGGCAATCCCTTCTGGTACGCTGACTCGCCCGTGAGCTACGCGCTGCTGTTCGATGACCGCGGCTACTTCATCCACGATGCGCCCTGGCGAGCCTGGTTCGGCCCCGGCTCAAACGCCGTCCGCGGAACCCCCGCCGGCCCCACCACCGGCAGCCACGGCTGCGTGAACGTGCCCCTCCAAGCTGAAGCCCAGCTCTTCACCTGGGCTGCTGTCGGCACACCTGTTATCGTCCAAAGTTAGGTATCGGGAGGCCACACTTATGCTCCAGAACAGCCCGCTCATCGCTTTCGCCACAACCGCTCGGCCGGACCAAACCCGCATCTTCTACGAGGATGTGCTGGGTCTGACGCCGACCTACGAGGATGACTTCGCCCTGGTCTTTGACGCCTGCGGGACGATGCTTCGCTTATCCAAAGTGCCTGATTGCCAGCCCACCGACAGCACCGTCGTCGGCTGGCAAGTCGAGGCCATCACGGACACGGTCGTGGCGCTGACCGCTCGCGGCGTCGCGTTCACTCGCTACCCGAGCATGAAGGGCCAGGATGAGTTTGGCATCTGGACGCACGAACGCGTCGCGAAAGTGGCCTGGTTCAAGGACCCGGACGGCAACACCCTGTCGCTTACCCAGTTCCTGCAATAAATCGAGGGATCAACTGCTCTTCCTCTCCCGGCCGTGGGAACAAACGGTGTTACCTGTCAAGATCGTGGTCTGGTGTCGATGCCCAGTTCCTCTCCCGACTGGGAGAGGCGAAGGTGAGGGCCGAACCGCTCCCGGTTCGCCGCTGCCAAAGGTCAAGTGACGGCATACAGTCCTGCTCGCGGGGCTCAGGCCGCGCCTTGGGTGAAAGACGTTCGCCCTCACCTCGCCTCCCCAGCCGGGAGAGGAAAAGGCTTGAATTGCCTGTTGGCTCCCGTGCCTGTTGGAAGCGGGAACGCTCGGCTAGTTCAGCCTCGGCCTGGTATCGTGGTGGCCGACATGATCATTGAAATGCGGAGCTACGACCTGCTGCCCGGCAAAGTGGCGGACTACGAGAGGGCCTTCGCTCAAGGGCTCGAGCACCGTCAGCAGTTCTCCAAACTGGGGGCCTTCTGGCACACGGAGTTCGGACTGCTGAACCGCGTCATCCACCTGTGGCCCTACGACAACGCTGGCGAGCGGGATCGGCTTCGCGCCGCCGCCTTGAAGCCGGGCGCTTGGCCGCCAGGCGGCACGGACCTCATCGTCTCTCAAGAAGCCAAGTTCATCGACCCGGCGCCTTTCTCGCCGCCGTTGTCCGAGGGCCGGTTTGGCCTGTACGAGATCCGAACCTATACCGTGCAAACCGGCAAGATGGGTGAAGTCATCAAGGCCTGGGCTGGCATGATCGACGGCCGCGTCAAGTACTCGCCACTCATCTTCGCCGGCGCCACCAGCCTGGGTTCGCTGAACCAATGGATCCATATCTGGGCCTACAAAGACTTCGCCGAGCGCGCTCAAGTCCGCCGCGATGTCTCCGCTGCTGGCGTCTGGCCGCCGCCGTGCGGCCAGTACTACACCAAGCAAGAGAATATGCTTGTGGTGGGCGCCAGCTTTTCCCCGCTGGGCTGAGATACTCTCAGTTCAAATCCAGCCGGTTTGAGCGCTTGCCCGTTATTGGGTGGCCGTAGGCAAGTGGGAAAATCGGCTCACCGGGCAGCCGTGGGCGTGACGTCAGCCGTCGCGCCCCAATGCCATCGTTCCGTGACGACCCTTAACCATCGGTGGGGCGCTGACGAACCTCCAACAGCTCCGTGGGGTGCAGCAGGCTGCCGATCTGGTCCGTGCGACAGCGAGCACTCACACGGCTCCAACGGGAACGAAGCTGCCAGCCCTCACTGTCAAGTGCGGAAAGCGCTCGCGCCAGTGCTGGCCGGGAGCCACCATGCCGTGGCACGTATCGATGTGCGTCAGCGTGGCTCCGTCCGGACTGATGTTGAGGCCAGGTGGCTCTTCACCTCGACCAAACCCCTGCGCCGCTTCAATCAGCTGCCGGCGCACCGCGATGACCGCCTGATCGCTCACGCCGAGATGCTCGCGCGAGCGGTCATAGAGCGGCCCCATTGTCTCGGTGGCCATCGCATCGTGGTTCAGGAAGTTTTCGATCCCGGTGAAATCGCGCGTTCGCTGCCGTTCCCGGTCCTGGAGATAGTGGTTCGCCTGGGTCCGAACGCGGCGGTAGTCGGGGCCGATTTCCGGGGTCCGGAAGCTGTCTTCTGGCGTGGCCGGACGGTCCGTCAGGAAGCCGAAGTCGTAGCGCCAGGCATGAAGGTCATCAATCGGCACGTAGATGTGGACCTCTTTGGTGATGGCATGGATCCAGCAGGTGATGGGCACAACAAAGCTGGAAACGCGCACATATTTCTGATTCTCCGCCGCCTTCCTGACGGCCACCATGCGCAGCCCGAAATCGGTGCCCTCGATTTCGTATTCCGGTGCGCTGTCTCTGGCGTACAGGTCGCGGCCTTCGCGAGTGAAATCGCGGTGCAGGAACGACAGATGGGCCGAGTCGCACTCGCCTTCAAGGCCCTGGAGATAATTGCACTCCAACAGCGACTTGGTGACGTAGCTGTGGCTGGCCGGCAGATCCAGGAACGAGTAGTGAGGGAAGAGCGGCTTCTTCTCGGGCGGACCCAAATAGGCCCAGATCATGCCGCCCTGCTCCAGGCAAGGGTAGGCTTGCTGCCGCACCTTGTTCTTGAACGAGCTGCTGGTTGGTTCGGCCGGTGTGTCCAGCACGTTGCCGTCCACATCGTACTTCCAACCGTGGTAGGCGCAGCGCAGGCCGCACTCCTCATTCCGCCCATAGAACAGGGATGTGCCGCGGTGCGTGCAATGCTCCTCCAGCAACCCGACCCGACCGTTGGTATCCCGGAAGGCCACCAGCTCTTCGCCCGCCAGCCGCACTTGAACCGGAGGAGAATCCGGTGTCGGAATCTCCTCCGATAAGAGAGCTGGCATCCAATACCGCCGCATGAGCAGCCCCATGGTCGTCCCGGGACCAGTGCGGCAGATCAGTTCATTCTGTTCCCTGGTCAGCATGTGCTCCATCCTCGGGTAGTAAACGTCGGCGGCTATCCTACCTCAGCCTCACGGAACCCTGCTGCTACCCGGTAGATTCGCGATCTTCATTCTCCGAAAGTTCACATCTCGAACCGGAACTCCTACAATCCCTTGGCATCTGCTCACGGCTGACGCGCAATCGGCGGCGCCACTCTTTCGGGCAAGAGCACGTTGCACAGGAGCTTCCATAACGTGGCCGACGCCGCCATCGAGGTAACTCTCGAAGCCCAGGGCTTCCCCCCGAATTTCCGCTATGACATCATCCGGCCACTGGTGGAGGGCAGGGTACAGATCGAGGGCGTTCAGCTCAAGGCCTCCGGCCCCACCGAGCCGGCCGGCTTGTACGAGAAGCCCAGGTTCCGCGAAGGCGACTTTGGCCTGCTGGACTCCAACTGGGGGGACTTGCTGCCTGCCATCGCCGCCGGATGGGACATGGTGCTGCTACCCATTTTCATCAAGCGCAAACCAGCCTACAACTTCCTCTGGGTGCGGACGGACCGCGGCATCAATGCTCCGAAGGACCTGGAAGGCAAAGTCTTTGCCGCCATGGGCATGACCAGCGCCATCACCACGTACACCAAAGGCTTATTGCAGGACGAGCATGGCGTCGATCTGTCCAAGCTGCACTGGCTGCTGAACGCGCCGAGTCCCGTTGAGCTGGGCGCACTCGTAGGCCACATTGAATATGCCTCCGGTCCATTCAAGAGTCCCGTCCAACGCCTCCTGGATGGTGATGTTGACGCCAGCACGGGAGACATCAGCAGTGCCAGGCTGTGGAACACGCTGGAATCCAGCGGACAAGTCAAACGCCTGTTTCCGGACTACCAGGTGCAGAATCAACGGCTTTCGAAGGAGCACGAGATCTTCACGCCGGTCCACGCCATTGCCATGGGAGGAAAGCTCAACCGGCAGCACCCCGGCCTGAGCCAGCACTTGTTCGACGCCTTCAACCAGTCCATGGAACTTGCGCTGAACGATGCGCTGGGTGACGGCACCGCCTATTCGCTCATCATCCATATGCGTGAGAAGCTGCTGGACCAGATGCGGGAATGGGGAGATGTCCATAGGCACGGAATCTCCGCCAATCGGAAGGCCATCGACAGCTTCCTCCGATACAACTACGAACAGGGGGTGACCAGGACCCAGCTCTCTGTGGCGCAAGTCTTCGCCGGTGGAACGTTGGGAACGTAACGTGCCGAAGTCCTGGCGAAGTGTCCGGGGCTAGCCGGGTCAACCGTTACCCAGCTCCAGAACAGGCTCGTTCGTATGGCCCGGCGAATTCTATCGTCCGGTCACTTTTATCTGTGCGCGGCGAACAAGGAGAAAGAGGGAATTATGGAATCTCACACGCTGGGACTCGAAAGCGTCGACTCGGTCAGCCGTCGTCGCTTCATTCGACTCGCATCGACTGGGGCGGCGGCAACCCTGGTTGGCCTTCCACTGCTGCTCGAAGCATGCGGCCAGTCCGCACCGGCATCCGCGCCGCCCGCTGGTGCGCCTGCCGCGGCTGGCAGTGCGGCGCCCGGCGTTTCGGTGGCCGCGGCAGCAGCTGCGCCCGGCAGTGCACCTGGGTCAGCTTCGCCGAGCGCCGTCACCAAGGTCGCCGGAGTAGTGCTCCCCAGTTATATTCCCGCCAAAGGACCAAAGCCGGACTTTCCCAGCACCGGGCCGGGCATAGATGACGCCTATCTGAATTTCCCCAAGGCCGGGCTGTACAGGTCAGTAGCGGACACCCTCCCGAATGTCGGCGATGTCAATGTGATGACGTTGAACTTTTACCCACCCTTCACGCCGCTGGGACGGAACGCGCAGTGGCAGGCGGTCAACAAAGCGTTGGGCGCAAACATGAAAATCAACGTTGTTGCGTTTGCCGATTATCCGGCGAAGTTCAACACGGTATCAGCCAGCGGCGATCTGCCCGACATGATGTATCTTCAGGCAGTCCCGAACCTGCCCCAGTTTCTGAAGGCGCAATGCGCCGACCTGACGCCCTATTTGAGCGGCGACAACATCAAGGCCTACCCCAACCTGGCCAACATCCCACCCACGCCGTGGATGAACACCGTCTATGGTGGTGGGATCTTCGGTATTCCAATCCCTCGTCCGGCCGTGGGAACCATGATGTACGTCAACCGAAACCGCTGGGACAAGGAAGTAGGCGCCGCTGTTCTGCCTAAGAACGGCGCTGACTTCAAGAAGATGCTGCTGCAGTTGACGCACCCGGAGCGGAACCAGTGGGCCATCGCGTCGGAGGCCGGCTACGCGCTGGGCATGAATTGGAACTGGTGGCAAGAGATGTTCAATGGCCCCAACACCTGGCGGCTGGATATCAGCGGAAAGCTCATCCACGCTCGTGAGACGCCGGAGTACAGGGCCGCGGTGGCGTATGTCCATGACTTGTATGGAGCCGGTGTGTTCCACCCCAACGCGCTCACTTACGCAGCTCCGACAGCCTGGAAGTCGGACCTTATAGCCGGCAAGTTCGCGCTCAATGAGGAACCTTGGGCGTCCTACCAGGAATACGCCACAACCAGAGGACCGCAAGCCGTGCCGCCGGTACAGGTCACCACGATCCCACAATTCACCTTTGATGGGAAAGGCAAAGCGCCCCATTTCCTGTACAAAGAGGTGATCGGCATCACGGTCTTGAAGAAGGGCAGCCCTGATCGCATCAAAGCCATGCTGAACATTCTGAACTATATGGCTGCTCCTTTCGGCAGCAACGAGGGGCTGCTCATGGATTACGGCGTGGAAGGGCCGGATTTCGCCTGGAATGGCAAGGGCAACCCCATCCCAACCAGGGCGGGTATCGCGGACACCTACGTACCCTGGAAGTACGTCAGCCAGCACCCACAGCCGCTGTACGATCCCAAGGTGCCGGCCTATGCCAAACAAGCCCAGGCAGACCAGCAATTGGCCATCCCGCAAGGCGTCCAGGACCCGACGTTGGGCTACTACTCGGCCACGAATGGCAGCAAAGGCACTATCCTGACCAGTGCTTTCATGGATGCCATGACCAGCATCATCGTTGGCCGGTCGCCCATGACTGATTACGACCAGGCGGTGAAAGAGTGGGTGTCAAAGGGCGGCGATCAGATCCGCGGCGAGTACATGCAAGCCATGGCCGCCGCCAAGTAGCGGTTTCGCAGAGCCGGCTCTTGATCGCTCCCGCGGTTCTTCAGCGCGTCCCGTTCTGGATGTACCCTGGGTTGGCGTGGCCAACAATAACGATGGCTTGCTCACCGAGATTGCTATCGAGCAAAGTGCATCGAGCGTCAAGGTCCCGGGAGGGGCTCGGACTCCCGCGACCTTGCGATCAGCGAACGTGAGCCCCCAGCCCTGGGGGCGGAGCGAGCCTCGAATTGAGCGCTGGCACGCTCGGGTTGTGAGGAGCAGCGAAGAGTGAGTGATGTGACACTGCCGGACGAGCTGGCGCGGCTGGACGCGGCACATGTGCTGCACCCGCACGCGAAGGTGGGGCACCCGGCGCGGCCGCTGGTGATTGCGCGGGGCAAAGGCGCCCTGGTGTGGGATGCCGAAGGCAAAGAGTACATCGACGGCACCGGCGGGTTGTGGCTGAACGCCGTGGGGCACGGCCGCGAAGAGCTCGCCCGCGCCGCGGCCGAGCAGATGCGGCAACTCGAGTACTACTCCTCTTTCGGCGACCTGGCTAACGAGCCTTCTCTCCGGCTGGCGGCCAGGCTGGCCGGGCTGGCCCCACCACGCATGAACACCGTGTACTTCACCAACGGCGGCTCCGAGGGCAACGAAACCGCCATCAAGCTGGTGCGCCTGGCGCAGCACCACGCCGGCAAGCCGGACCGCACCACCATCCTCAGCCGGCACGATGCCTACCACGGCTCCTCCGGCACCTCCATGGCCGCTTCGGGCCTGGACCGCCTGAAGCAAGGCTTTGGCCCGGCGGCACCCGGCTTCATCCACTTGAGCGCCCCCCGCGCGCGCACTCGCGTCGAAACCGACGCCCTGGTCGAAGAGGTGGAGCGCACCATCGAAGAAACGGGTGCAGAGCACATCGCCGCCTTCATCGGCGAGCCGGTACAAGGCGTAGGCGGGGTTATCACGCCGCCCGAAGGCTACTGGGAAGGCGTGCAGGCGGTGCTGCGCCGGCACGGCCTGCTGTTCATTGTGGATGAGGTGATCACCGCTTACGGGCGCACTGGCTCCTGGTTCGCCAGCCAGCGCTACAACCTCGATGCCGACGTGATTGTGACCGCCAAAGCGCTCACCAGCGGTTATGTGCCAATGGGCGCCGTGCTCATCAGCGACCGCTTGCGCAGCATGCTTGATGGCGCTGAGTTCCGCCACGGGTTCACCTTCAACGGTCACCCCGTGGGTGCGGCCGTGGCGCTGGAGAACCTGCGTCTTATGGAGCAGGAGCATCTGGTGCAGCGTGCCGAGGACATGGGGGACTGGCTGCTGGCTCAGCTGCGCAAGCTGGAAGCGGACCCCCATGTAGCAGAGGTGCGCGGCGTTGGCATGATGCTGGCCATCGAGCTGACGTGCGATCCTGCGCCGGCGGTGCAGGCCGCCCGCGAGGCCGGCGTGCTGGTGCGCGGCTACCCACCCAACATCATCATCTGCCCGCCATTGGTTCTGGAGCAAGCGCAAGCCGAACGGCTCGTACAAGTGCTCACCGAGCAGATTCTCGCCCTTCGCTGAGCCAAAGCGGCCTGGCACCGTCCCGGCGCGGGGATGGCAGGAGCGCGTTGCGTCCCGGCGCCCAGCGCGTTGAATTCGCCGCCGCGCTCGCTGACGAGCCCAACGAGCGGCAGCGAAGCTCGCCTTGTGCCACCGCGGCTGGTGGTTTATAAGTAGGCGACCTTGCCGAGCGGCTCTCGGGGCGAGAGACCCAGGACACCGGAGGATCTGCATGGCTGACCTGTCGCTCATTCCCCTGGACGACTACGTGGGGGACGAGTGGTACCCCGGCTACGAGCCGCGCCGTGGCTGGCAGCACTATATGGACATGATGCGGCCGTTCACCAAGGCGGATGAAGGCGAGCTGTGGTTCCACGAGAGCCTGCACTGGAGCCGCGGCGTCGTGCCCGGCGGCATCGACCTGCTGGAAGACGTCGTCGTGTGGGGCACGCAGCTGGGTGCGCTGCTGCTGCCACTGCCACCGGGCAACGGCATCAAAGGTCGCTTCGCCGGCACACACGTCTATGGCGGGCAGATCAGCGTGGGTTCCGAGTGGGAGATGCAGGTGCGCGGTGCCCGCTTCGGCCGCCAGCTGGGGCCCTACCTGCAGAACTTCAAGGACATCTGGGGCGGTTACGAGAAGGAGCTGAAGGACGACTTCGACTACTTCGTTGGCCTGGACGTTGCCGCGCTCGACTACGAGGGCCTGCGCCAGGCACTGAGCGCCGCCCACGCCTATCACCAGCGCTCCATGTTCATCCACTTCGAGGTGATGTACTCGCTGCTGGGCAACTACCTCGCCTTCTATGAGCTGAACAAAGAGCTGGGCCTGGATCCCGCGCGCGCCGCCGTGTACCTCACCGGCGACAAGACCAAGTTCATGGAGGCCGATGAGGAGCTGTGGAAGCTGGCGCGCCGCTCCCGCGAGCTCAACGTGGACGGCACCCTGCTGGCGGGCGATGTCACCAGCGTGCCGGGCGAGCTGCAGAAGAGCACCAACGGCCGCCTCTGGTGGACCGACCTGCAGCGCTTCCTCAACGTGTACGGCTACCGCATTGATGAGGTGGCCTGCATTGAACTGGCGCCCTGGATCGACCGGCCCGTTCCGCCACTGAACAACATCCGCACGCTGCTGGGGCAGCCGGCCGACCATGACTTTGGCGCCAAGCACCGCCAGATGATCGAGGGCCGCGACCAGGCCATCGAGGAAGCGCGGCGGCACGTGGGCGGTGGCAACAAGCTGCAACAGTTCAACGACGGCCTCGCGTCGTGCCAGCAGGCCAACTTCTCCTGGTGGAACGACGAGCACAACTTCCACATCGACCAGCGCAGCCACATCCCCGCGCACTGGGTGACGCAGGCGCTGGGCCGGCGGTTAGCCGCCGACGGCCACCTGCAGGCCCCGGAGGACGTGTACTTCCTCTTCACCCCCGAGCTGTTCGAAGGGCTGGCCGGCGACGCGGACACCTGGAAGCGGCTGCGCGGGTGGGTCCCGGCGCGACGCGACTATTACAACCACTGGCTGCTCAAGGCTCCGGACATGCCGCACCTGCTGGGCACCATTCCGGAATCGATCGACGACCCCATCATGCTGGAGATCTTTGGCCTGTACCCGCACTTCCTGGAGGCCGTGCGCCGCGGGGCCACCAGTTCCAACGAGCTGCACGGCCTGGCCGCCTCGGGTGGCGTGGTGGAGGGCGTGGCGCGCGTGCTCACCTCAATCAGCCAGATTTCCGAGCTGCAGGCCGGCGAGATACTGGTGTGCAACTACACCACGCCGGACTGGACGCCAGTGTTCGGCGTGATCAAGGCCTGCGTGTGCGATGGCGGCGGCAGCCTCACCCACGCGGCCATCGTGAGCCGCGAATACGGCATTCCCTGCGTGGTAGGCACCGCCGCGGCTACCCACAAGATCAGCACCGGCGATCGCGTGCGGGTGGACGGCGACCACGGCCTGGTGACAGTATTCAAATAGCCTGCGCCGGAGGCGCGGGCGCAGGAGCAAGAAGCAACCGGGCAGATCGCGGGGGTTGAACATGGCAGCCATTCTGGACCGCGCACAAACCGAGCACCCGGCACCGGAGCGTCACACGGCCATCGCGCGCGACATCGCCACCTTTGCCGACGCGCTGCGCCTGGAGGATGTGCCGGCGGCGGTGCTGCAGCGCGCCAAACTGCACCTGCTCGATGCCGTGGGCATCGCCTTCGCCTCCAGCACGTTCGACTTTGCCAAGCGTTCGCTGGCCGCGCTGGCCAGCCTGGGCGCTGGCGATGAGCCAGTGCTGGCGCACCGCCAGCGGCTGGCCCTGCGCGACGCCATGTGCCTGAACGGCATCCTCATCCACGGGCTGGATTACGACGATACACACATGGCCGGCGTGACGCACGTCACGGCCAGCGCGCTGCCGCTGGCTCTGGGCATCGCGGCGCAGCGCCGCCTCAGTGGCGCCGATCTGCTGCTGGGCTACCTCCTGGCGGTGGAGGTGTCCGCGCGCTTGGGCGCCGTGGCTCAGGGCGGCTTCCACGAGGTTGGCTTTCACCCCACCGGCGTCGTAGGCGCCTTCGGCTGCGCTGTCGCCGCGGCTCGGCTGGAGGGGCTCTCAGTAGATGGCACAGTCCTGGCACAGGGCTTGGTGGGCAGCATGGCCTCCGGATCCATGGAGTTTCTGGAAACGGGCGCCTGGAACAAGCGCCTGCACCCCGGCTGGGCCGCCAGCTGCGGCCTCACGGCGGCACGCTTCGCTCGTGAAGGCTTCGCGGGCCCGGAGTCCGTGTACGAGGGGCGTTTCGGCCTTTTTGCCAGCTTCCTGGCCGGCCGGCACGAGTACGACCTGGCACTGGCCACGCGCGGGCTGGGCGATGCGTGGGAGATGCTGAACGTGGGCCTCAAGCCCTACCCCGCGTGCCACTTCGTGCACGCCTTTGCCGATGCAATCCTGCACCTGCGCGAGCACGAGGGCCTGCACGCGGAGGATGTGGCCAGCATCCGCTGCCTCATTGCCCAGGGCGAGGTGGGTACCGTGTGCGAGCCATGGGAGAACAAGCTCCACCCCACCTCGGACTACGACGCCAAGTTCAGCCTGCCCTTCGTCGTGGCCGCCAGTCTGGTGCGCGGGCGCTTCTCCCTGGCCGAGCTGCGCCAGGACGCGCTGACCGATGCGGACATCCTGAGCCTCACCTCCCGCGTGAGTTACGCGCCGGATCCGGACAGCGCCTTCCCTCGCTACTACTCCGGCGAGGTGGTGGTGCACATGCGTGACGGGCGCACCTTGCGGCGGCGCGAGCAGATCAACCGCGGCACCAACGAGCGCCCGCTCAGCGCAGCGGAGATCGAACGCAAGTTTCTGGACAACATGAGCCTGGCCGTGAGCCGCGCGACCGCCGAGCGCGTGCGCGATGCGCTGCTCTCCCTGGAGCAGTGTCCCAACGCGCGCAACCTGGCGGAGCTGATGGCAGTGTGATGAGGGCGCGGGCGTGAACGACTTTGCCGGCCGCGTGGCCGTGATCACCGGCGCCGCCAGCGGCATGGGGCGGGCCTTCGCCGAGCGCTTCGCCCGCGAGGGCGCAAAGATCGTGATGGCCGATGTGGAGGCGGCGGCCCTGAACCGGGCCATGGCCGAGCTGCGCGCCACGGGGGTGGACGTGCTTGGCGTGCAAACGGATGTATCGAGCCTGGAGTCTGTGCAGGAGCTGGCCGGCAGGGCTCTCGAAGCGTACGGGAAAGTGCACCTCGTCTTCAACAATGCCGGCGTGGAGGGCTACCTGGACGGCCCCATCTGGGAGGCTACCAGCAAGGACTGGGCATGGACCTTCGGCGTGAACTTCTGGGGCGTGGTGCATGGAGTGCGCACCTTTCTGCCCATCCTGCTCGGGCAGGACGAGGAAGGCTACGTAGTCAACACCTCCTCGGCCACGGGGCTGGTGCGCGGCGGCAACATGTACGGCATCACCAAGCACGCCGTGCGGGCGCTTTCCGAGACGATGTACACACAGCTCAAACAGCGCCAGGCCAAGGTCGGCGTTTCGGTGCTCTGCCCCGGCGTGGTGAACACGCGCATCTTCGAGGGCTCACGCAACCGTCCGCCGGAGCTGCAAAATGAGCAGCCGACATCGGGCGTGGAAGCCGGCGCCGCCATGCGCCGCGCCATGGTGGAGCGCATGTCCCAGCAGAAGCCCGCCGCCGAGGTTGCCGACATCGTCCTCCAGGCCATCCGCGAAGAGCGCTTCTACATCACCACGGACCACGAGTGGGATGCGCGCATCGCCTCCTTCGTGGACGGCCTCACCCATGGCACCAATCCGCCGCTGGGGTCCGGGCCAGCACGCTGAGCAGCGCACGCGCCGGCCAGCCGCGCACGCCCGAGCCTATAATGGCCCCGCGCCCGGACATGCGCCTGCTGCCGGGCGGCAACTGAGCCCAGGAGACGTGCCATGGCTGTGACAGCGGCGGATCTCTCCACCACCGCCGAGGTGCCAGGCGATGCTGAACGGCTGCGCTGGCTGTATCAACGCATGATGCTCATCCGCATCTTCGAGGAGCGCATCGCACGGCTGTGGGAAACAGGCGAGCTCCAGGGCAGCGCCCACCTCTATGTGGGGCAGGAAGCGGTCGCTGTGGGCGTGTGCGCCCGCCTGAACACTGACGATTACGTGGCCAGCACGCACCGCGGCCACGGCCACTGCATCGCCAAGGGCGTGAACGTGGCCAGGATGATGGCCGAGCTCTTCGGCCGCGCCACCGGCACCAACCACGGCAAGGGCGGCTCCATGCACATAGCCGATACCTCCGTGGGCATGCTGGGCGCCACCGGCATTGTGGGCGCGGGCACCCCCATTGCCCTGGGCGCGGCGCTTTCCGCCAAAACACGTGGCACACGCCAGGTATCCGTCGCCTTTTTCGGCGATGGCGCCATGGGCCAGGGCCCCGTGTACGAATGCTTGAACATGGCGGCCATCTGGAAGCTGCCCATGATCTTCATCTGCGAGAACAACGGCTACGCGGAGTCCACGTCGGCGGAGTACGCCCTCAGCACGCGCGACCTCGCCAAGCGCGCCGAGGCTTTCATGATCCCGGCCACGACCATCGACGGGCAGGACGTGTTCGCCGTGTACGAGGCCATGGGTCGCGCCGTGGAACGCGCGCGAGCCGGCGAAGGCCCCAGCTTCATCGAGGCCAAAACCTACCGCTACTACGGCCACTTCCTGGGGGACGATCCCCTGCGCTACCGGAGTAAGGAGGAGGAGCAGCACTACCGCGATCGCGACTGCATCCGCCGCTTCGAGGCTGTGGTGGCGGAGCACCAGCTGCTGGGCGAGGCCGAGCTGGCCGCCATCGGCAAGGAGGCGGAACAGCGTGTGGAGGCCGCCGTGGAGTTCGCCAAGAGCAGCCCCTTGCCGGATGTGGCCGAGCTGACCACGCAGGTCTACACGGAGGAATAGCAGCAGCCATGGCTCGAGAGCTTGTTGCCAGCCGCGCCGAGAACGAAGCCATCCGCCAGGAGATGGAGCGCGATCCCAGCGTAATCGTGCTGGGCGAGGACATCGCCGGCGCCGCTGGCCGCGCCGAGCAGGGCTTCATTGATGCCTGGGGCGGGCCCATGGGCTCGACCAAGGGGCTGATTCAGCAGTTTGGCCCGCGGCGCATCATCGATACGCCCATCTGCGAAATGAGCTTCATTGGCGCGGCCGTGGGCGCGGCGCTCACCGGCCTGCGGCCCATTGCCGAGCTGATGTTCGTGAACTTCATCGGCGTGTCGCTGGACTCCGTTATGAACGAGGGCGCCTTTCTGCGCTACATGCTGGGTGGGCAGGTGAGCGTGCCTATGGTGGTGAAAACCGCCATTGGCGTGGTGGCCATGAACCCTCAAAATGGCGGCGGCACGGCGGCCCAGCACTCCGGCAGCATGTACTCGATGTTTGCGCACATCCCCGGCGTCAAGTGCGTGGCGCCATCCGATGCCTACACGGCCAAAGGCCTGCTCACGGCCGCCATTCGCGACAACAATCCCGTGATCTACTTCAGCCATCGCCGTGTGGGCACGCTGCGCATGGACGTGCCCGAGGAGCCCTACACGCTGCCGATTGGCAAGGCCCGCGTGGTGCGGCCCGGCCGCGATGTGACGCTGGTGGGCATTTCGCAGATGACCAACGTGTGCCGCGAAGCTGCCGGGAAGCTGAGCGCGCAGGGTGTGGAAGCCGAGGTGATTGACCTGCTCAGCCTGGTGCCGCTGGATGAGGCCTGCCTGGTGGACTCCGTGCGACGCACCAAGCACCTGGTAGTGGTTGATGAGGACTGGCCTCGTTGCAGCGTGGCGCGAGACATCGCCGCCATCGTGGCGGACCAGGCCATCGGCTACCTGGACGGGCCGATCAAGAGCGTGAACAGCGCGGCCGTGCCGGTGCCATACAGCGGCGTACTCGAAGCCGCCTACGCGCCCTCGCCGGACCGCGTGGTGGAAGCCGCCCTCGCCACCCTGCGGGAGTAGAAGTTGGCCGGAAACATGCCGCGGCGGCCAAACTTCTAGCGGCCATGCCAGCCGAGCTCAAGCTGCCCCTGCTGGGCGACGTGATGACCGAGGGCACGGTCGTGGAATGGCTGGCCCAAGATGGTGCCGCCGTGCGCCGCGGCGAGCCGCTGTATCAGCTGGAAACCGACAAGGTGAGCTACACCGTGGAAGCACCGGAGGATGGCCGGCTGCAACAGCTTGCCTCCGCCGGCAGCACCCTGCCCGTGGGCGCCCTCGTCGGCCGGCTGCTCGACAGCTCCGTTTCGCCTGGAGCGGCATCCGCGCCCAGCTCGCCTGCAACCGCGCATTCGGTCTCCACCAGCCAGGCCAGCCCGGGTGAGGCCGAGGAACGCTCCTCCGCCATACTCACACCTGACCTCGCCAGCCCTCACACTGACCGTACTCCAGAGCCGGCGGAGCTGCGCATCACCCCGGCCGCGCGGCGGTTGGCCCGCCAGCTGAGCATCAGTCTCGATGTGCTGCCCCAGGGCAAGCGCTTGCGCGAAGTCGACGTTCAGGCTACCCACGATGCGCTCCGGCCGGCCTCGGCCGCCCCGGCCTTGCAGCGGCCAGCCACCGTGAACGCTACCCCCGCCGCGCGGCGCTTCGCTCGCGCCCTCGGCGTGGACCTGGAGCGCCTGGGCGGCAACGGCCGCGTACGCACCGCGGACGTGCAAGCCGCTGCCCGCACGCGCGACTCCGGCGGCCCGGCCACACCCACGCCGCGCCCGGCTGAGATGCACGGGCCGGCCCACACGGCCGTAGAGCTCGCCGGGCGCCGCGGGCTGATCGCCCAGCGCATGCACGCCAGCCTGCGCGACATGGCCCAGCTCACGCTTGGTCTTGAGGCCGATGTGACCGCTGCACTCGCCCTGCGCCAGCAGCTCAAGGCCCTGTGGCCCGAGGAGCAGCAGCCTACCGTGACGGATCTTGTGCTGCGCGCCGTGATTCTGGCGCTGGGGGAGCATCCCGCGTTGAACGCTACCCTGGAGGGCACCACCCTCCGCACCCACGGCAGCATCGACCTGGGGCTGGCGGTGGACGCGGAGGGAGGGCTGGTGGTGCCAGTGCTGCACCAGGCTGAGGCACTCTCGCTGCGAGAGCAGGCGCAGCACACGCGCGACCTCGCCACGAGAGCCCGCGAGAACTGCCTGCGGCCGGAGGACGTCGCGGGCGGCAGCTTCACCCTCACCAACCTGGGCGGCCTGGGCATCGATTTCTTCACGCCGATCATCAACCCGCCGCAGGTCGCCATCCTGGGGCTGGGCCGCGTCTTCCCCAGGCTCAGCCTCGCGGCCGGCCAGGTGGCCGAACGTCAGTACCTCACCCTGAGCCTCACCATCGACCACCGCGCCATCGACGGCGCCCCCGCCGCGCGCTTCCTCGGCACCGTGAAGCGCAACCTCGAGCTGCCCGCCGCCCTGCTCGCCTGAGCCACGCGCCCGGCACCAACTTGCGCTGATGCGTGGCCGGCCACTCAACCGTGGGTGCTGAAACAACGACGAGTTTGTTGGATACGTTCCGCCGCGGCGGGTAGCATTGGCTTACGCGCGCGAAGAAGTCGCTGGGCCAGAACTTTCTGGTCGATCAGCAAGTGGCCGAGGACGTGGTGCGGGCGGTGGACCCACACCCGGGCGACAACATCCTGGAGATCGGGGCCGGGCATGGTGCGCTCACTGGGCGACTGGCAGCGACGGGCGCCCAGATCACGGCCGTGGAGCTGGATGCCGATCTGATCCCCGAGCTTCAGCGGCTGCCGGTTCGCGTGCTCCACGCCGACGCGCTTGAGATCGAGCCAGGGCAGCTCTTTGATGGCGGCTACAAGCTGGTGGGCAACATCCCCTATTACATCAGCTCGGCCCTGCTGCGGCACTTTCTCGAGGCGCAACCCCGGCCCGAGCGACTGGTGCTGATGCTGCAGGCCGAGGTGGCACAACGAATCGCTGCCGTGCCGGGAGAGCTGAGCTTGCTGGCCCTCAGTGTGCAACTGTTCGGGTGCCCGGAGATTGTGCGGCTGGTGCCGGCCACATGCTTTCGCCCCGTACCGAAAGTGGAGTCGGCCATTCTGCGCGTGGTGACCTTCCCGCGTCCGGCGGTGCCCCTGCCGGACCCGGACCACTTCTTCCGCGTGGTGCGAGCCGGGTTCGCGGAGCCGCGCAAGCAGCTGCACAACTCGCTCCAGCGGAACTACAAGCCAAGCGGCGCTCACCTGCCCGCGCTCCTCACGCCGAACGAGGTGTTGAGCGCCCTCGAGCAAGCGGGAGTCCATGCCACGCGCCGCGCCGGCACCGTAACCCTGGCCGAGTGGGCCACCATCGCCAGCCTCCTCCGCGCCTCGGCCAAGCCAGAAGCCGGCAGCCGCGCATCACCGGCGACGCCGTCAGGGGGCGCGGCCGCTCGCCAACCGGCTTAGGCCCGCAGGCGGGCGAGGAGGCGTAGCGCACAGCGCCGCTCGATGCGCTGCGTGCGCCAGCGCCACCAGAGGGTTGTGAGCCATTGCACAACCAACGCAACCAGCAAGCGCGGTGCCAGGGGCTCGTCGAACGGCTGCGACACCCCCCGGCCTCTTCCGCACAACCCTCCGGCCGGCGTTTTGCCGGCACAGCGGAGAGTGGTGGCCCGTTCTGCACGTCGCGCGCACGCTGAATTGGCGGCGAGGGCGCGATGTTTGTCAGGTGATAGCGTTGGCCCATAGGCAGTGACGGGTCGAATGAGGTGACTGAACGTGCGTGGAGGGCTTGCGCGCGGAGCAGCCGCGGGAATGGTGCTGATGCTGCTGGCAGGCTGCGGAGGGTCCACCGCGCCGGCGACCTCGGCCGCGGCCAGTGCACCAGTTTCCGGCCTCAATTCGGCCGCGCCGGCCATGCCCGGAGCAGCCAAACCATCGCCGTTGGTGGAGTTCGCCGCGGGCACGCTCTCCGTTCCCTTCAAGCAGCTCGATCAGGCGTTCGTCGATGCACATCCCGGCGTACAGCCGCAACCGCGCTTCGGTGGCAGCGTGGCCATGGCCAAGCAGGTGTCGCAGCTCGGCCAGCTGGCGGACGTTGTGGGCGTCGCCGACTATCACGTCATCCCACAGCAGCTCTTCGCCCAGAACGGCAAGGCTGGATTTGCCACCTGGCTCGCCGGCTTCGCCAGCAACGCCATCACTTTTGTGTACACGCCCCAGAGCAAGGGCGCCAGTACCATCAACGCCGGCAACTGGTACAAGGTGCTGGCCGACCCGGGCGTGCAAATCGGCCGTTCCAATCCCGATACTGACCCCTCCGGCTACCAAACGCTCCAGATGCTGAAGCTGGCCGAGGCCTACTATAAGGCGCCCGGCCTCTACAACGCCATCCTGAAGAACGCGCCAGCCAGCAACATGCGCGATACGGAGACGGAGCTGATCTCCGCCTTGAAAGCGGGGCAGATCGACTATCTGGCCATCTACCGCACGGACGCACTGCAGAACCACTTGGAGGCGCTGACTCTGCCCCCACAGATCGACCTGTCCGATGCGAAATACACGCAGAACTACGCCACAGCCGTGGTGAACACCAAGAACGGCGCGCTTAAGGGCAGCCCCATTGTGTACGCGGTCACCATCCCCAGCAACGCGCCGCATCCGGTCTTGGCGCGGCAGTTCGTGTCTTTGCTTCTGGGGCCAGTGGGCCAGTCCGTGCTCAAAAAGAACGGCTTCGTGAACATCTCGCCAGCGTACGCCAGCAGCGTGGCGGCGGCTCCCACGGTGCTGGCGCCCCTGCTCCAACCCTGGCCTGCTTCCTGATCCACTCAGTGGCCGTGTGCCATGCGCTTTCGCGGGGGTGAGCCTTCGATGGCTCGGCGCGTATGCCGGCAATGCCGTGCTGCCCCTGGTTGTCCAGCGCTGGCACGCGCTGAGCACTCGCAAGGCCGCGCGTGAGCCGCGAAACGTCCCTTGCGCCACGCCGGGTGGCGCGTCGCCGCGGCACGGATCGAGGGTCAAACTGGGGCGGGCAGGGGTATCTCTTCCGCGCGCTGTTGTGGCTGCTGGGTGGGCTGCTCCTGTTCTTTGTGGTTCTGCCCCTGGCGCGGCTTTACACCGGCCTCCAGTTGCCGGATCTCGCCCAGGTTGCCTTTGGTGATGGCGTGCTGGCCAGCATCGCCCTCAGTCTGGAGGCGGCCGTCATCTCCGCGCTGGCGTGCGGCACGTTCGGCACGGCACTGGCCTATGGCCTCTCACGCGACAGCTTCCGTGGTAAAGGCCTCGTCGAGGCGCTCGTGGATCTCCCGCTGGCAGTGCCCCACTCCGTGGCAGGCATCGCCCTGCTGTTCGTCTTTGGCCGGCAAGGTGCGGCGGGTCAGCTGCTGGCCCACGTTGGGCTCCGGTTCTGGGGGAGCCTGGCGGGCGTGGTCGTGGGGATGATCTTCGTCAGCAGTCCTTTCGCTGTGAACGCCGCGCGCCTGGCGTTCGATGCCGTCCCCCGGGAGCTGGAAGATATCGCCCGCACCGATGGCGCAAACTCAACCCAGGTGTTTGGGTTCATCACCTTGCCCCTTGCCACGCGCGGCGTCTTCACCGGCATCATCCTGGCCTATGCGCGATCCCTCAGCGAGTTCGGCGCGGTAGTCATTTTGGCGTACTACCCCATGACCGCGCCGGTGAAGATCTACGACCTCTTCCTGCAGGGCGGCCTGGGGCCTTCCACCATGGCAGCGGCGCTGCTGCTCACCGTGGCGCTTGCCAGCTTCCTGGGCCTCCGCTTCCTCAATCGCCGCCGCGCGACCGCGCCAGGCTGACTGCCGTCTCCTCGCCCCGAGCTTCAGATTTTCTTCGGCAACCGCCATATCGAGGGCGGTGACGACGAGCCAGCGGCGGCACACGGGTTGGTCGTCACTGCCGCTCATAGATCACCTTGCCCTCGCGGAGCGCGGGCCGGAGAACGCTGCCGAGAGAAGGCTGACCCGGGCGTATCTCGTCGGGCGTGGCCACGAGAACGTCCACCGGGACGGCCAGGTCGCTGAGCGCCCGGAGAATTGCCACACGCGCCTGGTGCTTGCTGCCCACGTCCGGCGGGACGACCAGTACATTCACGTCACTGCCCGGGCGCCCCTCACCGCGGGCCAGCGATCCAAACAGAATGACCTTCAACGGATGAAATTGATCCACGATGCGCGCCGTGATGAGCGGCAGCGACTCTTGAACGGTCGTGGCCTGAAGCGCAACGAGCGGATGCTCGCGGTCAATCGCGTGTCGGCCACATCTTTCTCCGCTTCATTGTGTCTCCGCATCCGGTTGCTCCTTGCGTCACCGTGAGATTCGCCTTCCCCACTGCGCGTGCTCGTACACCAGCTGACTAACCTGGCCGTGCCAGCTCGCAGAGACGACGGACACCATCACTTCGGGCAGAATGCCTGTGACAACGGCGCTCGCCGTGAGGGCCTCAAGTTTGGCCATGGACTCTGGGCAATTGTTGCGCCCCGCTGCTCAGCGGTCAATGAACCGCTGGCGGGCCCTCGGATCGCCGCCGCGGTTCGTGCTTAACTGAAAGCACATGACCGCCGGCAGCACCCTCGTTCCATTGCGCTGGGACAGCACTCACCTGCGACCGGTGCGCCCGCTGCCCGCTTGGGAGGGCGGCGCACGGCGGGTCACCATCCTGCACACCAACGACTTCCACTCCCATGTGGATGGCCGCGTGGGACCCGATGGACAGCTTCGCGGCGGCCTCGCGCGCATCACGGCGACCATTCGCCGAGCACAAGCCGGCGGCCCCACCCTGGTGGTGGACGCGGGCGACATGGTCTTTGGCAGCGGCACCTGGTGGGATGCGGGCGGCGCGGCTGCCGTAGCCGGCTTGCGAGCGCGGGCGGGCTATCAGCTGGCAGCCATCGGCAACCACGACCTGGAGCACGGGCTGGAGGGTCTGCGCGAAATGCTGGCCGCCGGCCACGACTTTGTGGCGGCCAACCTCACCCTGTCGGATGCTCAGGTGAGCGCTCGCGTGCACCCGGCTGCGATTGCCAGCTTCAATGGGTTCCGCGTGGGCCTCACCGGCATCACCACCGAAGAAACGCTCACCCTCGTCCCACGGGCGCGGCTGACTGGCATAGGCATTCTGCCGCCCCTCGCCTCGGTGGGGGCGGTGGTGCGCGAGCTGGCGCCGCTGGTGGATGCCGTGGTCATCATCTCCCATCTCGGCCTGGACCGCGGCCGTCCGGGCGACCGTGAGCTGGCCCAGGGGCTGGCCGGCGGCAAAGTGGCAGCGGTTGTCGGCGGGCACACTCACGCCGCGCACGACCCCGCGCTGCTGGTTGGCGGCGCGCTGCTGTGCAACGCCGGCGCGTTTGGCGCCAATGTCGGCGAGCTCACGCTCCAGCGCGCTGAGGACGGCACCGTGCAGGCAGCCGAACGCCTCATTCCGCAGATGCCCTCCTCTCTGGAGGACCCAGCTCTGCTGGCCGCGCGCAACGCGGCGGTGGAGGACCTGGCGCTCCTGCAGCGCGAGTACCGGGTGCTGCCTCGCCTGCCCGAGCTGCCGCGGCCCGACTATGAGCTCACGCTGCTGGCCTGCACGCTGCCGTGGCCGGAACTGGCCACGCCGGCGCTGCTCATGCTGCCGCGCATGTACGTGGCGGCCGCGCTGCCACAGCGGCGCTGGGCGAGCAGGGCCGAGCTGTACACCAGCTTCCCGAGCCGCGAAACGCTGGTGCAGGCGACGCTGGCGGGCAGCGACATTCGGAACCTGCTGAGCGAGCAAACCGAGCTGCTTTCGTACGCTCGCGCACACGCCAAGTGGATTGGCAGCGGCCGGCCTGTTGAGCTGGCGAGCATCGACCCCACGACCAGCTATTCCGTCCTCACCTCCGAGCTCGTGGCCGAAGGCGGCTTGGGCTGGCACGGCTTCCCCACCGCCGCGCACGACATCCACCACCGGCGCACCGCCCTCGCCACACTCCTGGACGCCCTTCCAATAGATGGGCGCGACTAACGGGAGCAGCCCTCATCCGCACGATCGCTTTTCCCGCGAGGCCTGGCAGCGTGCGACAATTCCAGGCGCCGGCGTAGAGGTGCGCCTGTCACAGAACTTGGGGGAGCGGTGCAGCGTAAGAAGAGGTATGCGCAAGCGTGATGAGGTTTGGGGCTTTTGGTTGGGCGTTTTCGATGAGCCAGCGCGTCGGAACGAGCTGGAGAGGTTGGAGAGCGCTCTCTCGGCCTGGCCGGAGCTGGAGCCGCCGCGCCGCCATACATGGATCGCGTGGGAACTGGCGCATCGCGTTGAGCTGGGCTTTTGGCAGTCGCTGTCCAACATCCTGGGCGCGGCGGTGGTTGCATCCGGCGTCATCAGCGGCAACGTGGTGACCCCGGTGCAAAGCCGCATCTGGATCGCTTCGGATACGCGCCGAGCCTGAAGGCGGTGCCTCAGCCGGCTGGGGCGGTCGCGGGAGGTTGGGGTCAGCTCATCGAGAAGGTGACGCGGGTGTGCGCCAGGGCGGTGAGCACCTCCACAGTCTCGCGGACCAGCTCTTCGAGCACCACGTGAGCCGGGCGCAACTCGTGAATGCTGCCGGAGATCTGCCCGCCCAGCTGCATCATCAAGTCATTGCGGCCGGAAACGCGGGCGGCGGCCTGCACCCGGCCGGACACCATGCCCTGCGCGCCCATTGGAAGCGCCGGCAGCCCCGAGCGCTCCCACGATTCGATGACCGGGTTGTGCAGGCTCCGCGCGGTTTTGCCCGAGTACACGCGCGTGACGCGCGTGTCCTCCTCGGTGGCAGAGATAAGGTGCTGTTTGTGCTCCGGCAGGATGTTCGCCTCGGGCGTGGCCAGGAACAGCGTCCCCACCCACACGGCCTGCGCGCCCAGGGCCAGGGCCGCCGCCACCGAGCGGCCGCTGCCCACCCCACCGGCGAGCACCACCGGCGTGGGGCTCACCGCGTCCACCACCTGCGGCGTGAGCGCAAACGTGCCTATGCGCCCGGTGTGGCCGCCGGCTTCGTGCCCCTGTGAAACGATCACATCGGCGCCATCGGCCTGCACTCGACGCGCCGTTTTCACATTGCCTACCAGCCCAAAGACCGTGATGCCCGCCGCGTGCAGCGCCGGGACGTACGGGCCGGGACTGCCCAGGCCCGCCGCGAACACGGCTGGCTTCTCCTGCACGATGGCGGCAATCTGCCGCGCCTGCACGTCCTGGTAGGCGTACGGCGTTTCCGTGGCCGGGCGCGCCTCAATGGCCGAAGGCGCATCCGGGGCAGGCTGACTTTCAAGCAGGCCGCGCTCCGGGGGCGACTGGAGCCCCAACTCCTGGATGGTGCCGTTCGCCCAGTCCCAGTAGCGCTGGTCAATGCCGCGGCCCGCGGCATCCCTGCCAGCGCTGCTGCGCGGTCCAATGAGGGCGCCGCCCGCCGGCAGCAGCAGGTCCACCCCAAACGGCTTCTTGGTGAGGCGCCGAATGTGCGCGCACGCTTCGTGGAACTGCTCCAGGTTGCGGCCGGTGCCACCCAGCACGCCCAGCCCACCCGCCTCGGATACAGCGGCCACCAGTTCCGGCCCGGCCGCGCCCCCCTCGTTGCCAGCACCCATGCCGGCCAGGATGATTGGGTATTCGATCCCCAGCAGGTCGCATAGCGGGGTGCGCAATCTTGGTTGGGTCACTTGACTCCCTCAACTTGTCCGGTTGCCGGCCACGCGGTGCCGTGCAGCAATGGTGCCACGAGCGCGGAACTCAGGCCACCATCCCGGGCGCGCTCCGGTTTCAGTGAGCGGCGTACGTGAGCGCGCTCACCTGGCGAATGAGGCCGTTCAGCTCCAGCAGTGCCAGCGTGCCCGACACCTGAGATATGGGCAGCTTCGTCTCGCGCGCCAGCTCATCTACATGCCTGGGACCCCCGGCCAGAGCACCCAGCAGCGCCCGCTCCGCGGGATCTTGCGGCTCCAGCAGCTGCTGCATTTCCAACTGGTGCGCCACCATGCCCAGGTTCAGCTCCTCAAGCACATCGTCCGCGGTCGCCACCAGCTTGGCCCCATCCTGAATGAGCCGGTGCACGCCCAGGCTTTGCCGGCTGAAAATGCTGCCCGGCACCGCGAACACGTCGCGCCCCTGCTCCCCCGCGAACCGCGCGGTGATGAGCGCGCCGCTGGTGTCGCCTGCCTCCACCACAATGGTGCCCAGCGCCATGCCGCTGACGATCCGGTTACGAGCGGGGAAGTGCACCGCATCGGGCTGGGCGCCCAGTGGATAGTCCGACAGCACTGCGCCCTGCCGGCTGATGGCCTCGGCCAGGGCCGAGTGCTCGCGCGGGTAGATGACGTTCAGCCCGCTGCCCAGCACGGCGATGGTGCGCCCGCCGGCCGCCAGGGCCGCGCGGTGCACCTCCCCATCCACACCGCGGGCGAGCCCGCTGATGATCGTGACGCCCTTCTCCGCCAAATGGTGTGCCAGTTGCTGGGCTGCCTGGCGCCCGTAGGCGGAAGGCTGCCGCGTGCCAACGATGGCCACCGCGACCTCATCACGCGGCAGCAGTTCCCCGCGAGCGTACAGCACCATGGGTGGATTGGTGATGTGGCGCAGCAGCCGCGGATAGCGCTCATCGGGCCAGCAGATGGCGTCCACCCCCAGTGCCGCGAGTTTTCGCACCTCTTCCTCAGGCTGGTGATGCGCCCGCAACTGCTGCACGCCCTGCGCCGTGCGCGCGTCCAGGCCGCCATCAAGCAGCGCCGAAAGGGGCGCCTGCCAGGCAGTGGCCAGAGCGCCAAAATGGGTGTACAGGCGTTTGAGCCGGCTGGGCCCGATGCCATCCACCAGTGTCAGGGCGATCCAGAACTCCGCCTCGGGCGTGTGCAAGGATATGCAGCCGCCTTAAGTGCCGGCCAAGCCCGTCAGCGAGCCGCGTGAGCCGTTTGGCTCATGCTGCTCAACAACTCGCCATTACGCCAGCAATGGCTGCGGCGCTGGAAGCACAGCGCCTGCTCCTCAGCTGTCTCCGGTGGCATTTCCTGCAGGCAGTACACCTCGTACAACACCAGCTCGCCCTTCTCGGTGCGTCGCCCATCCTCCACGAACCAGCGCTCCCGGTACCAGCGGCAGGCGTTCTCGTGGCGGCGAAAGGAATTTTGCTCTTGCATCATCAGCGGCTCTCCCTGCCAGCCGCCCTCGCGGCGGCCGCGGGATGCCCGCAATGCTATCGAGGGCATCCTCGCCTGTCAATCGAACGGTGAGGCGTGTGTCGGTGCTCAGTGATTTTGTCAGTGCATACCGGCCAGGCGCCTCGAGCGCGGATATCGACGAAGCGAACTGCCGGGGTCAGCGCTCGCCCGTTGCCGAGGGTGAATCGCACTCGTATGCGAGCGCACTCAGGCAGGGTGTTGGGCCAGGCGGGCGTACTCCGGCAGGGGTGCGCCAACGAGGGGCAGCGCATAGCTTCGGAACGCCGGACTGATGCAGGTGCCGGCAGCGTCCAGAAAATCGCGCGGCAGTGTGCGCACCCCATTGGCCATGGCGCTCAGCGGAGCCAGGCCGGCGCGGCAGGCGTAGCCGGGGCCCGGCTCGCGCAGCAGCGTGACCATGTGGCCGGTGGCGCCACTCACGGCCTGGCGAACGCCAGCCTGCCCCAGCAGATACGCCTCCTCTTGATCTGTGCTCGATGCGAGAAGCATGGACATCCGCTGCAGCGTGCCGGGCTTGTCGAACCGGGCGCGCAGGCCAAGCCGGCTTTGGACTTCGCGTGCCAGATAGGCCGCTGGGCTCTCGAAGTAGGCGTGGCCAAAAGCGTCGACAAACGTAGGTTCGCCGCTGCCCAGGGGCTGGCCACCCGGCCTGGCGATGCGCTCCGGCACCACCGCCACCACGTAGCCCAGCCGCTCGTGTACGCGCTGCACGTCCGCCAGGAACTGGTCCGGCTCCAGGCCAATCTCGGGCACGTACACCAGCTGCGGCGCATCCGCTTCATCCCGCGCGGCGAGGGCGCACGCCGCCGCCAGCCAGCCGGCGTCCCTCCCCATCACTTCGATCAGCTTCACGGGGTCCACCCGGCGCATGGCCTCGGTGTCCAGCCCGGCCTCCAGCGTGGCGATGGCCAGGAAGCGCGCCGCGCTCCCATAGCCAGGGCAGTGATCCATCTCCGGCAGATCGTTATCAATAGTTTTGGGTAAGCCAACCACCACCAGGTCCTGCCCCACCTGCTCCGCCAGCGCCGACAAGCGGGCGGACGTATCCGCGGAATCGTTCCCGCCGACGTACAGGAAATAACGCACATTGTGTTCGCGCAGTACAGCCAGCACCTGGGTCAGCTGATCGTCATTGGGCTTGAATCGGCACGAGCCGAGCGCGGCCGATGGCGTAGTGCGCAAAGCGGCCACGGTTTCCGGTTTTTCGCGCCCCAGGTCCACTAGTTCGCCAAACAGCAGCCCCTCGATACCGTGCCGCATGCCCAGCACACGGCCCACCGCCGGCTGGTGCGCCGCCTCGTCGATCACCCCGGCCAGCGTGCAGTTAATGACGGCGGTGCAGCCACCAGACTGCCCGACGATGAGGTTCGAAGCGGCCATGCGTAACCCAGCAATGATAAAAGCTTGGCCGGCAAAGCCATAAGGCGGCCTGCGCCAATCCCCTGCAGCAGTCACTTCGAGTTGGACCGACGCTCGGGCAACCCCACCCGCCCGCCGCGGTCTGTTTGCGGCCAAACCTTCAGGCACGCGACCCGTCCACGTGCGGCTGGTCTTCCGGCGGGCCTCGCCGCCTGCTAACATGCGCGCAGGGATCCGGAGGAGAAGCGGACCCGTCGCCCAGGTTCTGAAGAGGGGTTCAGAGCTGAGGGTCGCTGGATGCAGCGCGGTTTTCGGGAGAGAAAGTCGGATGGCCACCCTGATACTACGTGAGTTGAAGCAAGGCATGCGGCTCGTGCGCGGCGTGGTGAGCCCGCAGGGCGCCCTGCTCGCGCGCCCCGGCGAGGAGCTCACCGAGAAGCACCTCCGCCTGTTCAAGATGTGGGGCGTCGCCGACGCCGAGATCATGGACACGACGCCGCGGGAGGCAGAGGCGAGCGACCTGAAACCGCGCACCTTCGACAGCCCGGGCGACGAGATCGACTTCATCTTCGACCACGAGTTGGACGACGCCGTGATGTACCGCATCGCCGGCCTCGCCAAGGACCTGGTGGCGCAGCGGGGGCGCGCCCGCTGATGAGCCTGGCCAACCCCGAGCTCGATGCCGTGCTCTCACGGGTGAGTTCCCTGCCCACGCCGGCCAAGGTCTATGAGCAGGTGACGGCCATGCTGGCCGACCCGAAAACTGCCGCGAAGGACGTTGCCGAGGTCGTATCCGCCGACCAGTCCATCACGGCGCGGCTGTTGACAATGGTGAACTCGCCCTTTTACGGCTTCGCCGAGCAGGTGACCACGGTGAGCCGGGCCATCACCATCATTGGCTTCGATGCGCTGCGCAACCTGATCCTCGCCAGCTCGCTCATGGAGCTGTTCACGGGCGGCAGCAACCGGCCCATGTTCAACTTGGAGGCGCTGTGGGCGCATTCACTGGCCACCGGTGTAGCTGCCAGGGCCATTGCCAAGCGCACCGGGCACGCGGCTGAGGGCGAGGAGTACCTGGTGGCCGGCCTCATGCACGATGTGGGCAAAGCCGTGCTGCTGCAGTACTTTCCCCAAAAGGTAGACGCCATCGTGCACCACGTGCTGGAGCAGGGCTGCCTCTTTTCGGAGGCGGAACGCGCCGTGCTGGGCAGCGATCACACGGTGATAGGCGCCGCCGTAGCCGAGCAGTGGCGCCTCCCGGCCATGCTGCGCGACAGCATCGCCTGCCACCACACGCCCATGCAGGCCGAGGACCCGCTGCGCGCCAGCACCGTTCACCTGGCGGACATACTGGCGCGGGCGCTGCTGTTTGGTTCCGGCGGCGACCAAAGCATGCCCTCGCTGGACCGCGCGGGCTACGACCTGCTGCACCTGAACGACGACAAGCTGCAGCAGATCATGGCCGAGGTAAACCGCGGCCTCACCAAAGAGAACCTGGCCCTGCTGGTGTGAGCCTGCTGGTATGAGCCCGCGGGCGGACTGGTCGGGCCCGGAGCGGCGTGCCGCCGCGCGTTTGGCGCGCCGGGTGGAGGAGCTGCGCGGAACGAATGCGCACCTCAGCCGAACCTTGGCCGGCCTAGAGCTGCTGCACAACTTCCAGGAGCGGCTGGATATCGCCGCCACGCGCGGGGAGTTGGTGGGCCAGCTGCTGAAGCGGGCTCACCAGGTGCGCCACTCCCACATCGCGGCCGTGCTGCTGGTGGATGAGGAGACCTACGAGTTCGAGGTGAAGGGCGTGAGCCCGCGCGGCACTCTGGGCTATGTGCGCGCGGAGGTTGAGTGCCAAGTTGAAGCCGATGTCTTCGGCGCCATGGTCAGCCAGCGCAAGCCTATGGTGGTGGCCACGCGATCCAGCCGGGCTCCCAGTGTCAACGTACGCTCGCTGATCCTGGTGCCGCTGATCGCCGGCTTCCAACTGCTGGGCGCCCTGCTGGTAGGCGTGGATCTGGAGCAAGCCGACGTGCCGCCGGACGCGCTGCGCCTGCTCTCCATAGCCTGCAAGCAGTTTGCGCTCACCTTGCGCAACCAATCGCTGTACAACAATCTGTGGAAAGAAAAGGTCACCCTCGAAGTCGCGCGCGACGACCTGGCCACCAAGGTCACGGAGCTCGAAACCACGCGTGACCAGCTGGAGGTCAGCCTGCGCGAGCTCAAGCTCAAGACGGCCGAACTGGAAGCATTCAAGGCCAACCTGGAGCACAAGGTGGCCGAACGCACCAAAGAGCTGGTCGCGGCCAACAAAGAACTGGACAGGCTCTCCAGCATTGATGGTTTGACCGGCATCTTCAATCGGCGCCACCTGGACGAAGCGCTGGCCAGGGAGAACGAACGAATCCACCGCTACGCCGTGCAAACGGCGGTGCTGGTGTGCGATCTGAACGGGCTGAAGAAGATCAACGACGAGGCCGGCCACCTCATGGGCGACGTGGCCATCAAGGAAGCCGCCCAGCTGCTGAAACGCACCGCGCGCGCCACGGACACCGTGGCCCGCTTCGGCGGCGACGAGTATGTGGTGCTTGCGCCACACACGCCCGATGCCCATGGCTTCGTGGAGCGCGTGCACCGGGGGCTGGACGAGTGGAACCGCCAGCATGGCCAGCAGAACTTCGAGCTGAGCCTCTCGATTGGTTGGGCCGTAGCGGACAAGGAGACCGACCTCTTTGCCGCCATGCAGCAGGCCGATGACCGCATGTACAAGGACAAAGAGGCCTACTATGCAGCTCGCGGTGGCAAGCCGCGCGACTCCGCCCAGCACCTGCAGCCACCCACGTCCTGAGAATGCTTGCCGGGTTTGCTACCATTCGCCCGCGAATGGAGAGCGCAGGCAAGCACAAGCCCGCGGGCGAGCGCGAGCTGCTGGCGGGCATTGCCATCAACGGCCCCTGGCGGGGCTTCGTGCGCGAGGCTCAAAATCCCAAGAAGCGCCACTACGGCTGGGGATACAGTCTGCGTGGCGACCTCTCGGACGAGGTGATCGAAAGCCTCAAGTCCAGCGACAAGGGCCGGCGCATCAAGAACGGCACCCGGGTCTACCTGGCCTATTGGGATCCTGGCAAAGATGCGACAGCCACCATCTTTCGCATGGGCTACGTGGACTACATCCGGCGCGATGGCCACTTCATCTCTTTCGCCTTCCATCTCGACGAGATGGTGGACCTGCGCGTGCCCGTCGGCTCCGATCAGGTGCTCCTGCGCTATGTCGACTCCTCCGCCGTCCAGCCCGCCGAACTCGCCCAGAGCGTCTGACGCCACCAACTCCCCACTGCCCGCGGTACGCCTCTGCCCCGCGGGCTCAGCACACGCAATCGGGGCCTTGTCAAGGGTGCCGGCAGACCGGGAAAAGTGACGGATCGTGTGACCAATTGCCCTGACCGCGTTCTTCCTAAACCGTGCGCGACCCGCCGCCAAGTGGTGACTTTGGACGAACAAATGGACGGCGATTCATGGCTCTTAACAAATCTTTCACGGCCCTCGCGGCGTCTGGAAATTATGTTCAGCAGTCATGCGTGCCCTGTACAAATCGGACAAACATGTAAGGCTGGGGTAGTGGGGTTTGGACATAGCCTTCGGGGATTGGCTCGTCTATAGTTAGGACCTCGCCCCACCGGAGATTCCTGACTTTGGCAACGCTCGGATCGCTGGTATGGCACGTCCAAATCACATTGGAGGGGTTGAGGCGTATGGCTGCACTGGTCGGGGAGCAAGGGCCCCGGGAGACGGCGTTGGGCGTGGTCACCCAGGTAGAGGTGGTGGCCGCGAGGCCGGCGATGGACGACTACAACCGCTGCCTGGAGCGGATGGCTACCATCTACGAGCGCCTCTCCCGCATGGTGCTGGACGGCGAGGGCCTGGAAGCCATTGTCGTCACCCTGGGCCACCTCCTCAGCCGGCCAGTACTGGTGCAGGATCGCTTTTTCAAAGAGCTGGCCAGTGCAGGTGAGGGCTCCACTGAGCTGGCCGTGGCCGAGGTGTTTGAGGATCCGCGCGTCGCGGACCGCGTGAAGAGGGTGATGCAGGAGCACCACCCGGCGCTCTTCCCACCATTTCTTGAGTACGGCATGAAGCGCTCCCGCGTGATGGCGCCCATTGTGGTGGGCCGCGAAATGGTTGGCTACCTCTCTATTTTGGAAAACGAGCGGCCTTTGGAGGACATCGAGTTCACCATGGCCGCGCATGCTTCCACCGTGCTGGCGCTGGAGGTGATGAAGGAGCGCACCGCCTTTGAAGTGGAGAACCGCCTCAAAGGCAACTTCGTGGAGGACTTGCTCACCGGCACGCACGCCGAAGAGAAGGCCATGCTCAGCCGCGCGCGCCACCTGGGCTACAACCTCGCGCAGCCGCACTACGTTCTGCTCGTCGAGCCGGATGAAACGGGCGTGCCGCAGCGGCGGCGCAGCGAGAACGATGCCGCGCGCCTGCGCCACGACATTGAGGAGATCGTTCAGGGGTTCATTCAGAAAAGTGCGCCCGGCTGCATCGCCGCGGCGAAGGGTGGAACGGTGGCCCTGCTCGTTCCCGAGGCTTTCACCGGCCCACTGCCGCAGGCCATTCACAGCCTGGCAAACAACCTGCACACCCGCATCGTCCAGGTGCTGCCGGAGGTGCCCATTTCCGTTGGCGGCGGCCGCCTGTGCCGCACGGTGGCAGATTACAAGGAGTCGTTCACGGAAGCACGGCGCAGCCTCGATATCATGCGCCGCTGTGGCCGCCAGAAGCAGGTGGTGTTCTTCCAGACGCTCGGCGTGTACCGCCTGCTCTCCCTGATCGAGGACCGTGGGGAGCTCAACAAACTGGCCGAGCAGGCGCTGGGGCCCGTCTTGCAGTACGACCGTGTCCACGGCACCCAGTGGGTCCGCACCCTGGGCAATTATCTGGAGAGCGGCCGCAACCTGGACAGCACCGCGCGCTCCATGTTCATCCATGTCAATACGCTCAAGTACCGCCTCAAGCGCATCCAGGACATCGCCGGCCTGGACCTCAACAGCGCCGAGGAGCGCTTCAACCTTCACCTCGCCATCAAGATCCTCCACGCCATCGGACCTGCTTCAGCCTGAGCCCATCGTCCGCTCTTCCACATTCAGCATCTCCGCGCGCCAGGTGAGCGCGGGTGGCGCGCCACGGCGGGCGCTGGTCAGCGGGTGGCGCGCTGGCGCAGCACGTCGCGAGCGAGGCGGGCGGCGCGGGCGCGATGGCTGAGACGGTTCTTCACGTCCGCGGGAACTTCACCCAGGGTCTGCCGAAGGCCATCGGGCTGAAAGAGGGGATCGTAGCCGAAGCCGTGCTCGCCGCGAGGCTGCCAGGCGATGTGACCCTCGCAGCGGCCTTCCACCAGCACGGTGTCGCGGCCCCCCTCGGCCAGAGCAATGGTGCAGCGGAAGCGGCCGGTACGCAGCGCGTCCGGCACGGCCAGCAGGCGCTCCAGCAGGGCGGCGTTGCGCTGTGCATCCGTCACGTCGCCTGCCCAGCGGCGGGAGTGCACACCGGGCTGGCCGGCCAGGGCATCCACCTCTAAGCCGGAATCGTCCGCCAGCGTGAGCAGGCCCGACAGCTCCGCGTAGCGGTCGGCCTTGAGGCGCGCGTTCTCTTCGAACGTCTCGCCCGTCTCGTCCACATCCTCGATGATCGCTACGTCCCTCAAACCAAACAGGCGGAACGGCAGCCCGGCCAGGAACTCGCGGTACTCTTCCAGCTTGTGAAGGTTGGTAGTGCCGACGAGCAGCGGGGTCACCCAAAGATCGTAACCGGCGGTATGGCCGGCACCGAGCTGGCCATCTACCTGCACATCCCGTTCTGCCGAACCAAATGCTCATACTGCGACTTCAACACCTACGCCGGCCTGGAACATCAGGTGCCCCGCTACGTGCAGGCGCTGTGCGCGGAGGTGCGGCGCTGCCCGGCCGGCGCGGCCGTGGCGACGCTGAATTTTGGCGGCGGTACGCCCTCCCTGCTGGCGCCAAGTCAGCTGGCGGCAATCATCGGCACCTGCCGAGACCACTTCCGCCTGACAGCCGACGCCGAGATCAGCCTCGAAGCCAACCCGGACGATGCATCCGAGTCGTACTTTGCCGCCATTCGAGCCCTGGGGGTGAACCGGCTCAGCTTCGGCGCGCAGAGCTTCCACGCCTCCGAGCTGAGGATGCTGACGCGGCGGCACACCGCCGAGGCTACGCTCAAGGCCCTGGCCATGGCTCGGTCCGCCGGCTTGGGCAACATCAACCTGGACCTCATGTACGGTCTGCCCGGGCAGACCCTGGCGGCCTGGCGCGAGAACCTGGAGGTGGCCCTTGCCAGCCGGCCGGAGCACCTGTCGCTGTATGCGCTTACGGTGCACGAGGGCCTGCCACTAGCGGCTGGCATCGCGCAGGGCAGCTTCCCCACGCCGGACGATGACCTCGCGGCAGAGATGTATGAGCTGGCCGAGCGGATGGCAGCCTCGGCCGGTTACGCGCAGTACGAAATATCCAACTGGTCGCTGGGCGGCAACTTCCCCTGCCGCCACAACCTGGCCTACTGGCGCAACACCGGCTACCTGGGCCTGGGTGCGGGAGCGCATTCGTACTTCCAGACCCAGCGCAGCAGCAACGAGCGCTCGCCGGCCGCCTACGCGGACCGCCTGCTGGCCGGCCATTCCGCCATGGTCTGGAGCGAACCGATAGACGCGGAGCTCCAGCGAGCGGAAACCGCCATCCTGGGGTTGCGCCTCAACGAGGGTTGCGACCTGCTGCCCCAGGAATTGGATCGCCTGACCGACTGCCGCGAGGCCGGCCTGCTGGCGGTTCAAGCCGGCCATGTCCGCCTCACCGCGAAGGGCCGGTTGCTCTCGAACGAAGTATTCTGGCGGCTGCTGCCGGAGGATGATAGCTGCACCGGGTAGTGGTAGGGGCTGCCGTTGCCCACCAGCACTGCCGCGAGCTGGCTGGCCACGGTCACCTGTTCCGTAGGATCCGGCAGAATGCCGAGCTTTGCTGCTGAGGAGGCTCATGCCCACGAAGATGGTGCCGAAGAAGCTGCCCATGAGGATGAGCACGGGCAGCCCTGGTGCGTAAACAGAGCGTCCGAAGACCATTTTCATATGAGGAACTGGGAGTCGACACCAGATCACCGTCCCAACAGGCACACAGTTGCTCTCCCAGCCGGCAGAGGAACTCGGCTGGCGCTAGCGTCAGGTGACTGTCATCGCTTCGAGCAGTTGGTTGCGATACCTCACCTCGCCCCTCCCAGAGGGAGCAGGGAAATCGCGCGTCAGCCGGCAGGGCGCGCAGGGCTGAGGGGCGGCCGGAGGCCGGGAAGCCGGATCACTTGCGCGGCCAGCTTGTTGGCCCGGCGGCAGGCCTGAGTCACGTCTCCGGTGCGAATGTAGGTGGCGCACCAGGCGGCGTCGAAGGCATCGCCCGCGCCGATCGCGTCCACCACGTGCACCCGTTCGGCAGGATACTCGTGAAAGCCGCCGCCATCGGAGGAGGCGCAGCCGCCGGCGCCCATCTTCAGCACGGCGATCTCACACAACTCGCCCAGCGCGCCGCCCTTGAACAGCATGGCCTGCTGCTGATTCGCGAAGAGCACCTGGGGCCGTATGGTTTTGAGCAGCAAGCTGAACTTGGCCAGCCCGTACGCGTGCAGCCCGGCTGCCGAGGCCAGGTCGATGCTCACCCGCGCGCCCGCCTTGCGCGCCAACCGAACAGCCTTGGCCGCCGCGCCGGCGATGGGCAACTCGTACAGCGCTGTGGCGGGAAGGTGCAGCCAGGTCGCATCTGCCAGCCACTCCGGCGCGACCTCATCCGGGGTGAGTTTGGGTGCCACGCCACGATCCGGATAAAGCGCATGCTCGCCGGCGTTGCCCATAATCCGAGTGAGCGTCGCGGTGGACCCCGCGGCGCGCACCAGTTCCGGCAGCACGCCTTCCTTAAGCAGGTCGATCTCGAGCAACTCCGCGGCGGAATCCGTGCCGACCTTTCCAATGAAGCGCGTGTTCTGCCCCAGCCGGCTGACCCACACCGCGAAGTTAGCGGCCGAACCTCCGCCGGACATGGTCACGCTCCCCGGCCCCGGCTCCCGGTGCGGCCGCGGGCTCGGCTTCACCAGGATGAACAGCGCCAGTTCACCCAGAGCAACGATCACCGCCGCCTCACGCCCACCTCTTGGTCAGCTATGCGGGATGCCGGCGGGGGGACGGTCGTGGCTGTGCGGCCAACTTCTGGTGAGCCGCGTGGTAAAGCTGCCCCAACCACGCCGTCAACCCGGCCGAATGGTCCAGAAATCCGCTCCACGGATATCCCAGGGCAACCGACGCTCGTCCGGATCGTCCAGGGAGAAGTGCTGGTTCACCAGGTACATCAGTTCCGCGGTTTGGGGCCACAGGTTGGCCACGCCGTGCGCCACCCCGCGTGGGATGTACAGCAGGCGACAACGCCCGGCGCCCAGCACGAAGCGCATGTGGCCCCCATATGTGGGCGAGTCGTGCCGCGCATCGAGCAGGCCCACCAGCAGGCGGTCCTCGGGCGGCACGAACCACACGTCCTCTTGATTGAAGTGCAGGTGGAAGGCCTTGATGGCCCCCGGCAGCACACGCGAGAAATTCACCTGGCTCACGTGCACCTCGGGCTTGGCCAGCAGCTCGCCGTTCGGACCAAGGCGAGCCAGCTCCATGAAGTCGCCGCCCTCATCTACCGACTGGCGCAGCTCCATGAACTCCACGCCGGCCAGCGCGGTGGCGGGGGCATAGTCCTGCGTACTGAGCTGGCTCTCGTACTCTCCCAGGTCCGCGGCGTTCAGTGGCAACACGCTGGTCAGCGTAACATGCTCGCTTGGCCCGGCAGGCGCCCTGCCGCGAGGGAGCGCCTCAGCAGCGGCAGCGGGCGATGCTCTGGGCGGCAGCGGCGATGCGGGCGAGCAGGCTGGGCGACACTAGGCTGGCAAAGCGGCGATATGGAGCGAGAGTGATGGCGCCATCGGGCACACCGAGGACCAGTATGGGCCCTGGCCAGCCTTGCGCCTCGTGTTGCAGGGCCACGGCCGCGGCAACGTCGGCGCGCTCCTCCACACTGCTGACCACACTGTTGGGCGCAATGTCATAGGCGTCGCGCGCAAGGCCGATGGCCAGGCCACGCGCTTGCGAGGTGGCGGCCAGCACGCCCAGGCTGTCCACCAGGGTGCCGCCGAAGATCACGTCCGCGCCCGCGGCCAGCAGGTCCTGTGCGACTCGCTTGGCCGTCACCTGATCCGCATCGCCGGCAGCGAAGCGGCCCAGCACCTGGGTGGGTGGGCCATCCAGCTGCGCCCCGGCGGCGTAAGCGTTCAGCAGCGCCCGCTGCGGTGGCCCATCCTGGCCACCCACGAACCCCACGCGGTGGCCTCGGCTGATGCCCGCCGCGAGCACACCCGCCAGGTACGCGCCCTGTGGCAGGTCGAAGCGCAGCCAGTGGACGTTCGAGGCCAGCGGCCGGCCAGAAGATGGCGCATCGATCAGTACAAAATGCCGAGTGGGATGCGCCTTCGCTGCCGAATCCAAGGCGGCAGCCATGTCACTACCCAAGGCCAGCACCACCTGGCTGCGCTGCGCGGCCTCGGTCAGGTTCTCCACCTCCGCCGGCGCGTCGGCCGATGCGAGGATGAACGGTGCCGGCCCGCCCTGCCGCGCCACCAGCTCCTGCAGCTCGCCTGCTACCAGGCCATTCGCACCGCTGTAGACGGAAGTGTCGGCGCTGCCCACAAAAGCCACGGCTTCATGGGCCAGCAGCGTGGCCGCGGCGGAAGCGGCGCGCGGTGGAATCGTGGGCAGGGGCTGCGCTTGCGGCGTGGCCAGGGTGGTTGCCGGCGGGCCCGGCTGGCGGGTGCCATCACCGCACCCGGCGAGCGTGAGCAAGACCAGCAGGACCAGCGCGCAGCGAGCCATCCCATCGCCCGATCGCGCCGCCAACTCGGAGGCGGCGGCGGGGTCGCGCATCATGACCACCGCACCCGGCCCAACAGGCGGGCGCGATGCTGACGGCTGCTCGGCGCCGTTTGGCGTGCTCAACTCTTGGAGTACACGCTGCACTCGCTGGCGTAGGCCACGCCCAGCTGCTGAGCGAACGCGGGCGTGTTCACCACGTGTGACAGCTGGTCCAGCTCGCTCTCCATGGGCGTGTGCGCGGGCGAGGGCCTGGTCAGCTCCAGCCACACCTTCTCCTGCGTTTGGAAGGCGCGCAGCTCCAGGTTGATGCACGCCTGCGACGAATCCGGCGCATCGTGATCCACCAGGATGTCCGCGGCGTGCTGCAGTTCGTGCGCCAACACTGTGGCTTGCACATCGACTGACTCCTTCATCACGCTGTCGGCGATGCGTATGGCGTGGCCCAGCGTGGTGAACTCGCCGCCTTCGGAGGCGCTGGGCAGGTGCGCCACGGTAATGCGCACCAGCCCGCCGGCCGCCTTCCGCAGTACCGCGTCGCCCGTAGGTGCCGCGCCCAGGCGGTCTACCGCTGGCTGAAGCGCGGCCTCGACGAGAACGCCGGGCGGGTTGTGCGCGCTGCTGGCCGTGGCGATGCTGGCCGTGGGTGTGGACGTTCGCGGCGCGGGCGTGCCCGAGCTGATGGTGAGGTAACCCGCGCTGGCCCAGCCGGTGACACCTCCGCCCCGCAGCTTGTACCAGGTGATGCCATCCCGCTGCACCGGGCCGGACACCACGGCCGCCTGGTAGCCATCCGGCACTGTCGCCAACCGCTGGCCTTGCAAGCCTGGGAGCTGGCGAATGTTGAGGCCAAACTGGCCGGTCCCAGCCACCGTGGCCAGCCTGGGCGGCGGGGCCGGCGGCGTGGGCGCGGGTGCAGCGGAGCCGACATTTCCGCACGCCGCCAGTGCCAGCAGGGCGGCCAACGCCAGTGCCACCACCCTCCGGGGCGCTGGCACGCTCCCGCGGGGCATGCGGCAATCATAGTCAGGCCGCGTCTCGGTGGCGGCTCGGTTGATCCGTTACAGTGTAGGCATGATCGAACTGGGCTATAAGGCTTCCGCCGAACAATTCGGGCCTCGCGAGCTGCTGAACTTCGGCGTGCTGGCCGAGGAGCAGGGCTTCGATAGCGTGGTCATCAGCGATCACTTCCACCCCTGGCAGCACACCGGCGGGCATGCCCCCTTCTCCTGGGCCTGGTTGGGCGCCCTGGGCGAGCGCACTTCACACGTGCGCATTGGCACCAGCGTGGTTGCGCCCACCTTCCGTTACCATCCGGCGATCATCGCCCAGGCCATGGCCACGTTAGAGGTGATGTACCCCGGCCGCACGTTCTTTGGCATCGGCTCCGGCGAGGCGCTGAACGAAACCCCCTCCGTTGGCGCGGACATGCCTGGCGCCAAGGAGCGGCGCATGCGCCTGCGGGAAGCCCTGCAATTGATGCGCCGGCTGTGGTCCGAAGAGTACGTGACCTTTGAAGGCCAGTACTTCCAAACCCGCGGCGCCACGCTGTTCGACCGTCCGGCCGGGGGCGTGAAGGCTTACGTGGCGGCCTCGGGGGAGCTCATGGCCCAGCTCGCGGGCCGCATGAGTGACGGTCTCATCACCACCAGCGGCAAAGCCACCGAGCTGTACACCGACCAGCTGCTGCCCGCTTTCGAACGCGGCGCGCGCGATGCCGGCCGCGACCCCGCCACGCTGGACCACATGATTGAGATGAAGGTCTCCTTCTCGCTGGAGGATGACAGGAAGTGGCCCACCAGCGTGCTGACCGGCGACGAGAAGACGGGCGTATTCGACCCTCGTGAGCTCGAAAGCCGTGCTCAGCACGTCACGGACGAGGCGCTGCTGAAGCGCTGGATCACCTCGGCCGATCCCGAGGTCCACATTCAGGAGATTGGCCGCTACGTGGACATGGGCTTCACCAACCTGGTGTTCCACGGCCCGGGCGACGACCAGGTGGCTTTCATCAAGCGCTATGGGACTGAGGTACTGCCCGCGCTCAGGAAAAAATACGGCAGCAGGCTCGCCGTCGCTGCCTGAGCTTGCGCCAGGGCCCAGCAACGTTCTGGCCGAGGTGGCGCGTCATGCGCCCGACGCCTTGGCGAGGGCCACGAAATGCTCGAAAAGGTGCTGCGCCCACACTTCATTCTGCAGGCGCTCCGGATGGCACTGCAAGGTCAGGATCCGGCCATCGCCTGACTCCAGACCCTCCACCACGCCATCGGGGCTCTGCGCCACCTGGCGTAGGACCGGCGCCACCGCTTTCACTGCCTGATGGTGGGTGCTGTTCACACGCAGCTCGCTGGTGCCCAGCACGGCCGCGAGGTGCGAGCCGGCCAGCAGGCTGATGTTGTGTGCCAGGAAGTCATCCGGCTGGCCACGCGGCGCGCGGTGGTCGATCTCCCTGCCCATCTGAGCGCCTATGTCCTGGTAGAGGCTCCCGCCCAGTGCCACGTTGATCGCCTGCTGCCCCCGGCAGATGCCCAGCAGCGGCGTACCACGCTGGCTGGCGAGCCGCGCCAGGCTCAGCTCCAGCGCATCCAGCCCGGCATCAGCCGGGCCGGACTCGGGCAGTCGTGCCTCGCCATAGGCCCCGGGATCGACGTCCGCGCCACCGGGCAGCAGCAGGCCGTCCAGGCGGGCGAGCAGATCGAGTGTCGCTTCCGCGCGGTCCGGCACCAGCAGTACCGCCAGGCCGCCGGCCCGTTGGATGGCTTGCGCGTAGTTGGCCCGCTGGCCGTAGGTATCGTTCCCGCTCCCCGTCCGTACGGTGCCGCAGGTGATGCCAATAATCGGCCGCGGGCCTTCCACGCACTCAGCCTTTCAGCTCGTTGCTACTGGCGAGCTACTTCACCAGCCCCTCGGCTTTGAGCCAGGCCGCGGCCACAGTCTTGGGATCCTGCTTGTCCACACCCACCTGCTTGTTCAGGCCGGTCAGCCCCGCCGTGGTGAGCTTGGAGGACACGCTGTTGATGGCGCTGGAGAAGGTGGGGCCAGCCGCTGTCAGCACGCTGCCGCGAACGATGGGCGCCACGTTGTCGGACAGCTGCAGATGCTTGTCATCGTTCAGCAGAACAAAGCCCTTGACGCTGATGTTGGCATCCGTTGTGAACAGCTCGCCCACCTGAATCTGGTTCGCCGCCAGGGCAGCTACCGTCAGTGGGCCGCCCGCGTCCAGCGGCTTGAAGTCCTTGAACTTGATGCCATACGTGCTTTGCAAGCCCGGCAGGCAGAAGGGCCGCTTGGGGCACTCCGGCGCTCCCCCCAGAATCATCTGGCTCGCCACGGGTGCCAGATCGCTGAGGTTCACCAGGTGGTATTTGTCCGCCGTGGCCTTGGTCACGGCGAAGCCGTTGGTATCCACGGCGGGCGCATAGTCCAGCGCGGTGAGGCTTTTGGCCGCGAGCGCCGTCTTCAGCAAACCGGCCGTGGTGGCCGCGTCGGTGCTGGGTTTGGCGTTCTTATCCAGGAACACCAGGAGTGTGGCCATGTAGTCCGCTTCGAGGTCGATCTGGCCGGATTCGAGCGCGGGCACCACCACCTCGCGCGTGCCCAGGTTGAAGTGGCGCTCCACAGTGAAGCCGTTGGCCTCCAGCACCTGTGCGTACAGTTCGCCCAGCACCAACTGCTCCGAGAAGTTGGTCGAGCCGATCTTGATGACGGGCTTGGCGCCGCTGGCCGAGGGCGCCGTAGAGCTGGCGGCGCTGCCACTGGGGCTGGCAGAGGCCGAGATTGACGCCGCCGTGCTGCCGGGTGCGGCTGCCGAGGCTGACACCGCGGCACTGGCGGCGGACGATGCCGCTGCCGCGCCGGAGGATGGCGCCGCGCTGCCGCCGCACGCGGCCAGCAGCAGCGTCGCCGCGGCCGCGGCGGGAACAAGGAACCGAGGAAGCTTCATGTGGGGTTTCTCCTTCTCTTTCGGGCAAGGCGCCGGAGTGAGATTGCCGCCCGCTGCATGCGTGCGCGTCAGCACCTGTCACACGGGGGGTGTAGGCCGCCCGCGCTCCCGATTAGGGACTAGGATACCCGAAGCAATTCCGAGTGCTCGCCGCCGGCCGGATTCAGCCGGCGCTCCAGGGCAGCAAAGCCCAGCTCCGTGCCAATGGCCATGAGCGCCACGAGCAACGCGCCCACGAACAGCTTGTCGTAATCCTGGGTGGCCAGGCCATCCACGATGTAGCGCCCCAGGCCGCCGCTCGCCACTACCGCGCCCAGCGTCGCGGTGGCCACGGTTGCCACCGCCGAATTGCGGATGCCGGCCATCACCAGCGGAGCGGCGATGGGCAGCTCCACCTGGCGCAGAATCTGCCAGCCGCTCATGCCCATGCCTCGCGCGGCGTCCACCACATCAGCCTCCACCTCTTTCACCCCAACAAAACTGTTGGTGAGGATGGGCGGGATGCCCAGCGGTACCAGGGCTATGACCGTGGGCCAAAACCCCAGGCCCAAGCCCAACGCGAAGGCCAGCGGCAGCACCAGCGCCAGCATCGCCAGCGAAGGCAACGCGCGGCCCACGTTGGCGATGCTGATGGTGAGGAAGCTGGCCTTGCGAATGTGCCCCAGTCCAACACCCAGAGGCAACGCGATGATGCAGGCCAGCAGCACGATCACCGCCGAGAGGAGCGCGTGCTGGCCTACCCGCGTAGGAACGCCGTCCGACCCACTCCAGTGGCTCGGATCAGCCAGCCAGGCGGCTACGCTCGCGAGAAAGCCCACGTCCCCCGCGACTACGCCCGGTGCCTGTGCGCCCAGGGGGTGGTCCACCACTCCACGAGCACCAGCAGACCATCGGCCGCCATGGCCAGCAGCACCGACAAGCCGGCGCCAACCACAAGCACCGTGCTGAAGAAGCGCTGAATGCCATCCAGGATGAAGTAGCCCAGCCCTCCCTGACCGATCAACGCCGTTACGGTGGTGAGGCCCACGGTCGTTACGGTGGCCACGCGAAGGCCGGCCAGAATCACTGGCCGCGCCAGCGGAAGCTCCACGCGCCACAGCAATTGCCAGCGGGTGCAGCCCATGCCCAGCGCCGCGTCGCGTACGTCCGGTGGCACGGAGCGAATGCCGGCCACAATGTTGCGGATGAGGATCAAGAGCGTGTAGCTCACCAGGCCGATCTCCGCCGTGACGATGGACAGGCCAGTGATCGGAACGAGCAGGGCAAACAGCGCCAGGCTGGGGATGGTGTACAGCACGCCGCTCACCCAGGTGACCGGCGCGTACAGCCAGGGCCAGCGCGCGGACCAGATGCCTGCCACCAGCGAGATGGTCAGGCCAATGCCGATGGCCAAACCAGTGAGTATCAGGTGCTGCTCCAGGCGCAGCCAGATGTCCCCGAGGTGGGAGGTCACCCAGTCCCAGCGGATGAAGGGGTCGCCCGGGCTCATGGAAGGGCCAGCTCAGGCGTCGCGTCGCCCGGCAGCAAGGCCACCGAGCCCCGCAGTTCCTGAGCGATAGAGGCGATGGTGATCACGCCCTGATAGCGGCCGGCGTCGTCCACCACGACCGCGGTCTGCACACTGCAGCCGAGCATCATCGAGAGGGTGTCGCGCAGCGTCGTCTCGGCCCGGACAAAGGGCGACGAAGCATCTGCCGCCTCACGCGCGGCCAGGCTGCCAGGTGGCATGTGCGCCAAATTCATCCAGCCCACCGGGCGTTCGGTGGCATCGAGCAGCAGGGTGTAGCCGTCGGTTGCGTTGCGCGGCGGCCGGATGGCTTCGCCTTCACGTGCCAGGCTCGTTTGCTCCAGCGGCAAGTCCGCCAGCCGGATGAGCGCCAGGCGCTTGAGGCCGCGATCCGACCCCACGAAGCGGGCGACGAAACTGTTCACCGGTTTGGTGAGCAGATCGGCCGGTGGCGCGTACTGCTCCAGGTGGCCTCCCTGGCGCATGATCGCGACGCGGTCGCCCATCTTGATCGCTTCGTCGATGTCGTGCGTGACGAAGATGACGGTGCTGCGCAGCTGGCGATGCAGGCGCAGGAACTCTGTTTGCAGCCGCTCCCGTGTGATCGGATCCACGGCACCGAAGGGTTCGTCCATGAGCATCACCGGTGGCTCGCTGGCCATCGCGCGGGCCACACCCACCCGCTGGCGCTCGCCACCGGAGAGCTGTGCCGGGTAACGATCCCGCACCAGCGCGGGGTCGAGCCCAATCAACTCCAGCAGCTCATCCACTCGGGCCCGCGTACGCGCCCGGGGCCAGCCTAAGAGATCCGGCACCGTGCCGATGTTCTGGGCAATGGTGCGGTGGGGGAACAGGCCCGTCTGCTGGATCACGTAACCAATGCCCCGGCGCAGCGTGGTGGTTTCGATGCGCGCCACATCCTCGCCATCCACCAGCACCTGGCCACTGCTGGGCTCCACCAGGCGGTTCACCATGCGCAGGCTGGTGGTTTTTCCGCAGCCACTGGGACCCACCAACACGCAGATCTCGCCCGGCGGCACCTGCAGTGACAGATCCTCCACTGCCGCCGCTCCCACTTGCCGAGCGGCATAGCGCTTGGTGACGTGGCGAAATTCCACCGTCGCGCCCTGCGCGCGCGCGGCCCCATTCGCCTGGTTGGCTGAAGCTATCGGCTCACCTGCCATCCGTGGCTCGCCGCCCCATCCGCGGCTACCGCCATTATCGCCTGGCG
>JBOGTU010000202.1:0-6993 GCA_050695655.1 Chloroflexota bacterium | reverse complement strand
GGGGCCGCCGCCGGTGTTGACCACCCACGCACGGTTGGCGCTCATGGCGCCGTACTGGCCCTGGAAGCGCGGAGCAACGTAGCGCGCAAAGAGGTCGAAGCTGCGCAGCATACGGTCACGCTCGGTGAGGCCGTACATAGCGAAGAGGAACGTGCCGAAACCCCCAGAACCCTCCAGCAACTGCTCGATGTGCTCGATGGCGTCGTCCGGCTTGCCGATGATGGCGCTGCCGCGCTCCGCGGCCAGCTCTGGGAGGCGCGCGTCGTCATCATCCGGTGACACGCCCAGCAGGCCGCGCCCGGTGAAGGTGGGGAAGCGTCCCCGGCAATCGTCGAACGCCTGCTGGCGCGTTTCCGCCACGTGCACGAACTTGGTGACGCGCCAGTTGGCCCGGCTCACCGTTTGGCCGTGCTGGGCGGCGGATTCCTCCACCCAGGCCCAGTTGTCGCGCAGGCCCTGCGCCGTTCGCCCGGCGGAGAGCTGGCCCAGCCCGTAGCGCCCGGCGGCTGAGGTGCGGTCTTCGGAGCTGGAGCCGGCCACGGCCACGTGCAGGTGCGGCTTGGTGTAGGGCGCCAGTTGCAAACGGGCATCGTTCAGCTCGAACCAGTCCGTCCTCATGGTCACCGGTTCGTTGCCCCGCAGCAGCGCCAGAATCGCGGCCAGAGCTTCGGCGGAGCGCTGCGTCTTGCGGTCGATGTCGGAGCCGATCATGGTGAAGTCGGCTTTCAAGGCACCGGATCCCACGCCCAGCATGGCCCGGCCGCGCGTGAGGTGATCCAGCATGAGCATGCGGTCGGCCACCATGAAGGGGTGGTGCAGCGGCAGATCGATCACGCCCGAGCCGAGCATGATGTGCGTGGTGCGCTGCGCCGCCGCCGCGATCAGAATCTCCGGCGAGGCGAAGATCTCCACCGCGCCGCTGTGATGCTCGCCAATCCAGGCTTCGTCAAAGTCGATGCGATCCAGAAACTCGATGAACTCGAGGTCCTGGTGCAGCGAGAGGGTGGGATTCTCTTCGACGCGATGGTGCAGCGGCGCCATGAACACGCCGAAGCGCAGGCGCTCGGGACGGTAAGACACGCGGATACTCCTTCAGTTGCTGCCGCGGGCGACTGAGCCCGCAGGGCCGCCGGCGGCCCTGCCCACCGTAGCGGGCCGAGAGTGCGCCGTCAATGCGCGGGGGCGCCTGGTCTCAGGTGCGCCGGCCTCGACATTGACCCGTAAAAATACACGTCATTATACGTGTTACTCTACGTGCATGTCTCTCAAGGTCAAGCGAACCTACAATCTGTCGGCTGAAGCCGTGGCCATCGCCAAGCACCTCGTGGAGCTTGATGTCGCCCGCAGCCAGGACGCGGTCGTGGAGCAGGCAATCCGCGAGCTGGACCGAGCTGTGGAAAGCGCGCGAGAAGCCGATCTCTGGAAGCAAGCGGCCAATGATAAGGCGTTTCAGGTCGAGGCAACCGAGCTCGATCGGCTTTTCGCGCGGGACGATGCCGCTGCATGGCGGGACTAACATCTCTGCCGCCCTTGCGCTGGGCCGTTCTCCACGTCGACCTCGAACCCATCATTGGGCACGAGCAAGGTGGAGCGCGTCGCGCGCTGGTGGTGTCGTACGAACCGGTGCATCGGTCCGGCCGCGCGACCATTTGCCCTATCACCGCCGCCCGCGAGAAGGCGACGTACCCGAACGAAGTTGAGATCCCAGTCGGGGAAGGCGGCCAAACAAAGGCTGGTGTCATTTTGTGTCACCAGATGAGAACGATCTCTCTGCTGCGCGTCTCGCCGAGCGGCCGCGTCGCCTACGTCACCAGTGCGCTCATTCGATCGCAGGTGCGGATGGCGCTGACGCATCATTTGGGTCTCGATATTCCGAACGCATCAGACGGCGCCCTGACTGGTTAGAAGTTTGGCCGGCTGCGCCGTTCAACGCTTCGGATCAGTTTGGCAGGTGCCGCTGCCTATAATTCCCCCGGTCATGAAGGGCGTAGTTGTCGCCGGCGGGCTCGGCACGCGGCTGTTTCCGCTGACCTATGCCACGAATAAGCACCTGCTGCCGGTGTACGACAGGCCCATGATCTTTTATCCGATTGACACGTTGGTGCACGCCGGGATTGACGAGATTCTGGTGGTGGTGGGTGGGCCGCACGCCGGCCACTTCCTGCCGGTGCTGCGCAATGGGCGCGACCTGGGCGTGCGCCACCTGGAGTTCGCCTATCAGGAGCAGGAGGGCGGCATCGCGCAGGCGCTGGCCCTGGCCGAAGCCTTCGCCGACGGGGGCAGCCTGGCGGTGATCCTGGGCGACAACACCACCGACGCGGACATCTCGCCAGCGGTGCGCGCGTTCGCCACGGGCGCCGCCATCTTCCTGAAAGAAGTGCCCGATCCGGAGCGTTTCGGGGTGCCCACGTTTGCCCCGGGCGATGGGCGGAGCATCATCAAGATCACCGAGAAGCCCGCCCTGCCGGATTCGAACTACGCCGTCACCGGCCTGTACCTGTACGACAATCGCGTGTTCGAGTTCATCCGCCGCGTGCGGCCGTCGCACCGGAACGAACTGGAGATCACCGACGTGAACAACTGTTACATCGAAACAGGTGAGCTTCGGGCCGAGTTCCTGACCGGCCACTGGCACGATGCCGGCACCTTCGAAACGCTGCTCGAAGCGGGCGTGTTCTGGGCCTCGCGCGCCGCCGGCCGATCCGGCAGCGAGGATTAGCTGGCACCACGCCGCGCTGGGGCGCTCCGGCTGCCGGCTTGTTCGCCCTATAATCGCTGAGATTTCGTGGTTGGGGGCAGCAGGTATGGAAGTCGGCATGGTTGGCCTGGGGCGAATGGGCGGCAACATGGCAACGCGCCTGCTGGAGCACGGCCACCGTGTCATTGGCTACGACCACTCGGCGGCCGTGGTGCAGGCCGCCGGCCAACAGGGAATTGTGCCCGCTGAGTCGCTGGCCGAGCTGGCGGCGAAGTTTGAAACCAAGCCACGCGTCATGTGGGTGATGGTGCCGGCGGGCGAGGCGACCACGGAAACCATCCGCCGGCTGGCAGAGGTGGGCGATCCGGGAGACATCATCATTGATGGCGGCAACACCAACTGGAAGAACGCCCTGCAGGATGCCGCGCTGGTGCGCGATCGCGGGCGCCACTACCTGGATGCGGGCACCTCTGGCGGCGTATGGGGGCTCAAGAACGGCTACGGCCTTATGGTGGGCGGCGAGCGTGCCATCTTCGAGCACTGCCATCCCATACTCTCGGCGCTGGCCCCCGAGGACGGTGGTCTGGTGCACACGGGGCCGGAGGGCTCGGGCCACTTCGTGAAGATGGTGCACAACGGCATCGAGTACGGACTCATGCAGGCGTACGCCGAGGGCTTCGAGATCGTCAAGAAGTCCCTCGCCTTTCCGGGCATGGATCTCTACGCCATCGCCGAGGCGTGGCGCTCCGGTACAGTCATCCGCTCCTGGCTGCTGGACCTCATCGCCGAGGGCCTGAAGAAGGATGCCGAGCTCAAAGGCGTGCAGCCGTATGTTGAGGACACGGGCGAGGGGCGCTGGACGCTCGACGCCGCCATCGAGGAGAGCGTCCCCGCGCCGGTGATCGCCGAGGCCCTCTTCGCCCGCTTCCAGAGCCGCGGCGAAGCCACCTACGCCGATAAGCTCCTGGCGATGATGCGCAACGAGTTCGGCGGCCACGCCATCAAAACGGAATAGCCCCGGCGCTTCGGGCTTTCACCAGGCCGGCGCAGCGAAGCCGCTCCTGAAAGGGGCTGCCTGGGCCTGGGCGTTGCTCCTCTGCCTGCTGGCGGTTGGTTTCTATCTGCATGACATTGGGCGCGATGGGCTGTGGATAGACGAAGGCGAGAGCGTGATGATCGCCGAGCTGTCACTGCCCCAGATACAACCCCAGCCGGACCTGGAGATCCATCCGCCCGGGTACTTTTACCTCTTGCACTTCTGGGTATTGGGTGCTGGAGACAGGGAGTTCGCAGTCCGGTTTCTATCGCTCATGGCGGCGACACTGCTGATCGCTACCGCCTTTCGTATCGCCCGCGATCTGTTTGGCTGTCCAGTGGGCCTGGCGGCGGCGGCGGTAGTCACCATCTCGCCATTTAATCTTGCTTACGCGCAGGAAGCGCGCATGTACAGCCTGGTGCAGCTGGCGGCGGGGCTCTCGGTGCTGTTCTTCCTGCGCATGCGCCGCCAGCCCTCCGTGGGTTCGTGGCTGCTGTTCGCGGTCGTCTCAATCGCCACGCCCTACTTGCACTACTTCGCATCTTTCGTGGATGTGTTCGAGCTGGTGGCTTTGGCCGTCATGCTCGTTGCCAAGCGGGCGTCGCGGCGTTTCGCTCTTGCCTGGACCACGGCGAAGCTGGTGGCAGTCGGACTGTTCCTGCCGCAAGTGCCGCGCCTCATTCAGCAGGCCCAGCAACATCTATCGGGTGCCCTTACCGTGCCCTCGCCACTGGACATGATCCGCATCATGGCCACGGCGTTTGTGAGCGGCGTCGTCACCTCTCGCGGTTATCCGCCAAGCGCTGGCCGGCTCGCTTTGCTGCTTCTGGCCTCGGCCTGTGTGGGCGCGTCAGTTTGGATGCTGGCCGCCCATGCTGACAGAGCCCTGCTGACTGAGCGCCTCTGGCGGCTGGGGTTTGTGGCCAGTTGGGCAGCCGTGCCCACGCTGACACTCCTCGGCCTCATCGAGATCCGCGCGTTCTTCGATCCCCGCCACGATAGTGTGGCGGCGCTGCCGCTGTACCTGCTGCTAGCAGCGGGCGGCTATGGTTTGTGGACCGTGCTGCGGCCGGCCGGCCTGGCAGTTGCTCTGCTCCTTCTCGCCAATGGCATGCGCTTCGATCATGCCTATTTCACTGACGCTCACTACCGCAAGGATGACGATCGCGGAGTGGCGCAGTTTGTCGCGGCCAACACACGGAGGGAGTCAGCTGTCGTGCTGTCCGACGCCTGGGTGCAAGGCATCAACTACTATTTGCGAGGCGATCCGCCTTCGCTCTATCTCCACAATCCCAACCAGTCTCAGCGGCTGGTTCCGGCCGCGGTGCAGGGAAGGCGCGAGGTTTTTTTCGTTCACTGGTTCGATGGGCACGGTGATCCCCAGCGCTGGATTCCCTTCGAGCTGAACCGCTGGGGAGTTCGGACGGGCGAGTACCAGTTCTGGCGCTGGGACCTGGAATCATTCGACATTCCGGCGGGCGCGCCTGCGCCTGCTGCCCCTCGCTTCCAGCCAGCTCACATTGAGTTCCAAAATGGGTTGACCCTGGTCCGCTACGCCTTTGGAGTCGATCGGCAGCCCTGGGCGGTCATGACCTGGCAGGTGGCCCAGCCACCACCAGAGGAGATCAAGGCGTACCTCTATCTCCTGGATGGCAAGGGCCATGCCGTTGCCCAGGCCGACGAGGAGTTGATCGATGGCAGCGGCTACTACGCGCCGCGCTGGAAACCGGGCGAGACCAGCTCCACCTATCACCCGGTCATCATCCCGAACAGCCTTCTTCCCGGCCGCTACATTTTGCGAGCCGGACTCTACCTGGCCAGCAACGGTCACAAGCTGAAAATCATCTCCGGCCACGGATCGACCGATGAGTCGGTGGACCTGGGCAGCGTTGCCCTCCGCTGACGATCCCGTTGTCCAGGCAGCCGTTGGCCACGACGCAAGTGCTCATTCGCCTGCTCAAGCTGCGCCTCCGCGAGTCCAGCCGCTGCAGCCCCTTTACAATATATGCAGCATCATGGCTGTTGAAGTAGGCACGCGCGCGCCGGCGCTGGGGACCGACAGGTACGAGCTCGTTATTGGGCTGGAGGTGCACGTGGAGCTGTGTACGCGCAGCAAGATGTTCTGCTCCTGCTCGGCGGATTGGTTCGGCAAGGCGCCCAATACGCAGGTGTGCCCCGTGTGCCTGGCGCTGCCCGGTTCGCTGCCGGTCATCAACGAGCGCGCCATCGAGTTCGCGGTGATGGTGGGGCTGGCTCTGCACTCCGACGTCGCCAACCTGCCCAACGGCAAGCTCACCCGCTTCGACCGCAAAAACTACACCTATCCTGATCTGCCCAAGGGCTATCAGATCACCCAGATGGATCTGCCGGTGAACCTGGGCGGCTGGCTCGACGTGCCGGATGGATCGGGCGGCACGAAACGCATTGGCATCACGCGCGCCCACCAGGAGGAGGACACCGCCAAGCTCATTCACCGCGCTGATGAAACGGGCGCCCCCGCCAGCCTGGTGGACTTCAACCGCGCCGGCGTGCCGCTGCTGGAGATTGTGAGCGAACCGGACATGCGAGCCGCCGAAGAGGCGGGCGCGTATCTGCGCACGCTCCGCAACATCCTGCTCTATTTGGGCGTCACCGATGCGCGCATGGAAGAGGGCTCCTTCCGCTGCGATGCCAATTGCTCGGTGCGTCCGCGCGGGTCGACAGAGTTCGGCCGCAAAGTCGAAGTGAAGAACATGAACTCCTTCCGCGCCGTTGAGCACGCCATCCGCTACGAGTTCGAGCGGCAGAGCCAGGCACTGGATCGGGGTGAGACTATTGCCCAGGAGACGCGCGGCTGGGACGATGCGCGCGGCATCACGGTGTCGCAGCGCAGCAAGGAGTACGCGAACGATTACCGCTACTTTCCCGAGCCGGATCTACCGCCGCTCTTCCTGAAGGCAGATTGGATCGAAGGCATCAAGCGCCGCCTGCCGGAGCTGCCGGCGGAGAAGCGCGCGCGCTACACGGGCGAGCTGGGCCTGCCGGACGATGCCGCGCAGCTTGTGGCCGACGATCCTGCCTACGCGGACTTCTTCGAGTCGGCCCTCTTCACCGGCTACCAGCAGCCCAAACAGGTGGCCACGTGGCTGCTTGGCGAGCTCACCCGCCTGCTCAAGGTGAACGGCGCTGAGCTGGGCCAGTGCCTCGTGACGCCCAGCAAGCTGGCGGACCTGCTGCGCCTGGTCGACAGCGGCCAGATCAGCGGCAAGATCGCCAAGGA
>JBOGTU010000201.1:0-14518 GCA_050695655.1 Chloroflexota bacterium | reverse complement strand
GAGCAGCAGCGTCCGGATGTGTGAGCCATCCACATCAGCGTCGGTCATGATGATGACCCTGCCGTAGCGGAGCTTCTCCGCCTCGAAGTTTTCGCCGAAGTTGGTGCCGATGGCGGTGATCAGGTTCTTGATCTGCTCCGAATCCAGCATCTTGTCCGCGCGAGCCCGCTCCACGTTCAGGATCTTGCCGCGCAGCGGCAGGATCGCCTGAAAGCGCCGATCGCGCCCCTGCTTGGCGGAACCGCCGGCGGAGTCGCCCTCCACGATGAAGATTTCGCAGAGCTCCGGGTTGCGCTCCGAGCAGTCCGCGAGCTTGCCGGGCAAAGTAGATGTGTCCAGCGCGCCCTTGCGCTGCACCAGCTCCCGCGCCTTGCGCGCGGCTTCGCGGGCGCGGGAGGCGTTCACGATCTTGTCCACAATGCGCTTGGCGTCGGCGGGGTTCTCTTCCAGGAAGGCCATGAGCCCGTCGGACACGGCGCCGGCCACCTGGTTCACCACCTCGGCGCTGCCCAGCTTGCCCTTCGTTTGGCCCTCGAACTGCGGTTCCTGCAGCTTGACGCTCACAATGGCTGTGAGGCCCTCCCGCATGTCCTCCCCGGTGAGGTTGGCCTCCTGCTCTTTCAGCAGGCCATGCTTACGGGAGTAGTTGTTGATCGTGCGGCTGAGGGCCGTGCGAAAGCCGGTGAGGTGGGTGCCGCCGTCGGCGGTATTCACGTCGTTGGCGAAGCTGTAGACGGTTTCCACGTAGGAGTCGTTGTACTGCATGGCCACCTCGACCTGGGTGCCATCCACCGTCTTCTCCACGTATATGGGCCGCTGCTGCACCACCGTCTTGTTCTTGTTGAGGTGCCGCACGAAGGAGACGATGCCGCCCTCGAAGTAAAAGGTCTCTTCGCGGTCCGCCCGCTGATCGAGGAAGTGCAGCGTGAGGCCGCGGTTCAGGTAGGCCATCTCACGGAACCATTGCGCCAGGGGCCCGTACTCGTAGGCCGTTTCGTGAAAAATAGCTGGGTCGGCCATGTAGCTGATGGCTGTTCCGGTGGCGCCACCGGGGCGCTCCTTGCGGCCGATGGTCCGAAAGACGCGCCCGTCCGCCTCGGGGATGGCCGTGACGGGGGCCTTGGGAATGCCCCGCTCGTACTCCTGCAACCACAGCTTGTTGTCGAGCCGCACCTCAACCCGCAACGAGCTGGCCAGCGCGTTCACCACGGACACGCCCACACCGTGCAGCCCGCCCGACACCTTGTAGCCGCCGGAGCCGAACTTTCCTCCGGCGTGCAGCACCGTGAGCACCACCTCCAGGGCGGACTTCTTGAGCTGGCGCTGCGTATCCACCGGAATGCCACGGCCGTTGTCGATCACCGTCACGCGGCTGTCCTCGGCGATGGTGATGTCGATCGTGTCGCACTCGCCCGCCATGGCTTCGTCCACGCTGTTATCCAGCAGTTCGCGCACAAGGTGGTGCAGCCCGCGCACATCCGTACTGCCGATGTACATGCCGGGGCGGCGGCGCACCGCCTCCAGGCCCTCCAGCACCTGGATGTCTTTGGCACTGTAGGAGGAACTGCTGTGCGCGGGGGCATCGTCCGCCGAGGCCGACGAGATGGGGTCGATCATTCAATCTCCTTTGCGGTCTGCACGCGGGGGGCCTGCTGCACGCGCTCCAGCCGGTCCTGCAAGAAGAGGAATCCTGCCGCGGCCACGCCAGTACCGATGTACGCGTTGCCCACAATACCGATGATCAGGCCAGGCGGGCTGCCGGCCAGCAGCTGCCAGATGATGGGCAGCCCCATGGTGATGAGGAAGCTGAGTGCCATGAACAGCAGTGAGGCCCAGAAGTTGTGCGAAATCACCAGCATGCTGCAGCGGATGCCGCGCACAGGGCCCACGTCCGACAGGATCACCGCCTGCACGGCGAAGTAAAGGTAGATGAGCGCCCATACCAGCGCAATCTCCACCAACAGGGCCAGAAATTCGCCGGCGGCCGGGTTGAGCGCGGCCAGCACGATGTACGCCAGCCCCAGCGGGACGGCGCTGGCACCCAGCACGGCCGCCACCAGTAACAGAAACAGCACCACGCGGCGCCAGTAGCGCCACACGGACAGCGCCAGGGCGGCTAGATTGGTGCGCCCATCGCGAATCACCTGGGCCATGAGCCCCATGTACAGGCAGCCCAGCCACAGGCCCAGCAAACCCACGCCCACGGCCGCCAGCGCGAACATCCCGGCGCTGTTCACCGCCGCTACCGGGGCCGCGCTCGCCAGGGGGCCGATGCTGCCCAGCCGCACGATGAGGCTGGGGATGTACAGCACCAGCACGGAGAAGAGGTTGAAGCCGGCCACCAGCTGCTGCAGGCCAGCGGTGGAAGCAACGTACTGCGAGGGCAGGCTGTGCTCCAGTAACTGGGTCATGCTCGGGCCAGGTACAACCTTTGGCCCCAGCCACAGAAACACATCCACGGCAACGGGGATAGCCAAAATCCCGAGCCGGCGGTTCGCCGTGCTGAAGCCGGCGGAAAGAGTGTCGATAACGTTCAAACGGGTCTGGCTGTTCCTCTCATTCATTTTACCAAACAGAGACCCTCTGCTATGCTCAAATCCTGCCCGCGTGGGCAGCTCCCAGGACGGCGCTTTCAGTGCTTGCGGCGTGAGCCGCGTAGGTACTGGCGGCGCAGCAGTCTCTCCCGGTGGGCCGCATCCAGGCGCGGGGCGACCACGGCGCTGTAGTACCCGAACCAGATGGCCATCGCCAGGTAGGCCAGCGCCACCGCGTAGAGCACGATGCGCGAGCGCACCAGCGGCAACTGCCCATCGCCCACGCGCAAACCAATGAGGATGAGCCCAACCACGGCCAGTACCCAGCTGGCATCGCGCAGGCGCCTGGCCACGCGGGTGATGGCGGCCAGCTTGTGATGGCGCTCCTCCATCAGGTAGGCCAGCGTGGTGCCCGCCATGGGCACCAGCACCAGAAAAACGACCCATGGCCAGAGGTAGCGAAACGCGGGCGGAGCCGGGTCCAACACGTACTGCAGGGGCGTCATCGCACGCTCGCACCGTTCCCTGCAGGAGCAACAGGCCAAGAAGTTTGACCGGAACGCCATACGCGGAACGCGCGGCCCGAGGCGGTGGCAGAAGCTCGGCTGGATTGAGTGCAGCCAGGGACACCACCGCCGCGACAGCGGTGCTGGCGGGGACGGTCATGCCCCATGCCCGCTGGATATTCGCCGCCACGCCCAGCGCACAGGCACTCCCTGGAGCCCACGCACATCTCAGCGCCCGGCATGCGCATCAAGTGCACCGTCGGCTCAGCTCGGGGCCGCCGCGGACAGCCACCGCGTGGTGTGCTCCAGGGCGTCGCACGCGGCGGCTTGCTGCGCCTGTTGCTTGCTGCGACCGCCGCCGCTGCCGGCCAGCTGTCCGCCCACCAGCACTTGCACGGTGAACTCGCGCGCGTGCTCCGGGCCTGACGTTTCGCGCGTCTGGTATTCGGGGGTGGACAGGCGCTGGCCCTGGGCCAGTTCCTGCAGCAGCGACTTGTGGTTCTGCTGGCGGCTCTCGGCAACGATCAGCTCCAGCTCCGGCGCCAGGAAGCGCACGATCAGCTCCCTGGCTGGCGGCAGGCCGGCATCCAGCAGCAGCGCGCCGATCACGGCCTCAAAGCCGCTGGAGAGCAGCAGCGGGCGCGTGCGGCCGCCGCCCTTCGCCTCGCCCCGGCCCAGCAGCAGGTACTGGCCCAGCTGCAACTGGTTGGCAAACTTGGCCAGCGTGTCCGCCTTCACCGCTGCCGCGCGGAGCGCCGTGAGCTCTCCCTCCTGCAGGGTAGGGAATCTTTGGTACAGATACTCGGCACACACGTACGCCAGCACGGCATCGCCCAGGAACTCCAGCCGCTCGTTCGATCCGAGGCGGAAATTCGGGTTCTCGTTCAGGTAAGAGCGGTGGGCCAGGCTCTGCAACAGCAGCTGGCTGTTGGCGAAGTGGCAGCCCAGGCGCTGCTCCAACGCCTCCAGGTTGCCGGGCGCCGGCCTGGCCGGGTCGCCGATCGCCGATCCTTCGGTCGCGGCCAGCCTCAGTTCGCCACGCGTTGAAGGATGAGCGAGGAGTTGTGGCCGCCAAAACCAAAGGCGTTGTTCATGGCGACCGATAGCTTGGCCTGGCGCGCGGTGTTGGGCACATAGTCGAGATCGCACGCGGGATCCGGCTCGGCGTAATTGATCGTCGGCGGGATCACCTGGCGGTCCAGCGCCATGAGGCACAGCACTGTTTCCAGCGCGCCGGCCGCGCCTAAGAGGTGGCCGTGCATGGATTTGGTGGAGCTCACCGCGAGCTTGCCGGCATGCTCGCCAAACACGGTGTGGATGGCCGCGGTCTCGCTCTTGTCGCCGATGTCCGTGGAAGTACCGTGGGCGTTCAGGTAATCCACCTCCGACGGATCCAGCTGGGCGCGCTTCAGTGCGCGGCGCATGGCCTGCACGGCGCCATCGGTCAGCGGCGCGGTGAAGTGATAGGCGTCCGCGGTGGCGGCGTAGCCCCGCACCTCGCCGTAGATGTGCGCGCCGCGCGCCCGCGCGTGCGCCAAATCCTCCAGCACCAGCATGGCCGCGCCCTCGCCCATCACAAAGCCGTCGCGGCCCAGGTCAAAGGGGCGCGAGGCCGCGGTAGGATCGTCGTTCCGGGTGGACATGGCCTTCTCGGCCACAAAGCCCGCGACGCCAATCGGCACGATGGCCGCCTCGGCGCCGCCGGCGAACATGACGGTGGCATCGCCACGCTTGATGATCTCCGCCGCTTCACCCACGGCGTGGGCACTGGTGGAGCACGCGCTCACCACGGTGAAGTTGGGTCCGCGCGCACCCAGCACCATGGACACGTGTCCGGAGGTCATGTTGCTGATGAACATAGGGATGAGGAAGGGGCTCACGCGGCTGGGCCCCCGTTCAAACAGCAGCTTCAACTGATCCGACAGGGTGCCGATGCCGCCCACGCCGGTTCCCACCAGCACGCCCACGTCGTGGCAGTTCGTGTCGTCAATCGTCAGGCCGGAGTCGCCCAGCGCCTGTTTTGTGGCGCCAATAGCGAACTGCACCACGCGATCCGTATGGCGTATCTCTTTGTGTTCGAGGTAGAGCGAGGGGTCCCAGTTCTTGACCTCGCAAGCGATGCGGGTGCCGTATTCCGAGGCGTCGAACAGGGTGATGGGCCCGGCGCCCGAGGCGCCTGAGATGGCCGCGCTCCAGGTGCTGGCCAGATCGTTTCCCAGGGGCGTTACCGCCCCCAGCCCGGTGACAACCACCCGGCCGGACGCTTCCACTGCTCAGCAGTATACCGGCGTGAATGAGGCGCGAGGGTGAGAAGTGGGAAGTGGGAACGCCCTATTTGAAGAGGGGTAGGGTGTCGAAGTGGGCGCCCAGCACCTCCTGCCCATCCATGCCGAGCCAGCTGCTGAGCAAGGTGTTATACACGGCACGGAAGTCGATGCCAAAGGTCAGGTCACCGTTCGCATCGAGTTTGGAGAGGCTGGGCTGATCGCCCAGCACTCCGCCCTTCAGCGCATCTCCCAGGACAAACATGGGCGCCGAGGTGCCGTGGTCCGTGCCGCCGCTGCCGTTCTCCTTTACCCGGCGGCCGAACTCTGACCAGGTCATGAGGATGGTGTTCTGGCTGAGCCCGTGCAGCTGGAGGTCTTGATAGAAAGCAGCGACGGCATCGCCCAGCTCGGTCATCAGCCGGTCGTGTTGCGGCTTTTCACCAGCGTGGGTATCGAACCCGCCGGTGCTGGCGTAATAGACCCGCGTGCCGAAGCCGCCGGTCATCAGTTCAGCCACCTGCTGCAGGCTTTTGCCCAACGCTGTTTGGGGATAGTTGACGCTGGAGTGGTACTTCGTTGCCAGGTCCTTGAGCGAAGCGGCGGCAGCGACCGTGTTGGCCTCCACGCCATCCACCACGCCGTAGTAGGGCACCCCACCTGGGCCGCGCTGGTAGATGGAGTTGAACGCGGCCATCAGCGCCTGAGTATCCTGAGGCTGGCGAGGATTAGCGCGCAGCGTGAAGGCTTCGGCGCTCTGGATGCTGGGAACCGCCACCTGCTGCGTTTTGAGCGCAAAGGGCGTGGCGCCGCCCACGTTCACGGCATTGAAGGGATTGCTGGCGGCGAGATGTGCCGCGTCCAGGTAGCGGCCCAGCCAGCCGGTGGTCATGGGCTTGTCCGGGCTGGCGGTGGCCCAGATGTCCATCGCTTCGAAGTGCGACCGGTTGGGGTTGGGATACCCCACGCCCTGAATGACCACCAGCTTGCCCTGGTCGTACAGTGGCTTCAGCCCCTTGAGGTTGGGGTGCAGCGCCACCGTGTTGTTGAGGGCAACCACCTGATCGGCGCCAAAGGCGAGCGAGGGGCGGTTTGAGGCGAGCAGTGGATCCTGGTAGGGCAGCACGGTGGCCAGGCCATCGTTGCCGCCCGCCAGCTGCACCACAACCAGGCTCTTCGGCTGGTTCTGCGCCGCGGCGGTTGGCGCGGCGCTGGCTGGCACCGGAGCGGCGGAGGGAGCCATGGCCGCGGCGGCCGCGACTGGCGGGTCCGACTCCATGGGTAGGGCCGAGCTCAAGCCCGAAGGTAGGCCGCTGCCGCCCGCGACATAGCCAAGGCGCGCCGCCGCGCCTAGCCCCAGGGCCACCGCCCCACTGGTGATGAAGGTGCGTCGTGAAAGTTTCATTGTCCCTATGCCACCTGATATTCCGGAGTCATGGAGATGAGGTGCAGCAGGCCCCGCAGCTTGACGCTGAGGTTTTGCCCGCTGGCCGTGCCAGTGGTGTAGCTGGCCAGCGCGGCCTTGCTGGCATCGGTCAGCCCCGCGGTGAGGCTGCCCCCAAAGAGGTCGACGATGCTGCCCCAGTCCGTGAGCTGCGCCGCTTGAACCAGGGATTCGGGGTCAATGAAGCCGCCGCCGGCCGCGCCCTTCTGCGCGGCGCTCAGCAGGGCGCCGAAGTTAAAGCGCGCGGCCATGGTGCCGGCATCGATCCACTCCGGCCCGCCTGGCCAGCCACCCACGTTTGGCGGGTTGAACAGCTCCTGGCCCATGTTGCGCAGGGCGATGGCCAGGTTGCGTTCGCCGACCTGCCCATTCAGCCCATGGACTAACCCCAGCACGTACTCGGTCGGGCTCTTCAGGTGCCCCTGCATGGCCTGCTCGGAGTAAAACACGTCAGAGCTGAGGATCGCCTGCACCACCGGTTTGATGGCGAGGTTGCTCTTCAGGTACACATCCGCGAAGGGCTGGATGACCGCCGGGTCGGGGTGGTCATAGGCGAAGAAGGTGAACAGCTTGAGCGCCAGCTGCTGGGCCGTGGCCGGATCGGCGACAACGTTTTTGATGATGTCGTCGCCGTTGAGGTTGCCGGTCGTGCCGCGAAACGTCTTCGCGCTGGTGTCGTGCTGGCGGGCGTTGAACTGGAATGTGCCCTGCTGGCGATTGAGATTCCACCCGGTGAAGGCCTTGGCGCCGGCGTGGACATCGTCCTCCGTGTAGTGGCCGATGCCGACGCTGAACAGCTCCATCATCTCGCGGGCGAAGTTCTCGTTGGGCGCGCCCTTGCGGTTGCTGGCGCCATCAAGCCAGATGAGCATGGCGGGGTCCTTGGCCATAGCGGTCATCATGTCGCCGAAGCTGCCCAGGGCCAGGCTGCGCTGGGTGACGTTCTGCTGCTGCATGAAGGCCGGATTGTTGACCTTGTAGTTGGCGGTAGCGAAGTGGCCGTGCCAGAAGAGCGTCATCTTCTCTTCCAGCGGGCGGGTGGTGTGGATCATGCGATAGATCCACCAGGTCTGGACATCCAGCAGGTTGTGCAGGTCGATCAGGTCGCCCTGCACGTGGTTGAGGGTGGCATCAAGGGGGTTGGGAGTCTGGCCATAGTTGACGAGCGCGTCGATTGTGGCGGGCAACCCCTTGGCGGCATAGGCAGCGATCTGGCTGGGTGCGGCGCCAAAACCCGCTCGCCGCAGCAGGTGGCCCACCTTACGTGTGGTGTCGGGATCGATGGCCATGGCGCCCTCCAGCTCAGAACTCTGTGCTTCTTGCCGGCAACACTACTGGCCTGAGATGCAGCCCGAGTTAAGGGCAAGGTTAAGGATTGGTTGGGTCTTTGCGCCGCCCGCTTGCCTCGGCGTGGCTATAATCCACTGCAATGGACGACTCCGAGCACGGCTCGGAGGCAGTTGCGCCCGGGCCTTCGGCTTTTCACACCAACAGCCTCCATCCCACCCAACAGGCGACGCGTGGCCACGGCATTTTGCGCGAGGTCATCGAAACGCTGGTGCTCACGGCGCTCATCTTCGTGGGCGTGCGCGTACTGGTGCAGAACTACAAGGTGGAGGGCTTCAGCATGGAGCCCACGCTGCAGAATGGCCAGTACGTCATCGTCAACAAGATCGGCCTGCACTTCACGGCCCTGCACCGGGGCGACATCATCGTGTTCCACTACCCGCTGGACCCGAGCGAGAGCTTCGTGAAGCGCGTCATCGGCCTTCCGGGCGACACCATCGCGGTGCAAAGCCAGCACCTGGTGCTGGATGGCAACGTGATCAGCGAGCCGTACATCAACGGGCCCATGGCTTCGAACTATCCCCGCGTCACCGTGCCGGCGGGCGACTACTTCGTGATGGGCGACAACCGCAACAACAGCAGCGACTCGCGCGCCTGGGGGCCGCTGCCGGCGAACGATGTGATCGGCCGCGCCTGGATATCTTACTGGCCCCCACAGGAGTGGGGCCTGGTGCACGACTTCACTTTTCCCAACCTTTCGCCCGCGAGCTGAACGGCCGAGCAAAATGGCCGAAACACTTGGCTGTGCCCGCCCGTTCTTAAGAGAAAGGCTCTCCCGAATCGCCTGAGATCCTGCGAGCCTGAGCTACACTTCAATTCAGTATCTCCAGGGGGGAATCACCAAGGAAACATGCCCGAAGGACAGGGAAAGAAGGGGACCTGCGAGCGCTGCGGGGACGAGAACTTCGTCTCGCCGTGGTGGGAGACGGAAGAGAAGATGATCTGGCTTTGCCAGCGCTGCCAGAACTACGTGCTCCTCCAGCAGCAAGCGGTCCAGCGAGAGCAGCGGGCAACCACATAACCGAGGTGGTTCGGCCCTAAGCGTCCAGCCTTACGCGGACGCTCTCCTCGGGGCACCGGGGCCTCAGGGGCCAGGTGCGCACCGAGGAGGCACGTGCGCGAAATACAGCGGCGCCGGCGCGCCCGCGGAATCGCATCTGCCAAGCACCAGGCGGTTCCTCCGCCAGTGGCACTCACCCGGCCGGCTCACCGGTCGCTCGGCAACAAATCCAGCAAGTGGCGCAGGGTGGCGCGGGGCTGGAGGGTGGCGCGAAGGTGATCCACGGCGGCGAGCACGATCAGCTGGGAGCGGGCGCGAGTGAGGGCCACGTTGATGAGGCGCATGGCTTCTGAGCCAGGTCCGCCGGCGACAAAGGGTGCTGGGCGCAACGGTGGCCCTTCCACGGTATCGAACACGATGACTTCGCGCTCCAGGCCCTGAAAGCGGTGCACGGTGCCCACGTCCACGGCGCCGTCCAGGCCACGTTCGCGCACCAGGCGCCAGATGAGGGTCGCCTGGGCCGCGTAGGGGGCGATGATGCCCACGCGGCGAGGTTCCCCCGACGCGCGGGCATCATCAGCGGGCGAGAACTGAGTGGGAGGCGCGACCCCGCCCTCCGCCCCCCGTGGCCACGGCAAACCGCCAGCGAGCGGCGTGCCCGCGCCAGGCGGGAAGCCGCGCAGGCACGCTTCGGCGGCTTCCACTGCCAGGTGCGCGTGGCGGATGTTGCGGCGCGAGCCGGTGGGTGGACGCTCGCACTCGACCTCCAGATCTGACGTATCCAGCAGGTGCACCGCCGGCTCCCCGTTGGGAGGCACGCCGTCGATGAGCCGGCCGCCGTACACCAGCGCGTTGGCCAGCCGCGAGATGCCCGGCTGCATGCGGTACTGCTCCCGCAGCAGCACCGCACGGGCATCGTCATCGTCCAAGCCCGCCTGCTGAAAGATGTCCCGCTTCAACCAGCGGCTGGCGGCAGGCGTATTGGCGACCGCGATCGGGGGGAGCTGCTTGGGGTCGCCCAGCGCCACGGCCTTGCGCCGGGCGAGCGCGCTGGCGAAGAACACCGCCGGCAAGGGGGCCGCGCTGGCTTCATCGATCAGCACCGCATCGAACGTCTGCCCGGCCACCGGGCCCGGCAGAAAGGTGCGTGAGAGCGTGGCGGTGACGACGCGCGCGTTGTTCAAGGCGCGGCCACGAGCCTCGTCCAGCCGGCGGCGCAGGTCATGTTCCGCCGCCTCAAGCTCCTCCAGCTGCTCGGCGCTCAGCGCGCGCAAGGCCGAGGCTGCCCGGTGCGGGCGTTGCCGCGTCGCGCCGGGCAGCTGCATGAACAGGGATAGCTGCGCATCATCCTGGCTGGGCTCTGGACCGCCGTGCAGCAGCTCATGGCGGCGCTGGACCAGCGCCAGCCGTTCGGCCTCGACGGCACCCGCGGTGGCCAGGGCCAGCCCATCGAGCTGCAGCAGGGGCCGCTCCAGCAGTGCCGCCAGGCGCGGTGTGCCCAGGCGCACCACCAGGCCCTCCTCGCCCAACAGCTCGGCCGTGCGCAGCGTGGCGTTATCCACGGCAACGTTGGTCGCGGCCGTCAGCAGTACGCGCAGCCCCTGCTGCACGAGCGCCTGGGCGATGTGCGCCAGGGTGGTGGTTTTACCTGTTCCCGGCGGCCCCCAGACAAAGGTCACGTCCTGCCTGGCGGCGGCCTGGACCGCGGCGAACTGGAATTCGTTCAAGCCTTCCGGCCAGGCCAGCGGCGGTGCCTGCCGCGCGGCGCTGATGGTGCCCGAGAAAAGATGCTCCGCCAGCGTGCAGTCGTCCGGATCCAGCTCGCCCAGCCGCAGCGCCAGCGCGTCCAGCAGAAACGAGGGGTCGAGCAGCAGCAGCACGTGTGTCAGCGCCTCCGCCGGCAGCGCGCTGCCGAAGCCCAGTGTGACCTCGAAGTTGCCGCAGCCCAGCACCTGGCAGGGGATGCGCCGGCTGGCGCCCGCCAGCTCGAGCTGAGCGGGCGAGTCGTCCGGCACGGTGAGGCCGCTGTCGGTGCTGAAGGCATACACCCACTGCTCACCGCGGCCCAGCGCCCGCCCCTGAGTGAGGCTGATGCGCCGCCCGGCACCAGAGGAGCGGATGGCCTGCACTTCCTCCGCAAGCGCGTCGCACAGCGCGGCGATGGTGCCCCTGGCAGGCGGCATCAGGTGCTCGCACAAGCGCGCGTGGGCGCCGCGCGCGAGCTCAGGCCAGGCGGCGCAGCACGTCGCGGTTGGTGATGACGATGCGCGCGCGGTCGATGCGAATGGCGCCCTCCCGTTCCAGCGCGGCCAGCGACCGGCCCACCACTTCGCGCACCGAGCCCACCATCGCGGCCAGCTCCTGCTGCGTCAGCCGCGTGCGTGGGTTAGGCCCATCGCGCTGATCCGCGTACTGCAGCAGCAGCTTGGCCACGCGGCTGGTGACATGTCGAAAGGATAAGTCCTCCACCAGGTCCGCCATCTCGCGCAGTCGCCTGGCGAACTCCTGAATCACCGCCGCCGCGGCCTCGGGATGCCGCCGCACCGCCGCCTGCACCTCGGCGGAAGGCAGCAGAAAGAGCGCCACACGGTCCATGGCCGCGGCCGCCGTGGGATTGTCACCGCCATCGAAGGCGGCGACGTCGTTAAACGAGCCACCAGGGCCTACCAGGCGAAGAATCTGCTCCCGGCCGTCGGGCGATGTCTTGAACAGCTTCACCCGGCCCGACTCGATGAGGTACAACCCGGCGCATGGGTCGCGCTCCAAGAAAATGATGCGTCCGCGAGGAAACACCTGGCCAATGGCGCGGCGGCGCAGGTGCTCCAGCTCCTCAGGCGGGAGCCGTTGCAGGTAGGGAACGCCTCCCAGCAGCGCATCCAATGGCACGTACTGCTACAACGAAAAACTTCGCCCCTCGGTTGCGCTGTTGAGCAATGACACGCGTGAGCCATCCCGCGGCAGGTGGTCTGTTAGGCTTCGCTATCGACAATGTAGCGGCCTAGGCAGGGACTACTTAGACGGCGGCTCCTTGGGCAATAGGTGCGCAGGCAGCATGGGCTGGCGCACGTAGGGCGGGCGGATCGGGCAGCCGATCATGGTTGCGAAGCGAGGCCAATCCGCGCTATATGTGTGAACCTCCCGAGCTGCAATGGATTTCGCACTCGCCAAATGAATTGCGTCAGCAGCTCGGAGGCCCGTAATTCCGGTCGACACTGCCTCGCGGATCATGCTGCGGGCCTCCAGGCCAAGACCGTGATGGTAGTCAATGAACTTCACGGCGTCCCGATCCGCCCACAAGGCATCTATTGCGGCTTCGACGGCCGGGTCTAGTCCTCGTCGCTCGCTCGCGATGTACGCTACTTCGGCGACGGAAATGGTTGATGTCACGATCTGAAGAGGCGAATCCGAACTGGCGCTGTCCTTAAGTAGGGCGTCCAGGATGTCAATGCGCCCAGGCACCTTTTCAATGTAGGACACGAAAGCATCTGCATCCCAATACAGCCATTCAATGGCGTCAGCCATCGCGCAGCTTTCTCAATCGCTCCTCTGGCAAAGGTAGCTTTGGATCGTATGGGAGAACACCCAAGGCGCGTCGATAGGAGCCGGGCTCCCAATCTTGCAGTACCTCAACCTTCTTGATCTCGCGAATGGCAAACGGCCGGCCATTTGCTTCATCCCGACTCACCCACCCATGCACACGCGCCCAGCGCCCCCATGCCCCACGCATGATTTCCGCCTGGTCCTCATGCAGATAGCAGGAAACAGCACGGTCGTGGAGGCTGTCAAATAACGTGAACCGCAGGCCTGCGCGGCTCATTAGTGTCTGTACCCGTCCCTCAACTGCACCAAAGGCCCTCAAAACGCGGGGCATTGCCCGCACGTTCGGCCCTAGTGGCGAAACAACCGTGGCGTCGTCAGAAGCGGTCTCAAATCGAACTGCCGAAATTGCGCCATCGAGCAAGCGAACGATGTTGCTCGCTGGTTCACTCACTTTCAGGGAATACGGAATAGGGCGACCATCTTCCAGCGCCTTCCCTACAAGTGCAAAGGCACGAACAACACGTTCCACGCGATCAGCATTTTCAGGACGCGCAGCTACCCCACGCGCTGCAATCAGTGCGCTGCCTGTTTGGAGATCGGCGAGCGGCCACGAAATCCGGGCCGATGGTGCGATCTCCGAGGTCAGGGCCGAGACAAGGTCGTTGAAATGCCGGACGGCGACCGCAAAAACATCAAGCGGCACGTTGCCATCAAGGCGAATCGTTACGGTATCTTCTGCCACGTGAGCCGCCTTTCGCGGCTCTACAGCCGCTGCACTATAGTCGCACAGCGCGAACTGAGCGTCAGTGGTCAGGCGTGGTCCTTTAGATTTAGACGACTGGAAGGCTATTTGGTGTTCTTTCGGCAATTCCTCGCTGGCTCAGCGGTTAGGTTAGGGGTTCATCTGCAGGAGTGTCGGTGGCGCTTCCAGGCCGACGTAGCCGAAGACCAACCAGGGAGCCGAGAAGAGGAATGATGGAACCAACTGACGAAGAGATTGGCTTTCCGCGCGGCAACAGTGACGAGCGTGAATTGCTGCTCAATTGGCTCGCCTATCTGCGCGGCGCAGTCCTGCGGAAAGCGAATGGCCTGGACGATCAAACTGCGCGATGGACACCCGACGGCAAGCTGCTGTCGATCCTCGGCATCGTGAATCATCTGACCAACGTCGAGTGGAGATGGATCAGCGGTGGCATGCAGAATCGTCCCGTGAGCAAGGAAGCGTCAGAATACACGTCTGACCCGGAGCTCACCCTTGCTTCGGCAATTCAGGCCTATCTCCGCCGGGCCGAGAACACCGATAGCTACGTCCGACAAATGGCCCTCGACACGCCGTGTTCGTTCGGCGTTGACCGCGAACTGCGCTGGGTCCTGCTGCATCTCATCAACGAGACGGCCCGTCATGCAGGTCATGCCGACGCGACGCGAGAGCTCCTTGACGGTACGACCGGTGAATAAGGCGGCGGCGACGCTGGCAGCCTGGGACCGATGCCCGTAGTTCTCCCCGCCGACTTCACCGATCCACGGCTCGCGGCGATCTACGACGCGATGAATGCTTACCAGCCGGGGACGCAACCGGCCTTCTATACGAGACTCGCCGATGACCTCAATGCGCGCCGAATTGTCGACATCGGCTGCGGAACTGGGTTGATAACTGAACTGCTCGCAACGGCCGATCGAACGGTAGTCGGCATTGAGCCCTCGGCCAGACTGCTGGCGATAGCGCGAAAGCGTGACTCCAACCAACATGTGACCTGGGTCGAGGGTGATACGTCCGTCCTCGGTTCCCACCAATTTGACCTTGCACTCATGACCGGGCATGTGGCGCAATTCTTCCTGACTGATGAGGACTGGCACCAGGCGCTGCGCTCCATCCACGGGGC
>JBOGTU010000200.1:0-51712 GCA_050695655.1 Chloroflexota bacterium | reverse complement strand
CGCGTGGTCAGCGCGACATCAAACGGGATCCCAGAAGGGGCTCGGCGCCGTGCAGACGGCTGGTTTGCGCGGTGGTCAGCCAGAGGCCCGAGGCGGCGAGGGCGTGGTTGGCACAGCTTATGCACTGCTGGAAGTTGGGAGTATCACCACATTTCAGACCAGGAGAGGTCGAGACATCATGGCTCAGATGATTGAACACTGGACCCCGGCGGGGCCGGTCAGTTCACCCGCGGACATCCCACTCGATCAGATCACGCGAGAGGAGGTGCGCGCACGCGCCATGGTGGGCGATGCCAGCGCCTTGGGCCTGCTCGGTTTGGCCACGGGCACATTCACGGTTGGTGCCGTCGCCACAGGCTGGTTTGCCGCGGGCGACATTACGTGGACGGTACCGGTGCTGCTCATCTTCGCCGGCATCGCCCAGTTCATTGCCGGCATGTGGGCATTGCGGCGGGGAGATGTGTTCAGCGGCACGGCGTTCGGTGTATTCGGCGCCTTCTACACCACATTCGCGTTCTGGGATCTGGTCATGCACCCCGCCACGCTGGGCGGCACCGCGGCCGCGGCGCCCATCAACGGCATCTGGGTCGCCTGTTTCAGCTACATTGCGCTGGCGCTCTTCTTCGTCGCGCTGAGGCGCGGGCTGGCGCTGGCGTTGGTGCTGCTGGCACTGGCCGGGGCATACGGCTTTTGGGCGGCTTCCGTGTTCGACTACGGCAACCTGCTGCTCGAAGCAATCGGTGGCTGGTGTGGCATCGCGTCGGGCATCCTGGCGTTCTACACCGCCACGGCCATGTTGATCAACGCCGAGAACATGCGCTCGCTCATCCCCATGGGCTCCATGCACGCCGCCGCTCACGATGGCGCCAGCGTTCGGCCGGCCCCCATCCGGGAGGAGGTTCGGTAGCTCTTCCATCCTGACTCCGCTGCCACGCCTTGAATCACATCGCACCACGCGCGGCAGGGGGCCAGGGGTCGCCCCCAACAGGTTTCGCCTGCCTGCTGGCCGCGTCAGAATGAAAGCCACTATGCGTCAGTCAGCCGGCTTCGTCCATCAAAGGCGGGGCCGGCTGATTTGTGGCTGGGTCCCCGCGCAGCGCCGATCGCCGGACGACGGCCACCGTTGAGGGTCCGCCTCCCCAGGCTGCCTCCGCGCCTGATCTCGCTGCTGCGCACATGGTTGCCCTTCCTCGTGATCGCCGGGCTGCTGTACTTGCTGCTGTCGACTGTTTCGCCGGGTAAGCTGGCGGCGGCGGCCATTCACTTTCGCCTCATCTACCTGCTGCCGCTGCTGGCCACCTACCTCGTGTACCTGGTTCTGCGCGCGTTGCGCTGGCACCTGCTGCTGCGCACGTTTGGCGTGCCGAACTCGGCGATCGATTCCATCCTGCTGTTCACCGGCGCCCAGGCAGCGCTGCTGGTTCCCGCCGGCCAGTTTCTCCTGCCCGTGCTGCAGAAGAGCCAGCACGGCACGCTGATCCGGCGCTCGGCGGCTACGGTGCTGGTGCAGGAGCTGCTGTTCGGCGTACTGGCCCTGCCGGCCGCGCTGCCCGGCGCGAGCTCCATCCCCTTCGCGGGCACGCTGCTGGGGGTAGCCTTCGGGATCTCGGTGATCGCCGGCGCGGTGATGCTGCACGAACCCACCGCTCGGGCCTGCATTCGCCTGCTGAGCCACCTGCCATTTCGCGACCATCACCTGGCTGGTCTGGATGATCTGCGGCGCAACGTGGCGCAGCTGGCCAGCACCCGCGCGGCCATCGCCGGCTCCCTGCTGGATATGGCGGCCATCGCGGCCGCGGGTACCAGCCTCTTCATTGCGCTGGTGGGATTGGGCGTCAGCGGGCCCGGCTGGATAGGAGCGACCGCCGCGTATGCCTTTGGCAATGCCGCCGCGGTCGTCACGAGCCTGCCTGGCGGGCTGGGCGCCAGCGAGGACACGGCCACGTTCGTGCTCACCCGAATGGGCGTGGCCGCGGGGCCGGCAGCCGCCGGCATCCTTATCTTTCGCGCCAGCACGCTGCTCTTCGGCACCGCGCTGGGCTGGACGGTGCTGGTGCTGTGCCGCCATCGCTTCCACATCCATCCCAGCATCAATGGCATCATCACCGCCATTCGCGGCTGCGCGCGGCAAGGCGAAGCGGGCGAGCCGGCCGGCATGGTGGCCAGCGTGCCGCGGGTCACGGGGAGGCAACCGGAGCCGTGAGCGCGTCTGCCCGCAAGCTGCTGAAAGAGGTGCTGGGCTTTGTCCTGGCGCTGCTGCTCCTGTTCGGCGTGCTGCACACGTCGAATTTGGGCAAGGTCGCCATGGAACTCCGGACCTTTCCCATCGCTCTGGCGCCGATGCTGTTCGCGCTGGTCGCGCTGCGCGAGGCAGCGCGCGTGGTGGAGTGGCGGCTGCTGCTTCAGCACCTGGGCATCGCTGCCCGCTGGCGCCACAGCGCGCTCGCGCTGCTCGTGGGCGACGTGGGGCAGATCGTGCCGGGGGGCATCTATGCCAGTAATGCGGTGCTCAAGCAGGAGGAGGACGCCAACGTGGCGCGCTCCCTTTCCGCCACCATGGCCATGCAGCTCCTGGAGAGCTTCCTCTGCCTGGTCATCCTTTCGGCGCTGGGCATTTCCGGCTGGCCGTGGCTGCGCCCGGTTGCCCTGGTGGTGCTGCTGGGCTTCCTGGGGTTCCTGGCGCTGGTCACCAGCCCGCCACTGATCCACTGGCTGGACGCGCGCGCGGGCTCGCGGCGCCTGATCGCGCGCCTGATCGAAGGGCTGGAGCAATTCCTCCTGGGCATCCAGGGTTTGCTCTCGCCGCCGTTGCTGCTCAAGGCCGCTGGGCTGACCGCGGCGGCCCTCATCTTCACTATCGCGACGCTCTACGTGATCGTTCTCGGCCTGGGGCTGTCGCACGTCAGTCCGTTGCAGGTGGCCGCTGTCTACGCCTTTGTCCTGGCCGTGATCAATCTCAACCCGCTGCCTACCGACGTTGGCGTCAGCGAGGGCAGCGGCGTCACCATCTTCATGGCCACGGGTGTGCCGCAAGCGCAAGGGTTGGTGGCCATGCTGCTGGTGCGCTTCGCCATCATCGGCGCCACGGCCATCCTGCTCGGCCTGGCGCTGGTGCGCTGGCGCAACGAGCTGGGACACCTCACCGAGGGACCTCAGCTCGATGAGCCAGCCGCGGCCCAGGATCGCGTGGTGGTGGAAGGCCAGCCGCCGCCGGAGGAGGAGCCCTTCGCCGCCCACGTTGACCATTGAGGTCCATTTGGGCTGCTAGCTCTACAGCTCCGCCAAAGGCAATATAATGACATTTGCAGTACAATCAAGCAGTGGCTCGACGTGAGGCGTTCACCGTCGAGGCCAACGGTGAACGGTTCCGCTTCTACTACGACGCTGAGCGCCTTCCGATGCTGCACATCACCCTGCGCCACGGCAACCACGCCTGAGGACGCGGTGCGGACGTTCTTCGAGGGTACGACTGGGCCTTGGAACGACGCCACCGATCGCTATGAGACGGTCACGGAGACCCGCTGCACCTACTGAACACGTCATGCACACGATCAGTCCGTGATCATCATCAGCTGTTTCAAACGAGGAGATGAGTATTGCCCAAGCCAATCGAGATGAGTGTTGCTGCTGACCGCGTCGAGGAAGACGCCGAAATGTCGGAGATGGTCAGTCGCTTGGAGGAGCAGGCGGATCGCGATATCGCCGCCGGCACGGTGACGTTGCGCTGGGGCAAGGAGCAGATTGCCGTGGTCAAGCGCGCCGCGGCCATGATGGGCATCCCTTACCAGACCTACCTCAAACAGGTGGTGTTCAAGCAGGCCCTTGCGGACATTGAGCACGCCGAGCCCATTCTCGGGCGCCACTGACAAGCGAAGATCGCTGGGGCTGATGCCGTCGCGCCAAGCCACTACCTCGCGTCACGCTTGTTGCTCTCATCACCCAGGGAGGCTCAGAAACTTCATCAGCGCACGGCGAAGGCGAAGGCCAAGCCCATGGCTGCTACACCGAAGGTGAGCCAGGTGGCGTAATCGCGCACGTCGCCCGATTGCAGGCCGCGCAGGCGCTGCAGGCGCGGCTCCAGGTGGCGCGCCGCCACGCGACACAGCGCCGCTGGCAACTGGCGGCGATAAGCGGCCAGCAGGCCGATCAGCACGGCCGCCGCGGCGCTGCCCAGGCCACTGGCCACCTCACTCAGATCGGGCCCCGTGGCGACCAGTGGCGCACTTGGCCCCAGGCGAGCTGCACCGTCCAGCACCACCTGGCTGTAGCCGCGCTCATTCATGAAGGCAGCTGCCACCTGCTCGGTGTGCAGGGCAATGTTGGGTACCAGCCCCGAGACCAGCCCCCCGGCCAGCAGCACCAGAGTGGGCAGGATCATCACCGTGGGTATGCGTGCTTGCCGTGCGGACTCAGGTTCCTCCGCTTCACTGTCGGCTCCGGCTTGATCTGGCCGGGCTTCGGGCTGACCCAGGCCCAGGAAAACCCGCCCGGCCACGCGCAGGACTGCCCCACCAGTGAGGGCGGAGGCGACGATAATGACGATGGAGAGCCAGGCATCGCCCGCCTGGCCGGCGGCCGCCTCGATCATGCCCTTGCCCAGGGCGGTGCCGAATGGCGGCAAGCCGGCCAGCGCCAGGCCACCTACCAGGAAGACTCCACCCAGCGTCACCAGGCGCCGCCCGCGCCCGAAAAGCTCGGTTTCGCTGGCCGTTTGGAACTGATTGAGCAGGATGCCGGCTCCCATGAAGAGGGAAGCCTTCACCAGGCCGTGCCCCAGCACGTACACCGCCGCGCCGGCCAGCCCGAGCGGCGTGAGCAGGCCCAGCCCGATGACGAACAAGCCCGCGTGCGAGATGGTGGAAAACGCCAGCAAGCGCTTGATGTGCTCTTCGCTCAGACAGAAGATGGCGCCGAGGATCGCCGTGGCGGCCCCGAAGCCGATGAGGATGGCTCGTATGGCGGCCAGGTGTGGGCCGAAAGGGCCGGCGAACATGGTCCAGTAGATGCGTGCAAGGCCGTACACCCCCAGCTCCACCATCACGCCCGAAAACAGGACGCACACGGGGGTTGGAGCCACCGCGTGGGCATCCGGCAGCCAGAAGTGGAAGGGCACAATCGCCGCCTTGACCAGAAAGCCGCAGGCGATGAGCACAAAGGCCATGGTCACCAGCCCGTCGCTAGGAGCGGTGCCCAGCGCGCGGCCAATCTGCGCGAAGTTCAGCGCGCCGGTGCGCGCATACACCAGGGCGATGCCGCACAGGATCAGGTACGCGCCAATCGTGTTGGTGATGGCGAAGTTGAGCGCGCCCTGCAGCGGACCCTTCTCCTCCGTTCGATACGCGGTAAGTGCAAAAGCCACGGCGCTCATGAGCTCGAAGAAGACGAACAGGTCGAAGAGGTCGCCGGTGAGGCTGAAGCCGCACATGGCGCCCAAAAATGTGAGCATCAGCACGTGGTACACGGCGCCCATGGCCTCGAAGTACTTCACTGAGAAGAGCAGGGCTGCCGTGACCAGCAGCGCGGCCAGGCTGGCCAGGCCCGCGCCCAGCGGGCCAATGGCAAAGGCGATACCCAGCGCCACGCCGTGCTGGGGTGTCCATCCTCCAAACCAGTACACCACGGGCTGGTGGGCGCTGCCCAGCAGCAACATGACGCAGATCAGCGTGACGATGGCTCCGGTGAGCAGCGCGACGGCATCGTTGAGCCAGCGCGGCGTGAAGCGGGACAAGCCCATGAGCAGGGCAGCCACAAGCAGCGGCAGGGCAACCGGCAGGGGTGCCAGGCTGTGCAGCACTCACCCTCGCAGGGCACGCAGCTGCTGGGGGTCGATGGTCCCGAAACGCTTGCGCGTCTGCACGGTGAGCGCCAGCAGAAGCGCCAGCACCGTGGCTTCCACCACAACGTCGGTGAGCGCCAGCGCCTGCACCACGGGATCCACGGCCGGGGTGCCGGCCGGCATGGCAGCGAACACAGGCGCGGCCGCCCCGTGACGGTAGCCGATGGCCAGCAGCAGCACATAAGTCGACGACTGGATCACGGTGAGGCAGATGATCTGATGGATGAGATCGCGGCTGGTGACGATGCCGTACAAGCCCACGGCGAACAGCCACACCACAACGAACCAGGGCAGCACGCTCATGCGCGTCGGCGCTGGCGCACATCCAGCGCTTGCTCCATGAACTCGGTGGTCAGCAGCACAAAGGCCGCGGCTACCTCCACGCCTACGCTCAGGCTGATCACCCAGATGGTTCCGGCGGAATTCACCTGCCCCACGCTCCCCAGCGGCAGCACATTTTGCAGGAAGGCCGCCCCCGTGGCCATGCCCGCGAAGCCGATGAGGATGTAGCCTCCGGCGCCCAGTGCTTCGAGCACCTCCAGCAGCGCCGGCGGATTCAACCGCCGCAAGGTCACGTATTCCCCAGCCAGGTACAGGAACACTGCCCCGCTGGACATGATCACCCCACCTTGGAAGCCGCCCCCAGGCGTAAGCTGGCCATGTGTGACGACATACCAGCCCAGCAGCGATACCGGCACCCCCAGCGTGAGGCCCAGCGCGGCGACGGCTGCACTGGTTTGCCCCATGCGGCCCTCCATCATCTGAGTGCGGGCAGTGTTCTCCTGTTCATCGCGTTGCTGCCGCAGCAGCAGCGTGCAGCCGGCCACCGAGGCGAAGAGGATGAACTCCTCCACGATCGTGTCCACTCCCCGATAGTCGAAGTTCACCGCCGAGATGGCGTCCGTGGCGTGCCGCTGCGCTACCACGGCGTGGTTAATCGCGTCGCCGTAGGGGCCGCGATAGTGGCCGAGAGGCGGCAGGCCCAATACGCCCCACAGCAGCAAGCCCACAAACGCGGCAAGTGACAGCCCGAAGAACCAGCCCCGCTGGCGCGGGTTCACAGCTCTTTCTCCTGGTTGCGAACCTTGGCGATGGTCAACAGCAGCAGCAGCGGCACCACAACGGTGCCGACGGCAATCTCCGACAGTGCCACGTCCGGCGCCTGAAAGGCGAAGAAGAGGATCGCCAGCAGCAGCCCGAACAAGCTCATCATGAGCGCCTGCCGTACCACGTCGCGCGTGACCACCACGGCCAGCCCTCCCACGGCCGCGAGCACCAGAGCGGCCGCCTGCAGCACGTCCGTCACGACCGCGCCTCAGCCTTCTCCGACTCCAGCACCTGCCAGCTGGCAAACTGGCGTACGCGTGCCGCGCGTGACGCCGCGTGCGTCACGATGGGGCCGGAGATGACCGCCAGCACCCATACCGCCCAGGCCTTGAGGCTCAGCGTGGAGAAGCCCTGCGCCAGCGTGAGCGCCACCGCCAGCGCGAACAGGCCGAGCAGCAGCGGCGCCAGGTAGTGCAGCCGGTCGAAGGGCGTATCCGCGGCCAGCACACCAAGCGTGCACAGCAGTTCCAGCGCAACGCCGAGGGCCAGCAGGCAGTCGATGGCGATGCTCACACCCAGCGCTCCAGAAAGCGCGCGTATACCAGGCCGCCGCCGATGGACAGCACCATCAGGATCAGGCCCAGATCGGCGAAGGAAGGCAGCCCGTAGCCCTGGCTCAAGAGCAGCAGGACGGTGACCGCCAGAACGGAAGCTGCCTGCAACGCGACGAGGCCATCCAGGGCGGTGCGCCGGTAGATGACCCAGCCACAGGGGAGGAAGCCCAGAAGCAGCGCCACGGCAGCGGCAAGCCAGGGGCTCATGCCGGCAGGATGAACTCGCGGCGGGTTTCCGTGAGCGGCCGAGGCACCAATTGATGCAGCAGCGCCAGACCCTCCAGGCTGTCCACGTCCAGCACGATCCCGTTCGGCGTGAGCGAATTGGCGGCGATGGCGAAGGCGGTGCCGCCAATGGCCAGGCTGGTGGTGGTGAACGTGCCGGGAAAGGGGACCGCGCGGATGGTCCCGGGCGGGGGCTGGCCTCGCCACTGGCGCACCAGCCGGCCAAACACCAACCAGGTATCTCGAAAAAAGCGAAAGCTCAGAGGCAGCGCCTGGCCCAGCCAGGCGGGCCGCGCAGCGAGAGCGGACGTGTCACGGCGCAGCCAGTGGATGCCGATCGCCATGGCCGCCGAGGAGATGACCCCGAGCACGACATCGGCTGTCGAAAGCGAGCCAATGAGCAGCAGCCACACGCCCGTGAGGAACACCAGCCAGGCCAGCCCCGGGGCGAACGCTTGCCTCACACCGGCCACCGAGCAAGTCACAGGCCAGCGCAGCTCACAACACGGCGTGGAGATCCGGCCCGCCTGAAGAGCGACATCGACCACCTCATCGACCGCGCACGGTGATGCCGGCCCCGGATCCGACCTCGGACATTCTCCTTAGGGGCTATGTTGCTCGGATAGCTGCCGCGTGGAGAGGGCCGAACGGCTCCCGGGTTTCGCTGCCGCCAGAGGTCAAGTGACGGGCGACGCTCCTGCTCGCGGGGGTTCAGGCCCGCCTGGGGTGAGGGGCGTGGCAACCCTTCCGCGGGGGGCCCTCCCCGAGGTTGGGTCAAAGTGGTGGTGCTGGAAGCGGAGCTACTGCATAGTGCTGGCCAGGCGGCGGGCGCGATCGGGCTCGGTGCTGGCCTGGTGCTCGGGTCCGAGCTCGCTGGCGTGTTTGAGGCTGAGCGCCGCGCCGATGATGGCCATGTGGCTGAAGCCCTGGGGGAAGTTACCGGCCAGCTCGCCGGTGGCGGGCTGATACTCCTCGGAGAGCAAGCCGAGATCGCTCATCGTGCCGAGCACGCGCTCGAAAAGCTGCCGCGCCTCCTCCAGCTTGCCCCCCAGCGCCAGCGCGTCCACCAGCCACAGGGTGCACAGGGTGAAGGTGGCTTCCGAACCGGGGAGCGCGTCGTCCGCCTGGTAGCGGAGAATGAAGCCGCGATCGCTCAGGCCGCGCTGGATGGCGGCCACGGTGGACTGCACACGCTGATCGGTCGCGGCCAGAAAGCCGAAGCGGGGGATGGCCAGCAAACTCGCATCCAGGTCGTGGCCATTCAGCGTGCGGGTGAAGGCGCCCAGCTCGGCATTGTAGCCGCGGGTGAGGATGGCCTGCCGCACCTGCTCGCGAGCCTGCACCCAGGCATCCACGGGCGCTGGCAGGTCGTGTTCGCGGGCAAAGCGAAGGCCGCGATCGAGCGCCACCCAGCACATGAGCTTGGAGTACGTGAAGGGTTGCGGTGCGCCGCGGTGCTCCCAGATTCCACTATCCGGCTTGTCCCAGTTTCGCGCCGCCATGTTCACCAGGCTGGAGAGCAGCTGCCAGGTGGACTCGTCCGGCGCCATGCTTCCGGTTGCCTGGGCAGCCTCTGTTGAAGAGGGCGCGGTTCCTGGAGCAGGCGCGTCCTCCTCGGAAGCGCTGCCTTCGCGGTGGCGCGCGGCTTCAGTGGCGGGCAGGGCCAGGTGATAGGCGTGGTAGGCCGCGGCCAGCACATCGCCGTAAATGTCCAGCTGGCGTTGGTCGACCGCGGCATTGCCGGTGCGTACCGGGCTGGAGTCTCGGTAGCCGGCGAGCTGGCGCAGCTCGTGCTCCGGCAGCTCGCGCGCACCGTCGATGGTGTACATGATGCGCGGCCGGGCGGCGTCGCTTGTGGGCCGGTTGCCCGGGCTCGCGGCGGACCCAAGCACGTGGCGGCAGGTCTGGCGCAGCCAGTGCACGAAGTCCGTGGCCTCCTCATGCCAGCCCAAGGTGGTGAGGGCATAGATCGTGAGCGAGGCATCGCGCAGCCAGGTGTAGCGGTAATCCCAGTTGCGTACGCCGCCAAAGACTTCCGGCAGGGAGGTGGTAAGCGCCGCGACCATCGCGCCGGTGGGCTCGTAGGTCAGCAGCTTGAGCGTGAGCGCGCTGCGCAGCACCGCGGCGCGATAGGGGCCCTCGTAGCGGCACACGCTTGCCCAGCGCTGCCAGTAGGCGCGCGTTTCCTCCTGCTGCTGCCGGCAGCGCTCGGCATCCGGTGGGGGGGCCGGCTGGTCGCCGGGCTCGAGTGCATCCAGCACCACCCAGCAGGGCTGGCCGGGGCGAAGAGCCAGCTCAATGTCCAGCTGCCCTCCGCCAGGCGGGGCACTGAGCCGGGCGCCGGGAACGCACAGGCGCAGACGCGTGTCCCCGCCCTGCGCCAGCACGGCGCCATCGTCCTCACGAAAGAGCGCGGCCTGGCGGGCGAAGTCAAAGGTCGGCTTAAAGGTGAGGGTGAGGCTGGCCGCGCCGCTGGAGAGCTCAATCAAGCGCGCGAGGCGGTGCGCGGAGCCAACGTCGTGTCCGCGGCGGTGCGGTGCGCGCGGGTAAATGGGCATAAAGTCGGTGATGCTGATGCTTCCGCTGCCGGCCGGGCCGGCGGCTGAAGCAAAGGTGGTTTTCAGCAGCGCCGTACCCGGCTCATAGGCCCGCTGCTGAAAGGCTCCCAGGCCGGCCAAGCTCAGGCAGCCGCCACGCGCGGCATCCAGAAGGCGGCAAAAGACGGCCGGCGCATCGAAGCGGCCGGGGCAGAACCAGTCCACGGAGCCGGCCTTGCTGATGAGCGCGGCGGTGTGGCAGTCGCCCACGATGCCGTAGTCGGCGATGGGCAGGTACGCGGGTGCGCTCATTTGTGCTCCTGTTCCAGCGTGAAAGTGCTGCCGGTGTGCCGGCCTCGACCGTACAGCTCCCGGAAGATGGCCCAGCTTACGCCGGTTACAGGAACGGCGAAGAAGGCACCCCAGAAGCCGGCTTCCTTGATGCCGACGAGCACGGCGACGATCACGGCCAACGGGTGCAGCCCAACGGCATGTCCGGTGATGCGAGGCTGGATGAGATTGGACTCAAGTTGCTGGATGACAATGAAGGCCGCGATCATCTCGAAGACGCGCAGCAGGGGCCCCTGCACCAGCGCGATGATGACCGCCGGGATGGCGCTCAGCACCGGCCCGAAAAAGGGGATGAGCTCGAAGAAGCCGGCCAGCACGGCTACCACCACCGGGTACTGCAGGCCGAATATCCACGCCGCCAGGCCGCCGAGCGCGGCCACCATCAACGCTACCAGCAGCTGCCCACGAATATAGCCGCCGGCGATGCGCACGATGGCGGCCTCTAACCACTGCAGCGTGGCGCGCTTGTCCGGTGGCAAGGTGGCTTCGAGCGTCCTCTGGAAGTCGTGCCCTTCCACCAGCAGGTAGAAGCTGAGCACGATGACGAGTACGAAGCCCACGGCCGCGGTGGCAGCTGCTTGCACGGCGCCCAGCAGGCCCTGCAGAATCCCCGCGCCGGCCGCTTGCAGGCGTGAAACGACGGCTTGGCTGATGGCATCGGCCTGTGCGCCCAGGCCAACCTGTCGCAGCAGCGCACCCAGGCCGGCGCGAGGGTTCGCGAACCTGGCCATCACGGCCGGCAGTTGGGCCGAGAGCTGGCTGGTTTGCTGGGCCAGGGGGGGATAGACCGCCAGCGCAATGCCGGCCAGCACCGCCGCTACAACGAGGTAGGCGATGAACACGCCGAAGATGCGCGGGATGCGCCGCCGGTGCAGCCAGTCCACCAGCGGCATCAGCAGGAAGGTGAGCAGGGCCGCCAGGAGCACCAGAATGACAATCTCGCCCACCTGCGAAAGCAGCCAGCCAATGCCGGCGGCCACGATCCCGCCCAGCACCACCACACCCAGCACCACTATGGCCCGTGTCCAGTTGAAATCGGGCCCCGTGGCCGGTTCCTGGATCCAGCGCCGCCAGCTCAGCCGGTGCCGCGCGTCGGTTGTGGGTGGCTGGCCGGCTGGTGATTCTTCGGCTGCGATGCCTCGCGCTCCAGCAAATGACGGGCCAGACCGCGTTTCCGCTGAAGGAGGCAGGATCTTGGAGCCCCCGTTATGGGACGCGCTCAGCTTCCGAGAAGAGCGGACCGGCCAGGTAGATCACGAGGGCCATGAGCCACGTATCATGGCTACCAATGAACATTGGGTTGATGCTGTCCGACGCGCGCGGAGTTCACGAGCTGGCCGCTCAGGCCAAGCAGGCCGAGCAGGACGGCTTCGCCAGCTGCTGGTTCAACCACGCCAGCGGCGCCGACGCCATGACCTCGGCGGTGGTGGCCGCGGCGGCCACGACACGCATCGAGCTGGGAACGGGTGTTGTGCCGGTCTTTCTGCGGCACCCCGTGGGCATGGCGCAGCAGGCACTGGCCGTTCAGAGCGCCGCGGGCGGCCGGTTCACGCTGGGTATCGGGCTGTCACACCAGCCGGCGGTCGAAAACCGCTTCGGCCTGCCCTGGGTCAAACCCTTCCACTACATGCGCGAGTACCTCGAGGTCCTGGCCTCCCTCATCGACACGGGCAAGGCCGCCGTCAGCGGTGAAACCTTCAACGTCCACGCGGAAGTTGGCTTCAAAGGGATGGCGCCTTGCCCGATCATCCTGGCTGCGCTCGGGCCGCGCATGCTCGACCTCGCCGGCGCACATTCGGCGGGGACCATGACCTGGGTCACTGGCCCGAAAACGCTGGCCAGCCTCACGATTCCCAAGATCACCGAAGCCGCCGCCCGGGCCAACCGACCGGCGCCGCGGATCGTCGCTGGCCTGCCGGTGGCCGTCACCGACGATGTTGCCGCCGCGCGAGAAACGGCGGAGCGCCTGTTCGTGCGTTATGGCCAGCTGCCCTCTTATCGGGCTATGCTCGACCGTGAAAGCGCTGCCACGGCCGCGGATGTCGCGCTGGTGGGCGACGAAGATGGGGTTGGCGCGCAGTTGCTCCACCTCAAGGAGATCGGAGTCACCGATTTTGCGGCGACCATTTTCCCTGTGGGTGCTGACCATCGCGCCTCGTCCGAGCGGACCTGGGCAGTGCTGGCCCAGCTTACGGCCCGGTTGTAACTGTCAGGCGGGTCATGCCACGCCAGGCTGGCCCGCTATGATCTGTCAGGCTCAACGGCCCACCATGCAGCGAACACCTCGCCCCAGCGAGCGCCCCCAGCCACCAGAACAGCGGCAGATCGAGACCATGTTCGATGGCATCGTGCCGCACTACGACCTGCTCAACGGCCTCATGGCCCTGGGGCAGGACCGCCGCTGGCGGCGGTTGACGCTGGGCGCCATCGCCGCCGCTCCGCCAGGCCCCGTGCTGGACCTGGGTTGCGGCACGGGCGCCCTGGCGCAGGGGCTGGCTGGCCGGCGGCCCGTGGTGGGCATCGACATCAGCGCAAAGATGCTCCGAAGCGCGCAAGCCCGGCTGGCAGGGCGCGCTGGGCTGGTGCGCGGCAGCGCCTTCAGCCTGCCCTTTGGCGCGCGCGCCTTCTCCGCCGTGGTGAGTGGCTTCGTTCTGCGCAACCTGGACCAGCTGGACACGGCCTTTGCCGAAGCGGCGCGGGTGCTGCGGCCAGGTGGGGTGGTGGCGCTGCTGGATGCCACGCTGCCGCGGCACCCGCTGGTGCGGCCCCTGTTCGACCTGTACTTTGGCCGGCTGCCGCCGCTGCTGGGCAGCCTGGTGGGCCGCCGCGAGGCCTACCGCTACCTGGTGCGTTCGCTGGCGCACTTGCCACCCCCCGCGGAGCTGTGTGCCCGGCTGGAGCGCGCGGGCTTGGCCCGCTGCGGCTACCGCCCCCTGCTGCTGGGCACGGTCACGCTCTTCACCGGAGTACGGCCCGCGTAGAGAGGATCAGCTGCTCCACAGCTCGGCGCTGGCCAGGCGCGCGCCCTCCACCAGGGATTCGAGCTTGGCCCAGGCCACGCTGCTGCTCACGTGCCGTGGCCCCACCGAGGTGCCGAAGCCGCAGTCGGTGCTGGCCATCACGCGCTCGCGCCCCACCACGCCGGCGAACCGCGCGAGCCGCTGCGCCACCAGCTCGGGATGCTCGATGTAGTTGGTGCAGGAATCGATGACGCCGGGGATGATGGTGAAGTCGTCCGGCAGCTTCACGTCCTCGAACACGGCCCACTCGTGCGCGTGGCGCGGGTTGGCGGCTTCAAACGAAAGGGCGCCCACGTGGGCCCCCAGCGCCACGCCCACGATCTCCTTCAGCGGAATGTCGCTCCTGTGGGGACCCTCGTAATTGCCCCAGCAGAGGTGCAGCCGCAGCCGCTCCCGTGGCAGGCCCTCCAGCGCGTGGTTCAGTACCTCCACGTGCAGGCGCGCCACCTTCAGGAACTCCGCGTTCGAAAGCTGGCGGAAGCGCGTGTGGCGCGACATCGCCAAATCCGGGCAGTCCACCTGCAGGATGAAGCCAGCATCGACCACGGCGCGATACTCGCCCCGCATGTGATCCGCCAGCGCGGCCAGGTACTCCTCGTCGCTCTTGTAGTAGGTGCTGGGCATGAAGGTCTCGACCACGCCCGGTGAGGCGGCAGGCATAAACACGTCCACCGGGTGCACACCCGCTGCAGCCGCCTTGAGCCGGGCAATGTCGCGCCCAGCCAGCGTGGAATCCCTGGCGCTGATGGGGCCGTTGTTGCCGGGATAGGTGATGCGCGGCGCATTGCTGCGCACCCAGTCCGGAAAGTCCTCCTGGTCCTGCATCACGCGGCCGGGGTTGCTCGTCGCCCCGCCGAAGCCATTGAGGCGCTCCTTTACATAACCAGCATAGGAAGCTTTGCCAAACTCGCCGTCGTTCAGGACGTCGATGCCGATGCTGGCCTGGCGCGCCACCACCTCCCTGGTCGCGGCGTCTACGCGATCCCACAGGCCGGGCACGTCGCGGCCCTCGTTGCTGTACTCCACCATCATTTCGGCCAGGTCCAGCGGCTGCGGCAGGCTGCCGGTGTGCGTGGTCAGGATGCGGTCAGCGCTCATGGTGTGCTCCTGTCGGACGTTGGTGTGTGCGGGTGGACTTCAGCCGACGGCGTTCAGCAGGCGGCCGCCAATGGCCACGGGCGCGGCATCGACCAGGATGAAGACGATGCGGCACGGCTGCGTTCCACGGTTCACCCAGTTGTGGATGGTGCCGCGCTGCACCAGCGTGTCGCCGGCGCGAAGGTGCACCTCGGCGCCATCGTCCAGCTGCATGTCTATCTCCCCGGAGATCACCACGGCGTAATCCACGGAGTCGGTCCGATGCAGGCGCGGGGCGTTGCCGGGCCCAAACTCCACGACGCGAAAGACGCTGCCGTTGGCCAGTGTGGTGCCGGTGGCTCGGTTGGCGGCGTCGCCCTCAGCCGTGTTGTCCACCGGAAACACTTCGGTGGTCCACAGCACGCGCGCTCCGGTGCCGGGGCGGCTGCCGGCCAGATCCAAGGTGTCGTCGATGGCGACCACGGCTTTGCCCTGGCTGTTATGCCCGGTCACCACCCGGCGAATCTGCATTGCGCTTCTCCTCCCACTTCGCGGGCACAGCCACGATGTTCCCTGCTTCTGCCGAAGCCCCCATCATACGCCGCCTTTCGGGCCGGCCTGCCCCACGCTGGCACTGACTGTGCACGAACCCCTCGCATGTGCACTGTGCACTATGCACAGATCACGGCGGCGATTTCAGGGCACTTTGCACCAGGCCCAAGCGGCCAGGGCTGCGTAGCATTGAATTGCGCTTGTGCAGGCAGCCGTGCTGGCAGGCGGTTCACTAGTGCGAGGTACACGACGCCCGTTCGTTTCCCGATAGCTCGGTTTCCGCGTGTGGCAGCGCTGGGCGCGCTGCCGTTCATACTGATGTGCGCACTGCCCGGGGCGGCGCTGGCGCAGGGCACCACGCCCGCGCCCAAGGTCGATACGGGCGACACTGCCTGGGTGCTGCTGTCCGCTGCGCTGGTCATGCTCATGACCCCTGCGCTGGGCTTTTTCTATGGCGGCCTGGTGCGCAAGAAGAATGTGCTGTCCACGATCTTTTACAGCTTCCTCATCCTGTGTCTCATCAGCGTGCAATGGGTGCTGTACGGCTACAGCCTGGCCTTTGGCCCGGATCACTGGGGCCTCATCGGCGGGCTGGACTGGGTAGGCCTGCGTGGCGTGGGCGCGGCACCGAACCCGACCTATGCGCCCACCATCCCCCACGAGACGTACATGCTCTTCCAGATGTTCTTCGCGGTCATCACGCCGGCCCTCATCACCGGCGCGTTCGCGGAGCGCAAGCGCTTCAAGTCGTTCATCATCTTCAGCCTGCTGTGGTCCACCCTGGTGTACGACCCCATCGCGCACTGGGTGTGGGGCGCCGGCGGCTGGCTGCATCAGCTGGGTGCGCTGGATTTTGCCGGCGGCACCGTGGTGCACATCAGCTCCGGCGTGGCCGCGCTGGTGGCCGCGCTGGTGCTGGGCAAGCGCTTGGGACTGGGTAAGGAGACCATGGAGCCGCACGACGCGACCATGACCATCCTGGGCGCCAGCCTGCTGTGGTTCGGGTGGTTTGGGTTCAACGCGGGCTCGGCGCTCACGGCCGGCGGCGGGCTGGCGACCAACGCCTTCGTCACCACGAACACCGCCGCGGCCATGGCCGGCCTCACCTGGATGACCCTGAGCTGGATCCGAGAAAAGCAGCCAAGCGCTATCGGTGGCGCAGCCGGGGCGGTAGCCGGGCTGGTTGCCATTACCCCCGCCTCCGGCTACGTAACACCGCTCGCGGCCATAATCATCGGCTTTGGGGCTGGCCTGGTGTGCTATTTCGCCGCGCAGGTGAAGAACCGCTTCGGCTTCGATGATGCGCTGGACGTGTGGGCGGTGCACGGCATGGGTGGCACCTGGGGCGCCATCGCCACCGGCATCTTCGCCACAGTGGCGGTGAACGCGGCCGGTGGCAATGGCCTGCTGCACGGCAACCCCGCGCAGCTGGGCAAGCAGTTCATCGCCGTGCTGGCAAGCTGGGCCTACTCGGGCATCATGACCTTCATTCTGCTGAAAGTGGTGGACGCCACCATCGGTCTGCGCGTCCCCGAGCACGAAGAGCTCGCCGGGCTGGACGTGACCCAGCACGGCGAGCTGGCATATCGGGTGTAGGAGGCGCGAATGGTCCTGTCGGTGTGTTTGGTCCTGTTCTTCGGCATGGTCCTGGTGTGGGCGTTCATGCCCGCATCCGCCGGGGTCGCCAGCGACTGATCGGCCCTGCCGCGATCCGACGGCAACGGTGCGCCTTCGCGGGCTCCCGCACAACAGGCTGGCGCTGGCGCCCATGGTGCCGGGCTTCTTCTGCCTGGCAGCGGTTGTACGGCACGTCGGGCGATGGACGAATTCCAGCGCAAGTTGTTCGCGGAGTCGATCACCTTCGCCTTCGGGGGCACGGCGCTGCTGACCTTCAGCTACGGCTTCCTGCAGAACGTGGGCTTTCCGCGGGTGAGCTGGTTCGCTGTGTGGCCGCTCAGGGCCGTGTTGTGGGGCATTGGCAGCCTGGTGGCGTACCGGCGCTACCGGTGAAGAACCGGCCCAAGGTGCTGCGCGCCGAGCGGGACTGGTCGCAGGCGCAGCTGGCAGATGCGCTGGGCGTATCGCGCCAAACGGTCAACGCCATCGAGACGAGCAAGTACGACCCCAGCCTGCCGCTGGCCTTCCGCCTGGCCAGCCTCTTCAGCCTGGCTATCGAGAGCATCTTCACGCCGGACGCGGCGGGTTGAGGCGCCGCGCATGGTGTTGGCGGCATCGGCGTCGCGAATCGTGAGCGAGATGAAGGCGGCGATCACCGACAGCGCGGCATCCACCATGAAGACCTTCTGAAACGCGGCCAGCTGCGCCACCGGCGGCGCAGACAGCAGCCCGCCCGCGGGGGACAGCAGGCTGGTGAGCACGGTGGCCACGACAGCCACGCCAATGGCCGCCGCCGCCTGCCGCTGGGCCGAGAAGATGGCCGAGGCACGCCCCGTATCGGCCGATGAGACGCGGGCGTAGGTGGCCGTTTGCAGCGGGATGAACACGTTGGCCATGCAGCAGCCAGCCACAAACATGAGCAGCCGCATCACCCACAGGCTGGTCGTGAGGTTGGTGAGGCCCATGAGGGCCATGACCACCGCCATGGCCGCGGTGCCGCCGGCCATGAGCCGCCTCGGACCAAGGCGCAGGTACACCCGCCCCACAATCTGCGACGACACAGCCACCCCGATCGCTTCCAGGAAAGTGATCAACCCTGTGGACAGCGCGGATTCGCCCCGCGCCTGCTGCAGGAAGAGCGACATCACAAACAGCAGCGCCACAAACGAGCCGAAGCCGAACAGCGACACCAGGTTGCAGGCGCGGAACAGCCGCTCCGTGAGCAGGTCCAGCTTGAGCATCGGTTGCGGCTTGCGCAGCTCCACACGCACCATCAGCGCCAGGGAGACCAGCCCGACCAGGCCGCTGATGAGCACCGTGCCGGAGGTCCAGCCGTCCGTAGGGCCTTCGTTGAAGCTGAACAGCACTAGCGCCAGCCCCATCCCGGCCAGGATGAAGCCCTGCAGGTCGAACCGCCCGGCGTTCGGCTCGCGCTGCTCCTCCAGGGCCAGCAGGCCGAAGATGAGCGCGGCTACTCCAACCGGCACGTTGACGAAGAAGATCCAGTGCCAGGAGAAGCGGTCCACCAGAAAGCCGCCGAGGATTGGGCCGGAGGCTGGCCCAATGACCGTTGGAACCACCAGAATGCGTGCCGCCTTGGCCCGTTGCGCCGGCGGAAAGGCACGCATGAGCATGGTGACGCCAACCGGCACGAGCATGCCGCCGCCCACGCCCTGCAGCACGCGGAAGGCGATGAGCTCGCCCAGCGTAGTGGACAGCCCGCACAGGGCCGAGGCCAGAGTGAAGGCGGCCAGGGCAATCAGAATCGTGCGCTTGGTGCCCAGGCGATCCCCAATCCAGCCGGAAGCGGGAATCCACAGCGCCAGGCTGAGCATGTAGCCGATGACCAACCAGTCGATCTGCGAGGTGCCCACGCGGAATTGCTTGGCCAAGGCGGGCAGCGCCACGTTCACGATGGTGCTGTCCAGCGCGCTCATGAAGTTGCTGATCACGAACACCACCGCCACCACGACCTGCGTGTGGCGTGATGACCGCGGCACGGCAGGCGTGGCGCTCACCACGAGCTGGACACGAGCACCGCCGCGCCGAGGTGGGGGCGCAGGCTTTCGAGCACGTCTTCAATTGTGCCTCCTGCCCGGCCAACCGGCAGGGGGCAGGCCCCTACTTGAGGTTGAGCATCGTTCGGACGGCGGCGAAGATGACGCCATCCGCATCGGCCAGCTTGTGCCCCACGAAGTAGTGGTCGGTGTTGGGCACAGCGCTGATGAACTCGTGCGCGGCGCCGCGGGCACGCAGCGCCGCCACCAGAGCATCGGCGTCGGGCTGGCAGAAGGGGAGGTCGTTCTGCGCGGTAACCACGATGGTGTTCTCCGGCGTGCGCTCGATGGCCTCGGTGAGGTTGGGCACGAAGTAGGGCGAACTGGTGTTCACGTCGTCCCCCGCGCGCCGGTTCACGTAGCCGCCGCTGATGAGCACGAGGCCCTTGACAATGTCCTCGGGCACGCCCATTCGATGCGTCCAGCCGGTGCGAAAGCCGGCCAGCGCCGCCAGTGATGCCCCGGCCGAGTGGCCGGAGAGCACCACGCGATCCTCGCTGCCGCCATGGCCCCGGATGTTGTGGTGCACCCAGCGCAGCGCCAGCGCCGCGTCCTCAGCCATATCGGGAAACTTCACCTCAGGCAGCAGCCGGTAGCTGCTGGCCACGAATGTGACCCCGTGATCCAGCAGGGCTTCGGCCATGTAGCTCACGCCGGCCGGCGCACCGCCGCGGAAGCCACCGCCGTGCAGGAAGACGAAGACCGGTGATAGCCCGGCCGTGCGGCTCGGGTAGTACACATCCAGCACCTGGCGCGGGTGCGGGCCGAAGGAAATGCCGCGGTCATGCTGGAACTTTTTGCGCACGGCTTCCGACCGGGCCAGCGACTCATCCCGAAAGCGCTCCAGCTCCGGGGTCATGCGGGCAATCTGCGCCGTTTCCGGCGTCTTGTTGGCGTCAACAGCCATGGCCGTGCCTCCTCAGGACCGACGAATCAGTAGTCGTGCGCACAGTGTAGTACGCGTGCGAGGTCGGGGTGAGTGCTTCGGCTACTTAGGCGCGAATCTCGGAGGCTGCCCCGAGGAACATGTGCTGCCGCATCAGCTCGTCCCAGGGCACGGCACGGGGGGCGTTGAGCGCCAGCGAACGCAGGTGAAAAGCGCTGGGATTGCCCGGCTCGGCGGGCTCCTGGCCGGCTTGCAGCGCGCGGGCCTGCCTCAGCAGGCGCTGGCGAGTGGCGATGACGCCCAGGTCGCTGGTGCCCAGATGCTCGGTGGAGCGATCCGACACTGGCCCGCGCTGATCCTCCTGCACGGCCATGTCCTGCACACGCACGCCCTTGATGCCGGTGAAGCTCTTGGTCTTCTGCTCCTGGCGGTCGATCAGGTAGTCGTTGCCCTTGTTGCGCAGCGACTGGTAGTGCGCGTCCACCTCCACGGCGGGGAAGGGTGGCACGTCCTTGTCCGGACTCCAGACCACGGTCAGGCCGATCATGTGCTCGTCGTCCACAGGCACGGCCGCGGTGAAGATGTAGTTCGCTTCGCGAGCGCGTGGCACGATCGTGAAGCTGGGCAGCATGAAGGGCGTGACCCGCCAGTAATAGGCGTCCGGGCCGGCATCGCGCCGTGCGCTGATGGCCAGGCCGAAGTTCGTTTCCAGGATGGAGAAGACCGGGTGCCGGTCGTCGTTGCCGTTGTAGGGCAGCATGCCAGCGGGGCCAATGGAGCCGTGCAGGAAGGCCGCGTGCGCCGAATCGACCTCGCCCTCCAGGTTCTGCAGCCAGTTGCAGGTTTGCAGGCGCTTGGAGACGCTGCGCCGCGCCGCGGGCAGGTGAGTCCATTCCAGGCCCGGTATCTCCGCGTTCAGCTCGGGCGGCCCCAGGTGCACCCAGATCACGCCGCCGCGATCCTCGGCCTGGTAGGCGGTGAGGTGAATCTTCTCGGCGAAGCGGCTGCTGGGCGGCTCGTTGGGCATGTCCACGCACTGGCCCGTTCGGTCGAACTTCCAGCCGTGGTAGATGCAGCGCAGCCCCTCCTCCTCGTTGCGGCCCCAGTAGAGGTTGGCGTTGCGGTGCGGGCACCACGTTGTCACCACGCCCACCTGCCCGCTGGTGGTGCGAAAAGCCACCAGGTCCTCGCCCAGCAGGCGCAGCTTCACTGGCGCGCAGTCTGGTTCCGGCAGCTCCTCCGAGAGCATGGCCGGCAGCCAGTAGCGCCGGAACAGCACGCCCATGGGCGTGCCTGGCCCCACACGGGTGATGAGCTCGTTCTCGTCCTTGGTCAGCATGGCCGCGTCACTTCCCGGCCAGCCTGGCCACGATGGGCGCCACGGCGTCCATGTTGCGGCTCACCACCACGTGGTAGCTGATGTCGTAGCGCTCGCGCCGTTCCAGCATCTGGTCGATCACGGCGTTTGGTTCGCCGGTGAACACGGCCGGCATGCCCAGCACCGTCGCGCGATCCAGGTCAAACTGCCGCGCCAGAGCATCGGTTGTGTCGCCCAGCTGAATGTCCGACAGGGTACTGATCTCGATCTCGTGATAGCGGCTGCCCGCCGCGCGCTTCACCACCTCCAACTGCTCCATGAAGCGCTCCGCGGTGGATGCGCCCCACAGGTTGCGTGGAGGGTCCGGCTTGCCCTCAATGCTGATGATGTCTGCCTCACGCCCGGCCAGGGCCAGCATGCGCGGGCCGGTAGCACCCATGAGGATGGGCGGTCGTGGCTGCTGCACGGGCTTGGGCGCAGCGGCGAGGCCGTGCAGGTGGTAGTACGTGCCGTCGAAGTTCACCGTCTCTTCTGCGAAGAAGGCCTTGAGGATGTGCAGCGACTCCTCCAGCTTGGACACGCGCACGCCGGCCGGCTCGAACGGGATGCCGGTGGCCTCATAATCCGACATCATCCAGCCGGCGCCGATGCCCAGCTCAAAGCGCCCGCCGGTGACGATGTCGGCCGTGGCCGCCTCCTTGGCAAGCAGCGCCGGGTTGCGGAAATCGTTATCGAAGACGAGCGTGCCCACGCGCAGCCGCGTGGTTGCTGCCGCCGCGGCGATGAGCGCCGGCAACGGCGCCATCTGCGGGCCGAAATGGTCCGGAATCACGAGCGACGAAAAGCCGAGGTCTTCCGCTTTGCGCGCGAAGTCCCGCAACCCCGCGAGCGTTGGCGCTCCGCCGGTGATGGCAAACCGAAATCGGCGTTTCCCTGCATCCATACGCCCCACAGGCTACCAAATCAGCCGTGCCGGCGAACGGTTTGACGCATGCCGTGGCGGAACCGTACATTGAGAGGCGATGCCTGCGCTGGGAATTGGTGTGGCCCGCTACCTGGAGAAGCCGGCCGCGGGTGATGCCGTGAGCGGAGCGCTCGATGTGGTGTACCCGCTGGCGCGGCTGGGCGGCGGCGCGTTTGAGGACGCTGCACTGAGCGCGGTGGCTATGCCGGCCGGCGGCGGGACCCTGCTGGCCGAGCCGCGAGCGTTGCTGGCGGCGCTGGAGAGGTTTCCCGCCGAGGCGAGGATGCTGGAACGGCTGCGCCCGGCGGTGGAGGGCGATCGCCCAGGCCGCGCCAGGCGGCTGGTCGTTACCCAGCTGGACGATCTTGCACGCGCCCCGCTGAGCGTGCCGGATGTGTACCTGCGGCTGCACCTGCTCTCGCTGCGGCTGGTGCGCCCGCATGGGCTGTCGCTGGAGGGCGTGTTCGGTTTGCTGCCGACGCTGATCTGGACGGCCAACGGCCCCTACACACTGGAGGAGTGGGAGGACGTTCGGCTGGATACTCTGGCCGGCGGAGTGGTGCCCGAGGTGCGCGCCGTGGACAAGTTTCCGCGCATGGTGGATTACGTGGTCCCCAGTGGCGTGCGCATCGGCGATCCGGCGCGCATCCGGTTGGGCGCACACCTCAGCGAGGGGACCACGGTGATGCACGAAGGCTTCGTGAATTACAACGCGGGCACACTCGGCAAGTCCATGGTGGAGGGCCGGATCAGCCAGGGCGTGGTGGTGGGCAACGGCTCCGACATTGGCGGCGGCGCTTCGATCATGGGCACACTCTCGGGCGGGGGCAAGGAGGTTGTGAGCATCGGCGAGGGCTGCCTGGTGGGCGCCAACGCCGGGCTGGGCATTTCGCTTGGCAACCGCTGCACCGTGGAGGCGGGCCTGTACCTCACGGCTGGCAGCAAGGTCTGCCTGCAGCGTGGGCGCGTGGTCAAGGCGCTGGAACTGTCCGGCCAGGACGACTTGCTCTTTCGGCGAAACAGCCAGACTGGCGCGATCGAGGTGTTGAACCGGGCCAACACCACCGCGCTCAATCCCGCTCTGCACGCCTGAGCGCACCGGCCGGTGCGTTGCACACTGCCGTCGCCGCGGTGGCTGCGCCCTGGTTGGTGGACGTCACCCCTACGGCTGGCTGGCAGCCAGCGCGGGCTCCACCGGGGCCATGCTTCGAGCGGCCGCTTCTTCGAGCATCTGCGCGTCGAAAGTGGCGAAGTGGGGAAACGCGCGCACCACGGCTATCAGGCCCAACAGTGACAGCAGCCCGCCACTGATGACCGAGACCTGCACGCTGATGAGCGCGGCGATGCCCGTGGCCTCCATGTCGCCCAGGCGAGGGCCGGCGTTCACCACCATGGAGTTGAGCGCGGTTACGCGGCCCCGGAGGTGGTCCGGCGCGCTGACCTGAATGATCGTCCAGCGCATGACGGCGCTGATGGCATCGGCCCCACCGGCCAGCGCCAGAAACACGAGGGCCAGCGGCAGCGGCCGCGTGAACCCGAACAGGGTGATGGCGACGCCCCACACGGCCACCGCGCCCAGCACCACCCGCCCGGGGTGGCGCACGTGGCGCAGCCAGCCCGAGGAGAGGCCCCCGATCACCGCGCCGGCCGCCGGCGCCGATGTCAACAAGCCCAGTCCCGTGGCGCCGGCGTGGAAGACGTTCAGCGCCAGGATAGGGAACAGCGCCACCGGCAACCCGAAGATCATGGCGTCCAAATCGACGCAGAAGGCGGCCAGCACAGCAGGCGTCCGCTTGACATAAGTAAGGCCCTCCAGGATGGCCGGCCAGCCCGGCTTGGCCACCTCGCCCAGCGGTGGCAGTGCAGCGATGGCCAGCAGCGCGGCGATGCCGGCCAGAAAGCTCACGGCATCGAGCCCGAAGGCGAGGCTCAGCCCGCTCGAGGCGATCAGCAGGCCGCCGACACTCGGCCCGAGCACACTGGCGGTCTTGGTGCCCACCTGGTTCAGGGTGATGGCTGCCGTGAGCCGCTCGCGGCTCACCAGCCGCGGCACAATGGCCTGCCGCGCGGGGCGATCCAGCGCATTAACGGCCGCCTGCACGAAAGCCAGCAGGTAGAGCTGCCAGGGAGTGGCGCGGCCGCTGGCGGCGAGCAGCGCCAGGGCGGTGCTCACGCTGCACAACCCAACCTGCGTGCCCAGCAGCAGCCGGCGGCGGTCCACGGCATCGGCCACGGCGCCGGCCATGGGTGAAACCAGCAGCACGGCCAGCAGCTGAATGGTGGCCATGGCGCCCAGCGCCAGCGCCGAACGGGTGAGCAGGTACAGCTCGAAGGGCAGCGCCACCTGGGTGATCTGGCTGCCCATGCTGTTGATGAGCTGCCCGCAGAAGATGAGCCGGAAGTCGCGGTGCACCCGCAGCGGCTCGATGTCCAGCGCCAGGCTGCGCAAGTGGGGCATTCGCCTCTCATCATACGGGGGCCGAGAGGCGACGGTCGAGGACCCTGGCTGGCGTACAATCAGCGCCGGTTGAGCAGTTCCCTTGGGGCTCGGGAGGCGTGACAAGAGATGAGCACATTTGTGCTGGTGCATGGGGCGTGGGCGGGCTCCTGGGTGTGGCGCAAAGTTCGGCCGCTGCTGCTGCGTGGGGGGAATGACGTGTACGTGCCCTCGCTCACCGGCCTGGGCGAGCGCTCCCACCTGGCCGGCCCCAACGTGAACCTCACCACCCACGTGCAGGACGTGGTGAACACCCTCTTTTATGAGGACCTGCACGATGTGGTGCTGGTGGGCCACAGCTACGGCGGCATGGTGGTGACCGGCGTAGCCAACGACGCGCACGAGCGCATTGGGCACCTGGTGTACCTGGATGCGTTTCTGCCGGACAACGGCCAGTCGCTGGCTGACCTTGGCGGCCCCGCGGTGCCGCCCGAGGGGGAGTGGCGTGTGCCGCCCCTGGGCGGTCCGCCGCCCACCAACCCGAACGACCCCGAGGTGCAGTGGGCGCGGGCTCACGTGGGCCCGCAGCCGTGGGGCACCTTCTCAGAGCGGGTGCGCCTGTCGCGGCCCCTGGAGCGTTACCCCTTCACCCGCTCCTACGTGCTGGCACTGGGCCGCGATGGTGAGGGACCATTTGAGAGGGCCGCTTCGCGGGTGCAGGACAATCCCGCCTGGCTGTACCGCGAGATCAGCGGCGGCCACAACATGATGATCAGCAATCCCATTGAGCTGTCCATGCTGCTGTTGGAGCTGGCCACGCTCACCATGGAGGCGTGAGCCGATGAGCACATTTGTCCTGGTGCATGGCGCCTGGGGCGGATCCTACGGCTGGCGCTACCTGCGGCCCATGCTGCGTGCCGCGGGCCACGACGTGTACAACCCATCGCTCACGGGCCTGGGCGAACGCGTTCACCTGGGCGGGCCGGAGGTGGACCTCACTGTGCACACCCTGGACGTGCTGAACACCATCGAATACGAGAACCTGCACGACATCGTGCTGGTGGGCCACAGCTATGGCGGCATGGTGGTGACGGGTGTGGCGGATCGCATTCCGGACAGGATCCGGCACTTGATCTACCTGGACGCTTTCTTGCCGCGCGACGGCCAGAGCCTGTACGACCTGGGTGGCGGCCGCCAGCGCGAGGCCCCGACCGATGATTGGCGTGTCCCCGCCACGTTCGCGGTGCAGGAAACCGCTGACCCGGACCTGGAGTTCCGCCGCCAACGCCTCTCGCCGCAGCCGCGCCGGACGCTGGAGGAGAAAGTGAAGCTCAGCCAGCCGCTGGAAAGCCGCCCTTTCACCCGCGCCTATGTGCTGGCCCTGGGCCGCGCCGGCGAGGGCCCCTTCGAGCGCGCGGCGGCCAGCGTGCGAGGCAATCCCGGCTGGCGCAGCCGCGAGATCGCCGGTGGGCACGGCATGATGCGCACCAATCCCGTGGCGCTGGCGCTGCTGCTGGAAGAGTTGATCGCGGCCTGAGCCGCCGCGCTTGACGGCTCGCCGGCCACGAGCCTATGCTCCCGAGCATCCCGCGGTGAGAGCCAGCGAGCTCGGAGGCGAAGCGTGAGAGACGGCTACAGGATCATCGATTGCGACCGGCACCTGGTGGAACCGCCGGACCTGTGGACCAGGTACGTGGACCGGCCGTTTCGCCACTACATTGGCACGCTGGTGCCCACGCTGCCCAATCCGCACGGCCTGTTCGCGGGCAACAACGCCTGGCGCGGCGTGTACAAGCGCTTTCAAGCCCGCGGCTGGGACAACGTCGGCTATCTGGCGGATATGGACCGCGAGCGCGTGGATACGGCGGTGCTGTTCAGTACGGCCGGCCTGGGCTTCTGCTGGTTCGAGGACCTGGATGCCGAGCTGTGCGACGCACTCTGCCGCGCCTACAACAACTGGCTGCACGACTACTGCTCGCTGGCGCCGGAGCGCATGATCGGTATGGCCATGCTGCCGCTCAAAGAGCCCAAGCTGGCGGTCCGCGAGCTGCGGCGCGCGGTGGAGGAGCTGGGCTTTCGCGGCATCTTCTGGCGGCCCAACCCGCACTTTGGGCGAGTGATCTCCGATCCCGCCTACTATCCGGTGCTGGAAGCGGCGCAGGACCTTGGCGCGCGCGTGGGCTATCACGAGGGGTTTCACGGCTTCGCTACGCCAGCACGCGGGGGCGATGAGGATGGCACCGGCTTCCGCTGGCTGGGCAGCACGCGCACGGATACGCGCTCCATGTCGCACGCCTGCCGGCATCCCATGGAGCAGACGGCGGCCTTCGTCTCCGTGGCGTGTGACGGCGTGCTGGATCGCTTCCCCAGGCTGCAGTTTGCCTTTCTGGAATCCGGCTGTGGCTGGCTGCCGGCTCTGCTGGAGCGGCTGGACCTGCTGTACGACACGCCGCTGTACCGCGCAAGCTATGGCGGAGAGCGGCGGCCGTCCGAATACTTTGCCCGCGGGCAGCGCTTCATCTCCTGCGAGGCGGATGAAGAGGGCATCGCCATGCTGGGCCGGCTGGTGGGGCAGGACTGCCTGATGTGGGCTTCGGACGTGCCGCACAGCGACTCGCTCAGCTACTTCCCCAACACGGTTGCCGGTCTGCTCGAGAACGAAGCGGTTTCGGCCGAGTTCAAGCGCAAGATTCTGTGGGATACGCCCGCGCGCTTCTATCGCCTGGAGCCGGCCGCGGTGGGAGCCAGCGTGTGAGGCACGGTTTTCAGGTGCTGGATGGCTGCCGGCAGGTGGTTGAGCCGGCCAGCGTGTGGACGGAGTGGCTGGACGCGGACGCGCGGCCCGACGTCAGCGTGGGCAGCGGCCCGCTGGACCTTCAGGTGCGGGGCCGGCCCATCACCCGCGGCATTCCGGACTACTTCGGCGACCCGGCGTACATGGCCGCGTTCCGCACCGCCTTCGAGGAGCGCTTCAGCGTTGCCTCCAATCTAAGAGACATGGATGCCGAGGGGGTGGACCTGGCCCTGCTGCTGCCCACGGCCGGCCTCTACGCTCCCTGGGCCGAGCACATCGGCCCCGACCTCGCGGCCGCCCTGTGCCGTGCCTACAACAACTGGCTGGCCGACCAGCTGCGCCACGGAAGCGATCGTTTGCGCGGCGTGGCGCTGTTGCCGCTGCAGGATGTGGACCTGTCGGTGGCCGAGCCGCGGCGCGCGGTACGGGAACTGCACCTGAGCGCCGGCTTCCTGCTGCCTAACCCCATGCTGGGCCGGCGCATCCATCACGCGTACTACGATCCACTGTATCGGGAAGCCGAGCAGCTGGGCGTGCCGCTGCTGGTGTCGCAACTGCCGGGACTCGTTCTGCCACAGTTCGGGCAGGGGCGCTACGAGTCCTTCTTCGCGCTGAAAGCGCTGGCCGAACCCTTCGAGGGCTGGCTGGCCGCCGGTTCTCTGGTGGCGCAGCGCTGCCTGGAGCGCTTTCCTCAGCTGAAGGTCGGCTTCGTGGGCCTGGGTTCAGGCTGGCTGCTCTTCTGGCTCGACCGGCTGGACGAGCACTGGGGTGGCCCCTTTGGCACGGACGCGCCCGGCGTGCTGCCGCAGATCTTCCGCCAGCAGTGTTTCGCGGCCTGCGCCCCCTGGGAGCGCACGGTGCCGGATACGCTGCAAGAGTGCGGCCCCACCAGCGTGGTGTGGAGCAGCCACTATCCCCTGCCGGAGCTGGCCAGTCTCTTCCCCAACGAAGTTGACGGCATCGCTCGGAGTTCCGAGCTTTCAGTCGACCAGCGCCGCGCTGTCCTGTGGGATACCGCCGCCAACCTGCTGCACATCCACTGAAGGGTCTTCGCTGGCCGGCTGGCGACGAATCAGACTTGCTCACCTCTATGCCGCGCTGCCGCCGCGCGGCCAAAGTGTTCGAAGGCGCTCTGGTATTCGGCCGGCGTGTTGAAGTTGAGGCGCACCAGGGGCGACGCCACGGGCACGTAGTGGATGGCGCCCGCGTGGCGGGTGATGACTTCGCGCAGGCCCTGACTGGCTTCGGCGACGGTCAGCAGCTCCGGCAGGATGCTGGCATCGAACAGCACGGGATGGCCACGGCGCTGACCGAGTGAGGGGACAACGATGGCGCTCGCGCCGTCGCCGTGCGCGGCGAGCATGAGGGCGAGGACTTCTGAATCGAGCGGCTGGTCCACGGAGGCGACGAGCGCGCCGGCGGTTGCGGGCGGCAGAGTGCTGGCGCCAGCGGCGATCGATGTGGAGCGGCCCTCCGCGTAGCGCGGGTTCAGCACCACCCGCAGCCGCGTCGACGTGGGGAGCAGCGGTCGCAGGTCGTCCGCGCGGTGCCCCAGCACCACCACCACGGGATCCACGGGAGCATCCAGCAAAATCGCCAACTGGCTCTCCAGCAGGGTACGGCCACGCCAGGGCAGCAGCGCCTTGGGCTGCCCCATGCGCGTGGATTCGCCCGCGGCCAGCAGCAGCGCCGCGATCACGCGTTCGCTCGGAAGGCCGCCATGGAGAACACGCTCAGCACGTCGTCCTCAGCCACGCGAAAGTCCCGATCCTCATGGCTGCCGTTGATCACCACCGCCAGCGGTACATCGTTCGGCACACGGAGGTAATTCAAGATGTCGCGCACAGTGGTGCGCGTGGGCACCTTGAGATTGAATGGTCCGGGCCGGCCCGTGGGCAGGTAGGAGCGCAGCTCGCCGTAGAGGTTGACCGTCACCAGCACTGGCTCAGCAAGCGACCTGTTGCATTACTGGCTGTCGTAAAGGTCCAGCAGCACGGATTGCAGGATGCCGCCACGGCGGTAATAGCCTACTTCGGCGGGCGTTTGGATGCGGCACCGCGCGGCGAAGGACATGACCTTGCCATCGGGCGCGGTGGCTGTCACCTGCACCTCCTGCTCGGGGGCGAGGCCCTGCGCGATGCCGGTGATGTCGAACACCTCCTGCCCGGTGAGGCCCAGGCTGGCGGCGTTTTCGCCCGGCCGGTACTGCAGCGGCAGCACACCCATACCCACCAGGTTGCTGCGGTGGATGCGCTCGAACGTCTCTACCAGCACCGCCTTCACACCCAGCAGCATGGGGCCCTTGGCTGCCCAGTCGCGCGAGCTGCCGTTGCCGTAGTCGCGCCCGCCCAGCACCACCAGGGGCACGCCTTCCTGCTTGTATTGCTCGGCGCAGTCGAAAATCCGCATCACTTTGCCATCCGGCAGGTGCACTGTCCAGTCGCCCTCTCGGTCCGGCGTGAGCTTGTTGCGCAGGCGGATGTTGCCGAAGGTGCCGCGCACCATCACCCGGTCGTTCCCGCGGCGTGCGCCGTAGCTGTTGAAGTCCGCCGGCTGCACACCGTGTTCGCGCAGGTAATCCGCCGCGGGGCTGTCCTTCGGGATGGCGGAAGCGGGTGAGATGTGGTCCGTGGTGATGGAGTCGCCCAGCACGGCCAGCGCGCGGGCACCGCGAATGTCCTCCAGCGGCGCTTCCTCGCGGCTCAGGCCCTCGAAGTAGGGGGGAATCTGCACGTAGGTGGATGCGTCGTCGCCGGCGTACAGCACGCCCTCCGGCACGGGCATGGAGCGCCAGCGCTCGTCGCCCTCCAGCACGTGGGCGTATTCGTGCTCGTACAGGTCACGCCCAAGCGCCTGCTCCATGGCGGAGCGAATCTCGCTGTTGGATGGCCAGATGTCCTTGAGGAACACGTCCTGCCCGTTTTGGTCCTGGCCAATGGGGTCGCTGTTCAGGTCCACATTCACGGTGCCTGCCAGCGCGTAGGCCACCACGAGCGGCGGTGAGGCCAGGTACGAGGCGCGTACATTCTCGTGGATGCGGCCTTCGAAGTTGCGGTTGCCGCTCAGCACCGCCGCTACGGTGAGGTCCTGCCCCTGGATGGCCTCAACCACCTGGTCGGCCAGCGGGCCGCTGTTGCCGATGCAGGTGGTGCAGCCGTGGCCCACGATGTGGAAGCCGAGCGCCTGCAGATAAGGCAGGAGTTGGGCGCGCTCCAGGTAGTCGTCCACCACTTTGGAGCCGGGTGCCAGGCTCGTCTTGACGGTGGGGCTCACGCGCAGGCCCCGCTCCACGGCGTGCTTGGCCAGCAGCCCCGCTCCCAGCAGCACGGTGGGGTTGGAGGTGTTGGTGCAACTGGTGATGGCAGCGATGGCCACCGAACCGTCGCCCAGCGGCGCGTGCGTGCGCCCAAACGCGAGCTCCACCGACTTTTCGCCGCCGGCCAGCCGCTGCGCGAAGCTTTCGCGGAAGTTGTTCGCTACGCCGCTCAACGGCACGCGCCCCTCGGGGCGGCTGGGGCCGGCCAGGCTCGGTTCCACGCTGCCCAGATCCAGCTCCACCACCTCGCTGAAGCGCGGCTCGGGTGCGCCCTCTGTGCGAAAGAGGCCTTGCTCCTTGGTGTAGCGCTCCACCAGCTCGATCTGCTCCAGCGGCCGGCCGGTGAGGCGCAGGTAGCGCAGCGTTTCCTCGTCCACCGGCCACAGGCCAGCCGTGGCGCCGTACTCGGGCGACATGTTCGACAGCGTGGCGCGGTCGGCCAGGCCCAGCTGGCTCACGCCGGGCCCCGTGAACTCCACGAACTTGTTGACCACGCCCTTCTTGCGCAGCATCTGCGTGACCGTGAGCACAAGATCCGTGGCGGTGGCGCCCTCTGGCAACGCGCCGCTGAGGCGCATGCCCACCACCTCGGGCGTGAGCAGATCGATGGGCTGGTTGAGCATCACCGCCTCAGCTTCGATGCCGCCTACGCCCCAGCCCAGCACCCCCAGGCCATTCACCATGGTGGTGTGCGAATCGGTGCCGACGACGGTATCCGGGAAAGCCACGCGCTGCCCATCGACCGTGGCGGTCATGACCACGGCGGCCAGGTACTCGAGGTTGACCTGGTGGCAGATGCCCGTACCCGGCGGCACAATGCGCAGGTTGTCGAACGCGTGCTGCGCCCAGCGCAAAAAGGCGTAACGTTCGCCATTGCGCTGGTATTCACGCTCCACATTGAAGGCGAAGGCGAGATTGGACCCAAAGCGGTCCACCTGCACCGAGTGATCGATCACCAGATCCACCGGCACCAGAGGGTTGATCCGGCGCGGATCGCCGCCCAGTTTGGCCATGGCTTCGCGCATGGCGGCCAGGTCCACAACCGCCGGCACCCCCGTGAGATCCTGCATGAGGACGCGGCCCGGAAGGAACGACAGCACGCGCGATTCGCCGCCTGGCGTCCAACGCGCCAGCGCCAGCACGTCATCCTCGGTGACACTGGTTCCATCGCAATGCCGGAGCAGGTTCTCCAGCAGGATCTTCACGGTGAAGGGCATGCGCTGCAGGTCCACACGGGACTGCCCGGCCAGGGAGGCCAGCCGGTACACGTTGGCTTGCCCGCCGGGCAGGGTCAGCTGGCCGCGCGCGCCAAAGGGGTTGGAGCTCTGGTTTGCCACGTTGTGCACTTCTTCCCGGCGCACGCCTGAATGCGTGGTCCGGGCCACAGCCCGGCCGCCGGTCAGCCTACGGCGCCTTCACAATCGAGAGTTCGCACCCCGGATCATATACCGGAGCGCGGCGTGCAGAAGTTTGGCTGCAAAGCCATGAGCGCCCTCAACCGGCCCTTGCAGCAGCCACAGTGACTTGAACAGACATTGCTGGGCACCCCCACCCGGCCGCCGCGGCATGTTTGCAGCCAAACTTCTCGCTCAGCTGCGCTTGTTGGCGCGAATGTAGTCCATGGCCTGCTGGTGCTGATCGCTGGTGATCCAGCCTTCGGATGCGTACAGGTTCAGCATCACCGGCAGCTTGAGTATTGAGATGAGGTGCAGGCCTTCGCCCTTCAGGCGATCGGCGGCACCCTGATCGCGATCCAGCAGCACAATCACGTCCTGCACCTGCACGCCCTCGCGCCGCAGCAGTGTGGCGGTTTCCAGGATGCTGCGGCCGCCGGTCACCAGGTCATCCACAATCAGGGCCGTCCAGCCTGGCTGGCGCACGCCCTCGATCACGTGGCCTTCGCTGTCCTCCTTGGGCTGGCGCACGTAGATGAGTGGCGTGTTGGTGGCCAGCGAGAAGGCGGTAGCCAGGTGCAAGCCACCATAGGGCACGCCCGCGGCCACGTCGAACCAGCCCACTTTGGTGCGCAGCAGCGACTGGCCGAACCGCGTTTCCTGCTGGATGAGCCGGGCGGCGTTGCGCAGCACGCTGGGGTCGCCCAGCATGACCTTGAGGTCGATGTAGATGGGCGAGTGGACGGTGCTGCGGCCCAGGTTGAAGTCGCCAAAGCGCACGGCGCCCAGGCGGTGCAGGGTGCGCGCCAGCCAGAGGTTATCGATCTGCTCCTCCATGGCGCGCCCTCAGGCTTGGGCTTCCAGGTGCGGCTTGATCTCCTGGGCAATCACTTCCAGCTGCTCGGCCTCGTCAAAGAGCGGCGTCAGCAGCACCAGTTTGGCGCCAGCGGCCTGCACTTGCCGCAACTTTTCCGTGCACTCGCCCGCGGGCCCCCACACTGCTACCCGCTCGTGCATAGGCTGGCCGCCTCGGTTGCCGCCGTAGGCGCCGCCGAGCCGCTCCGCCAGGCGCTGGCCGGCGCGTTCCTTATTGCTGTCCACAGCCACGTACACGCGCTTCGCCAGCGGAAAAGCAGCGGGGTCGCGGCCAGCTTCCGCCAGCAGACGCCGCAGTTCCACGGCCTCGCTGGCGAACTGCTCGGTAGATGTGCCGCCAGCGCCAATGAAGCCGTCGGCGTACTTCACTGTGCGCTTGAGGGCTGCCGGCGCGTGGACGCCGAACCAGATCGGTGGGTGCGGCTTCTGCACCGGCTTGGGTTCCATGGCAATGTCCCTCAGCTGCCAGAAGCGGCCCTCATAGGTCACGCTGGGCTCGGTCCACAGCGCCTTCATGATCTTCAGCCCCTCCAGAAAGCGAGCCAGGCGCGTTTCTGGGGCCACCCCAAAGGCGGTGGAGGCGGGCGAGGGGTTACCCAGGCCAATGGCCGCGATGAGACGGCCGGCGCTGAGCTGATCCAGTGTGACCAGCGTCTTCGCCAGCGGCACGGGGCTGCGCAGGGCCGTGAGCAGCACCGCGCTGCCGAGGCCGATGCGCTCGGTGCAGGCCGCGGCAAAGGTGAGCAGCTCGATCGAATCGAGCTGGGGTGACCGGCCGATGATGGACTCCTGCACCCACAGGCTGTGGAAGCCCAGCTCCTCGGCCCGCCGGGCGAAACGGCGAATGTACGCGGGGTCGGCCTGCCCGCTGGGGAAGGTCTGGGGAAGGGATATGGCGACAGATGCGGCACTCATAAGCTGCGCCAGTATAGCCAACCTGCCGGCCGTGCTGGGCGGGTCAGTTGAATGCGGGCAGCCAGCTCCGCCTCCGCGATTCGTAGCGGGCGATGTCTGCCTCGTGCCGCAGCGTGAGGCCAACGGCGTCCAACCCGTTCAGCAGGCAATGCTTCTTGAAGGCGTCGATCTCGAAGTGATCCACGCGGCCGAAGGGATCGGTCACTTCCTGCCTTTCCAGGTCGATGTGCAGCTGGTAGCCTTCGCGCGCGTTCGATGCGTCCAGTATCTCCCGCACCCGCTCCTCGGGCAGCGGCACGGTGAGGAGGCCGATCTGGGCGCAGTTGTTGTTGAAAATGTCCGCGAACGAGGGTGCGATGACGGCGGTGAAGCCGTACTGCTGCAGCGCCCAGGGCGCGTGCTCGCGTGACGATCCGCAGCCGAAGTTGCGCCCGGCAACCAGTACGTTGGCGTTCTTGAAGCGCGGCTGATTGAGCAGGAAATTGGGATCGGGCGCGCCATCCGCCTTGAAGCGCTTGGCGTAGAACAGGAAATCGCCGAACCCTGTACGCTCCACCCGCTTGAGGAAGGCGGCCGGGATGATCATGTCCGTATCAACGTCGGTTTGGTCCAGCGGGGCAACGATGCCTTCGGTGCTGCGAAATGGCTCCATCGGGCTAGAAGCTCCTCACATCCACAAAATGGCCGGCGATGGCCGCCGCTGCCGCCATAGCCGGGCTCACCAGGTGCGTTCTCCCGCCGGGGCCCTGGCGCCCCTCGAAGTTGCGGTTCGAGGTTGATGCACAGCGCTCGCCGGGGCCCAGCACATCTGGGTTCATGCCCAGGCACATGGAGCAGCCAGCTTCGCGCCACTGGAAGCCTGCCTCGCTGAACAGGCGATCCAACCCTTCCTTTTCGGCGGCAACCTTCACCTGCTGCGAGCCGGGCACCACCAGTGCCTGCACGCCGGGGTTCACCTTGCGGCCGCGGATCACGGCGGCGGCGGCGCGCAGATCCTCCAGCCGCGAGTTTGTGCAGGAGCCGATAAACACTTTGTCCAGGTGCACGTCCTGCATGGGCGTGCCCGCGGTGAGCCCCTGGTAGCGCAGCGCCCGCTCCGCCGCGGCTCGGGCGGTATCATCCGGCAGCTCGGCCGCGGTGGGGATGTGCCCTGTCACCGGCACAGACTGGCTGGGATTGGTGCCCCAGGTGACAAACGGTTCCACGCTGGCCGCCGGAATCTCCACCGTTCGGTCATACATCGCGCCCGCGTCGCTGGGCAAGGAGCGCCAGTAATCGAGTGCTTCATTCCACTGCTGGCCCTTGGGGGCATAGGTCCGGCCGTCCACATAGGCGAAGGTCGTATCGTCCGGCGCTACCAGGCCGGCCCGGCCGCCGCCCTCAATGGACATGTTGCACACAGTCATGCGGCCCTCCATGGACATACCGCGGAAGGTCGAGCCGGTGTACTCGATGATGTGCCCCGTGGCGCCGGCTACGCCGATGGTGCGGATGATGCACAGAATCAGGTCCTTGGGCGTGGTGCCGGGCGGCAGCTCACCCTCGACATTGATCCGCAGGCTCTTGGGGCGCATCTGCGGCAGGGTCTGGGTGGCCAGCACGTGCTCTACCTCGGACGTGCCGATGCCGAAGGCGATCGCGCCTAAGGCGCCGTGCGTCGCGGTGTGGCTGTCGCCGCAGACGATCACCATGCCCGGTTGGGATGCGCCCAGCTCCGGGCCGATGACGTGCACAATGCCCTGGCGCGGACTGAACATATCCTCGTAGTGGATGTGGAAATCGGTGGTGTTGGTGCCCAGCAGCTCGATTTGCCGTTTGGCGATGGGGTCGCTGAGCGGCAGATCGCGGGGTGTGGTGGGTACGTTGTGGTCCACCGTGGCGAGTGTGAGCTCGGGGTGGCGTACGGAGTGCCCGCTGAGACGCAGGCCCTCAAACGCTTGCGCGGTGGTGATCTCGTGAATCAGGTGCAGGTCAACGAAGAGCAGGTCGGGCTCGCCTTCGTGGCTGGCGACGACGTGGTCGTCCCAGATCTTCTGGATGATGGTTTTCGGCACAGGGGAATTATTACCTAGTGGCCGGCCAACCCTGACCCGCCTTTCGATTCGCACCTCGGCCTGCCCGGCGCGAGGCTGGCGATGCTGAGTGTCCTTGTCCTCGTGGCGGCCATGCTGGGCATGCTGCTGGCGGCCGAGCTGTTCACCAACAGCGTGGAGTGGCTGGGGCATCTCCTGGGCTTGGAGGAGGGCGCGGTTGGCAGCGTGCTGGCGGCGGTGGGTACGGCGCTGCCGGAGACGCTCATCCCCATCATCGCGATCGCCCGAGGCGGGGCCGCCGCGCGCGACGTGAGCGCTGGCGCCATTCTGGGCGCGCCATTCATACTCTCCACGCTGGCCATGTGCGTATCGGGCGCGGCGGTGCTCATCCTCCGCGGGCGGCGCGCGCCCCACACCACCGTGCACCTGGATCTTCCCGGCGCGCGGCGCGACGTGAGCTGGTTCCTGTGCAGCTTCGTACCGCTCATCCTGGCCAGCCTGCTGCCCTGGCGCGCGGCGCGCAGTGCGCTGGCCGTGCTGCTTTTGGCTGGCTATGCCCTCTACCTGCGAGTGGCGCTGACCCATACCGCGGAGGAGCACGCGGCGCCGCCGCCCTTGCACTTCGGCCGGCGCGGGGTGCCGCGGCTGTGGCCGGTGCTGCTGCAGCTGCTGCTGGCGCTAGGGCTGCTCACCGGCGCGGCGGAGGTCTTTGTGACGGAGGTGCAGGCGGTCGCGGCGCTGGCGCACATCGGCTTACTGACTCTGTCACTGCTGCTGGTGCCCCTGGCCACGGAGCTGCCGGAGAAGTTCAACAGCGTGTCCTGGCTGGCGCGCCGCAAGGATGGGCTGGCCATCGGCAACCTCACCGGAGCCATGGTCTTTCAGTCGGCCATTCCAGGCGCCATTGGCCTGGCGTTCACGGATTGGCAGCTCACCTCTTACAGCTGGCTGAGCTCCGGTATCGCGGTGTTCTCGATGGTTGTGCTGTGGCTTGTGTTGCGCATCCAGCGCCCAGTCAGCGCCTGGCTGCTTATGGGTGGAGGCCTGCTCTATGGCCTCTTTGTTGCTGACGTGCTGCACTGATCCGACAGTTCACGTACCAAGCCAGCGCGTTGCGTGTTGCCCAACCCTGCCATGCTACATTTTCAGTACCAGGCCCGCTGGTGGCCGCCAGGAGGATATGTTCCGTATGGCTGATTCCCTCGAGCGCTGGGTGAACGAGGTTTCCCAGACCACGCACCCGGACTCTGTTGTGTGGTGCGACGGCAGCGCCGCCGAAAATGAACGAATAGTGTCCGCGATGCTGGCTGACGGCACGCTGCACGAGCTCAACGCGCGGGCTTACCCAAACTCTTATCTGCACCGCAGCGATCCCAACGACGTAGCTCGGACCGAGGCGGTGACCTTCATCTGCTCGGAGCGCGAGGAGGATGCGGGCCCAACCAATCACTGGATGTCCCCCGCCGACGCGCGCGAGAAGGTGTGGCCCCTGTTCCGCGATGCCATGCGCGGCCGCGTGATGTACGTGGTGCCCTACATCATGGGGCCCGTGGAATCGCCCTACAGCAAAGTCGGCGTGGAGATCACAGACAGCCCCTACGTGGTGGCCAACATGCGCATCATGACGCGCATGGGCACGGTTGCTCTCGACAAATTGAAACAGGATCCGGACAACTGGGTGCCGGGCTTGCACTCCAGGGGCGACCTCTCGCCCGACCGTCGCTTCATCATGCACTTCCCGGAGCAGCGGACCATCTGGAGCGTGGGCTCTGGCTATGGCGGCAACGCGCTGCTGGGCAAAAAGTGCTTTGCTCTGCGTATCGCCTCCACCATGGCGCGCGACCAGTCCTGGCTGGCGGAGCACATGCTGCTCATGGCGCTTGAGTCACCCGAGGGTGAGGTGATGTACCTGGCCGGGGCCTTCCCCAGCGCCTGTGGCAAGACGAACCTGGCCATGCTGAAGTCGCCCTTCGAGAGTGAAGGCTGGAAGGTCTCCACCGTGGGCGAGGACATCGCCTGGCTCAACATCGGTGAGGACGGCCGGCTGTGGGCCATCAACCCGGAGGCCGGCTACTTTGGCGTGGCTCCAGGCACCAGCTCCAAAACCAACCCCAATGCCATGGAAGCCGTCCACGCGGACAGCATCTTCACCAACGTGGCGCTTATGGACGATGGGCGCGTGTGGTGGGAAGGGATGGACGGCCCGGTGCCGGCGCATCTCACGGACTGGCAGGGGCACGATTGGACGCCCTCATCCGGCACCACCGCCGCGCATCCCAATGCGCGCTTCACCACGCCTGCTGTGCGCAACCCCGCGCTCTCACCCAGGTGGGAGGATCCGCGCGGGGTGCCGATCTCGGCCATCCTATTCGGCGGGCGGCGGGCAACCACGGTGCCGCTGGTGCGCCAGGCGTTCGACTGGGCGCACGGCGTGTACATGGGCGCGACCATGGCATCGGAAACCACCGCCGCGGCCACTGGCGCTGTGGGCGTGGTGCGGCACGACCCCATGGCCATGGTGCCCTTCTGCGGCTACAACATGGCGGACTACTGGGGCCACTGGCTGGACATGGGCAGCCGGCTCAGCCAGCCGCCGGCCATCTTCCAGGTAAACTGGTTCCGGCGCAACGGCGAGGGCGAGTTCATCTGGCCGGGCTTCGGCGAGAACATGCGCGTGCTGCGCTGGGTGCGCGACCGCGTGCTGGGCCGCGGCCCGGCGCGGGAAACGCCCGCTGGTCTGGTGCCCGAGCCCAGCGCTATCGGCGGGGCCCCCGCCGCGGCGCTGGAAGAGCTGGTATCCGTGGACCGCGATGCCTGGGCGCAGGAGGCGAGCGAGCAGTCCGGCTTCCTGGACAAGTTCGGCACTACGCTGCCGGAGGAGATCCGCCGCCAGCACGACCAGCTCGTCCAGCGCGTGACCCGCATCCCCGCCTGATCAAACGCCTCCCACGCCTCCCACGCCCTGCTGCCCCTTCCTCTTGGGGCCCTCGGTAGGCTGGAACCAAGGTATTGGGCGTGGCGTTGGATGGAACCGGCGGTGAGGCAAGTGTGAGGGCGCTCCATCGACCTGGAGCGGCGTGGCGGATGCGGAGAGCTGGTGCTGCAGAGGGTCCGGCCCTCACCTTCGCCTCATATGAAAAGGGCCAGGCGGCCTTCCTCACGCACCAGGGCTGCCTGTCCTATTTTCATGGAACGGTTGTGTCACAACGCGACATGTAAGGCTCTCCCAGTCGGGAGAGGAACGGGGCTGCACGTCGAGGCGTGGGAGCCCCAATCTTGCTCACCCGGCTGTGATGGCCACGATGTTGGATGCGAAGGTGTAGACGGAGGGAATCGCGTTCCTCTCCTGGCTGGGAGAGGCGAGGTGAGGGTCATTTGGCCCCGGTTGCCATGTTCTTTCAAAGTTCGCCCAGCAGCTGTGAAGGGGAATGTTCGGATCTCCCTAGAAACGCAACCTGCCGCGTCACCCCCCACTGTAAGCTAGTGATAGAGACTTGAGAGCAGGAGCGCGTTGATGGGACGAAGGAAGATTACGGTCGTTGGCGCTGGAAACGTTGGCGCAACGACGGCGCAGCGGCTGGCGGAGCGGGGCTACGCCGACGTTACCCTGACGGACATCGTCGAGGGCATGCCGAGCGGCAAGGCCCTGGACCTTGAGGAAGCTGGCCCGGTGGTGGGCTACGACAGCCACGTGCGCGGCGTATCCACCATTGAGCCGGACCACTACAAAGCCATTGAGGGGTCGGACGTCGTGCTGGTCACCTCCGGCGTGGCCCGCAAGCCGGGCATGAGCCGCGACGATCTGCTGCTGACCAATGCCAAGATCATCAGGAGCGTCACGGATTCGATCAAGCGCTACGCGCCCAACTGCGTGCTGCTGATGATGTCCAACCCGCTCGATGCGATGTGCCACGTGGCACTGCGGGCCACGGGCTTCCCGCGGGAGCGCGTGATTGGCCAGGCTGGTGTGCTCGATTCGGCGCGTTTTCGCGCTTTCATTGCCCACGAGATGAACGTCTCCGTGGCCAGCGTGCACGCCTTTGTTCTGGGTGGCCATGGTGACGACATGGTGCCGCTGCCTCGTTACTCTACAGTGGCCGGCGTGCCGATCACCGAGCTCATGCCCAAGGACCGCATCGACGCCATCGTTCAGCGCACCCGCGATGGCGGCGCGGAGATCGTGAACCTGCTCAAGACCGGCAGCGCCTTTTACGCACCTGCCGCTTCCTTCGCCCGCATGACGGACGCCATTCTGCTCGACAAGCGCGAGATTCTGCCCTGCTCGGTGTATCTGAAGGGCGAGTACGGCGTGAACGACCTGTTCGTGGGTGTGCCGGTCATCCTGGGGGAAGGCGGCGTGCGAGAGGTGTTCCAGATCAAGCTGAGTGACGAGGAGCAGGCGGCGCTGCACAAGTCCGCCGCGTCGGTTAAGGAGCTGGTGGACCGCATGGCGGAGCTGCTGTAGGCGTGGCCGTTTCGCCATCCATCACGGAAGCGACGCGCACCGAGAGCGACAGCATGGGCCCCATCGAGGTGCCCGCCAGCCACTACTGGGGCGCGCAAACGGCGCGTTCGCTGATCCACTTCGACATTGGCAGCGACCGGCTGCCGCGCGAGATGGTGCGCGCCTTCGGATTGCTGAAGAAGGCGGCCGCGGAGGTGAACCGCGAGCTGGGCAAGCTGCCGGCTGAAAAGGCCGCGGCCATCATTCAGGCCGCCGATGAGGTGGTTGCCGGCACGCTGGATAGTGAATTTCCGCTGCGCATCTGGCAAACGGGCAGTGGCACGCAGTCCAATATGAATGCTAACGAGGTCATCGCCAACCGCGCCATCGAATTGCTGGGCGGGCAGATGGGCGACAAGAAGGTGGTGCACCCCAACGACCATGTGAACATGTCGCAGTCGTCCAACGACACCTTCCCCACCGCCATGCACATTGCCACGGCGGAGCAGCTGAACCAGCGCTTGCTGCCCATGCTCACCAAGCTGCGGCACGTGCTGGCCAAGAAAGGCGCGGAGTTCGAGAGCATCATCAAGATCGGCCGCACACACCTTATGGACGCGGTGCCCCTCACCCTGGGCCAGGAGTTCTCGGGCTACGTGGCGCAGCTGGATGCGGATGTCGCGCGCATCCAGAGCGTGCTGCCGGCCATCTACGAGCTGGCCATTGGCGGCACCGCGGTGGGTACGGGCCTGAACACGCACCCGCAATTCGCCGAGAAAGTGGCGGCACGCATCGCCGGCAGCACCGGGCTGCCGTTTGTATCGGCGCCGAACAAGTTCGCGGCGCTGGCGGGGCATGATGCGCTGGTGATGGCCAGCGGTGCGCTCAAAACGCTGGCAGCGTCGTTGATGAAGATCGCCAACGATGTGCGCTGGCTGGGCTCGGGCCCGCGCGCTGGGCTGGGCGAGCTGAGCCTGCCGGAGAACGAGCCAGGCTCGTCGATCATGCCGGGCAAGGTCAATCCCACGCAGTGCGAAGCCATGACTATGGTGTGCGTGCAGGTTATGGGCAATGACGCGGCCATCGGCTTCGCCGGCTCACAGGGCAACTTCGAGCTGAACGTGTTCAAGCCGGTGCTGATCCACAACCTGCTGCACTCCATCCGTCTGTTGGCGGATACGTGCCGCTCCTTCGCGGATCACTGCGCGGCGGGCCTTGAGGTGAACCGCGACCGCGTGCAACACTACGTTGAGGATTCACTCATGCTGGTGACCGCGCTCAGCCCGCGCATCGGCTACGACAACGCCGCCAGGGTAGCCAAGCAGGCCCATCATGATGGGTCGACCCTCAAGGCCGCCTGCCTGAAGCTGGGCCTCCTCTCCGCCGACGAGTTCGACAAAATTGTCCGCCCCGAGCAGATGCTGGGGCCGAGCGAATGAGCCGCGGCCTCCAGCCCTTGGATAGCTGGCACTGCCCGAGCCAGTCCCCACAAGAGCGAGGGTGGCAGCCGGCTTGCTCCTGTCGAGCGCCCGCGGCGGTGTTGATATCGGCGTAAATGGGCATGGACTTCCTGGACCGCGCGCGTGGAGTTTGCCGCGTGTACTGGCTGGCCGGCGGCCTTCTTCAGCTAGTCCGCGAACGCTAGGCGAACGTTATCGGATGAGCTTGTCGAGTGCTGATTCAGCGCGGTGCAGTTCACGCAGCGCGACCGCGACGTCGCTGGCGCTGATGAGTTGCCCGCCTGACAACCGCTCTTCAATCCAGCGCTTCATGAGGGCCTGATATCCTCGAACGCCCTGGCGCTGCGCTTGCTCTTTCAGTGCCGCCACCATGGATGCGGGCATGCGAACCGTCACCGGGATGGTTGGCTCGGCGAGTCCGGCCGAAGCTTCCGTGAGCTGCCTCTCCAGTTCCCCGACAGGTGTCCGGGGAAGATTGAAACCGCCTCGACGCAGGGTACCGGCTTTGCGCGCAGCGGCGACTTCGGCAACCATCATCAGTCAGGCTGGCTCGGCGTTGCGCCGAGCTGGGGCACCGCGAGCCCCTTGCCCCGTTTCTGCAGCAGCTCCACCAGCTCCTTGATGTCGTGGCCGTGAGCGATGCCCAGCTCGTAGGTGGCGGCCGTGATGATGATGCTCCCCACGGCCAGTCGGAAGATGGCCTTCTTGTCGCCGCGCCGCACATCTTCCAGGAACTGCTGCAGCCAGGGGCGCGCCGCGATCTCGCGTTCCAGATTGGGGAGCACGTCCCTGAGGTTGTCCGGCCGCTCCACCGCCTTGCTGTTTCGCACCTCGGGGAGGAGGTCCTCCACGGGCACGGAGAACTGGCTTATCACCCGCGCACGTCCGCCTTCAACGCTTGCACGAAGACATCCTCTCACCGCGTACGCCGCTCCGAGGCTTTTCAGCAACGATGGAGAGCGCGGAGGGGCGCCTAAGCGGCTGGCTGGGGCTCCTGGAATTCCCAGGTGTGACCATCGGGATCGACGATGAAGAGCTGGTCCGCCCCGACAACGCCGTGCGTTTCGGTGAAGGGCACGCCGCGGGCGTTCAAGCGGGTACGCAGCATGGCCAGGCTCTCGACCAGCCAGGCGGTGTGGCGCGCCTGAGCGGCGGGTTTAGCATCAGGACCGGGGATGTGCTGGGTGTCCGTTTGGATGATGTGGAACTCGATGGCACGATCGGGCGTGCCCACCCAGTAGCCGGGCCCGATGTTCGGGCGCGGCAGGACCGTGAGGCCCAGCACCTCGCGGTAGAACCGGAGCGACACCTCGGCGTCCTTCACCGGAAAGCCCTCGTGCAGCGGGCGGATCAGCGCCGGCGCTGGCGCGGCCTGCAGCCCTGCCACTTCGGGAGTTGCGATGCTCATCCTGTGCCTCCTGCCAGAGATCGTGACGATCATCGGGAGTGTAGCCCATTGCGGCTCAGTCCGCGTCCTGCCCGATGATGTCCCCGATGCTCGAGCAGGCGTGCTCCTCCAGATAGCGCAGCAGGCCACGGTTGATGTCCCGCGCGACGGTGGGTCCTTGATAGATGAAGCCGGTGTAGAGCTGCACCAGCGAGGCGCCGGCGCGCAGCTTCTCCAGCGCATCCGCGACGGTGAACACGCCGCCGGCCCCGATGATGGGCAGTCGCCCGGCGGTGAGCTGCCGAATCTGCCGGATCAGCTCGGTCGATCGCGCGCGCAGGGGCCGGCCGCTGAGGCCCCCAGGTTCCTGGGCTCGGGCGGAGCGCAGGCTCGACGGTCGCGCGAGTGTGGTGTTGGTGGCCACGAGCCCGGCCGCGCCACCGGCCAGCGCCGCGGCGACGACTTCTGCCAGCTCGCCCGGCGAAAGATCGGGCGCCACCTTCACCAGGATCGGGATGGGCGAGCGCACTTCGGCCGCCATAGCTCGCAGGCGGTGCAGCAGGTTCTCGAGCTGCCGGCCGAGCTGCAGGCGCCGCAAGCCGTCGGTGTTGGGGCTGGAGACGTTCGCCACCACGTAGTCGGCGTATGGCTCGAGCCGCTGCAACGCGGCGGCGTAGTCGCCCAGGCTGGAGCCCGCGGCCACGCTTTCGGCATTGGCGCCAATGTTCACACCGAGCACGAAATGCGGCTTGCGCAAGCGGCCGAGGCGGGCGGCCGCGGCGGCCATGCCGGCGTTAGGAAAGCCCAGGCGGTTGATGAGCGCGCGGTCCGCGGGCAGCCGGAAGATACGCGGACGCGGCTTGCCGGGCTGTGGCCGCGGTGTGATGGTGCCTACCTCTACATGTCCAAAGCCCAGCGCGGCGATGGCCGCCGGCACGCGCACATCCTTGTCGAACCCGGCGGCCAACCCAATCGGATTAGCGAAGGTGAGGCCCAACGCGTGCACCTGCAGCCGCGTGTCCGAGACGGTCAGCAGCCGGCGCAGCAGCCACTGCAGGCGCTCGCTGCGCTGGCTCGCTTCCAGCGCCAGCAGCGCCAAATGATGCGCCCGTTCCGCATCTACCAGCCGCAGCGCCGGCCCCACAAGCGCTCGATACACGCCGCGAGATTGTAGCTTCCCCCAGCGCTGGCCGTCGTGACTCGCACCGAGGCACGTGGCCGCTCCTTATGATTGTTTGGTGCTTCACTCAGCCTCGGGCGTGGCAGCTATTGTTCCCAGCCAGGCATATGCGGACCTCCTGGAAGCGGCCCTGCTGCAGCAGGAAATTGAGGACGTGCGCATCCTCCTGGCGGCGGGCGACGACTGCACCGCCTGTTTGGGCGAGCTGGCCCCGGCACCCACCCGGGCACTGGCACTGATCATCGAGCGTTTTGGTGACGGGCGCGCCTTTGTGGAAGCTGCACAGGCCATACGGCGGCCACTGGTGGTGCTTGCGCCCTCGCGAGAGACGGCCGGCGGCGAACCGGAGGAGTCGCCCGCCGCGATTGGCGCCGCCCTCCGGAAGGCCGGCGCCATCCGCGCGGCGACCCTGGAGGAACTGGCCGATGCTGTCGCGTGCCTGGCTGCCAACGCGGACAAGCTGCCGCGCGTCCCCGAGGCGACGCTGATGGCTCCCGAGCCGCTGCGGCCATGGCTGCTGGCAGCCGGCCAGGCCGAGGGCCTGAGCCTAGTCGGCGGCGACGCGGCCTTGCTGATGGCGGCGCCCGAAGCCGGCGCGTCGGTGGCAGAGCCTCGCTTTGGGGCAGGCTCCCCGAAGGTGGCGCCTCCCCTTGGCGGCATCATCGTTGTCCAGGCGGCAAGTGCACCATCGATCCTGGCAGAGGGGCTGGCGAGCGTGGCCGCGACCTTGCCGGTTACCGCCTGCTTCGCAGATGCTGTTCAGCGCCGCGCGGCGCGAGACGCTGGCTGGCCGGTGCTCCCGACGCCGGAGCGTGCCCTGCGCGCCTACGGAGCGCTGGTGAGCGTGGGCCGCGCGCATTCGGCTGTGAGCACGGGCGAGGAGCCGGCCAATCCCGTGCAGCCCATGGCCATCGAAGGCACCGGCGTGATGGATGAGCACGAGGCCAAGCGCCTGCTGGATCGTTGGGGCGTGACCGTGGTGCCGGGGACGCTGGTCATTGGCCCCGGCCGGCACGAGTTCACCCCTGTGCGCAAGCTGGCCACGCACTTTGGTTTCCCGGTAGCGCTGAAGGCCATCCGGCGCGACATCGTGGATAAAGTGGGCATGGGCGCGGTGGCCTCGGGCCTGCAAACGGTGGAGGAGCTCGAAGCCGCCTGGGAGCGCCTCCACGCCGCTTTCCCGGATGCCGCCTGGCTGGTGCAGCCCATGCTGCCCGGCGACATTGAGCTGATAGTCGGCGCCCGGCGCGACCCTACCTTTGGGCCGCTGGTGCAGGTTGGCCCCGGCGGCGTGATGACCGAGCTGTATGACGACGTGGCCACGCGCCTGGCGCCGCTGACCGAGGCGGACGCGCTGGCTATGCTCAGGGAAACCAAGGTGCACACCCTGCTGGAAGGCTTCCACGGCCTGCCCTTCCACGATCCGCGGGAGGTGGCGCAGGTGCTGGTGCGGGTGGGCGACCTTATGCTCGGTCAGCCCTCGGTGGAGGAGCTGGCCATCAACCCGCTCCTCCTCACCGAGAAGGGCCCCATCGTCATGGATGCACTGGCCGTCATTCGCTGAAGCCGGCCTGCCACCGGCGACTTTGTCAGGCCTTGCCGTTTCGCGATGGCTCGGCGGCGGGCGCATCGCCGCCGAGCACGCTGCGCAGCATTTGCGCCGCGCCCATGAGCCCCACCGCCTCGTAGGGCACCACCACTTTGGCGTTGTCGCTCGTGGCGAACTTGCCCAGCGTATCCAGTTGCAAAATGGACACCAGTGTGGGGTCCGGTGCGGCCTGTTTGATGGCGCTGTACACCGTGTGGATCGCCTGCGCACGTCCTTCGGCCTCCAGAATGGCTGCCTGACGGGCGCCCTCGGCCCGTAGAATGGCCGCCTGCCGGTTCCCTTCCGCTTCCTTGATCGCGGATTGGCGCGCGCCGTCGGCGATGTTCACCGCGGCCTGCTGCTTGCCCTCGGATTGCAGGATGTTGGCGCGCTTCTCCTGGTCGGCCTCCTTCTGGAGCGACATGGCGCGTAGGATTTCGACCGGGGGGGCCAGGTCCACCACCTCAATGCGGTTGATGCGGATGCCCCAGGAGTCGGTGACGGTTTCCATCTGCCCTTGCAGGTCGGCGTTGATGCGCTTGCGCTCCGTGAGCGCCTGGTCCAGTGTGATGGAGCCGAAGACCGCGCGCAGGGTGGTGCGTGCGAGCTGGTTGATGGCCACGGTGTAATCCGTGACGTTGAACAGCGCCATCTGGGCATCCACCACCTGGCTGAAGATGGTCGCGGTCACCTTCACCGCCACGTTGTCCGCGGTGATAACCTCCTGCATGTCGCCCGGGCGCGGCTGTTCGCGTATGTCTACCCGCGCCAGCTGGTCCATGAACGGCACGATCACCGCCAGGCCGGGGCTGTGCGTGCCCTTGAAGCGGCCGAAGCGCTTCACCACACCAATGTACCCCTGCTGCACGATCTTCAGGGAACCCCCAAGAATCCAGAGCAGGATGATGATTACGACGATCAGGATGATGAGCGGTTGCACTTGGCCCTCCCATTGCGCGAGCTGACCACATTCTAACAAACGCCCTCTGGTTTCTGCAATGCTGCCTGCCATCCGCAGAAAGCAAAGCCAAAAGCGCACCTGCCGCGGTGCTTAGAAGGATGGCCGCAATGCCATAAGCAGCCCTCCATCAACCCCTCGCGGCAGCCATTTTGAGTTGAACAGAAGCTCCCGGGCAACCCCATCCGGCCGGCGCGGCATGCTGCCGGCGAAACTTCGCGAGCGCGTTATGATGAGGTTAATTCGCCTGTGATCGGCAGAGATGAGGGAGAACAGCGGCAGAAAATGGGGGCTGTCGGCGACCTGGACGAGCCACTCGATCTAGAACTGGAGTTGGATGAGGCCCAGGAGGGCCGCCGCATCGCCTCGGCCATCCAGTTCCCCTACGGTGACCTGAACGACGCGGTGGAGGTGGCCCACGCGATGTACGCCAATGCCGGCAGCAGCGGGGGCACCTGGGAGCAGCTGGCCGGCTGGCTGGGCTACAACAGCGCCGGCAGCGGCGCCTTTCGCAACAAGGTGGCCACGGCGCGCATCTTTGGCCTCACGGAAACAAAGTCTGGTGGCGCCGCGCTCACCCAGCTGGGGCAGCAGGTCGCGGACGCGACACGGGAGCGCGCGGCCCGCAGCACAGCCTTTCTGAACGTGCCCCTCTTTCGCGCTATCTACGAGAACCACCGCGGCATCACACTGCCACCGGATGGCGGTCTGGAGCAGGAGATGATGGCCCTGGGCGTGAGTCCGCGGCAGAAGGAACGCGCACGGCAGATTTTCCAGCGCTCGGCCGACCAGGCCGGGTTCTTCGCTTATGGCCGCAACAAGCTGGTGTTGCCCGTGGCGGAGATCCTGGAGTCGCGCGCAACCGGGATGGATGGCGCCAGCCAGTTCCCGCGAACCAGCGTGGCTGAGGACCGTGAGCCCCTGCCGCGGCCGCATCCGCTCATCGCCGGCCTGTTCCTGGAGCTGCCTCCGCCGGGCGCACCCTGGCCTCGCGAGAAGCGCCAGCACTGGCTCGCCACAGCCGAGCACATCCTCACTCTGGTGTACCGAGAGGAGTAGGCCGGCCATGCCCTCGTTCAACTGGGAGGATGATCCCTCGCTGGAATCAGCGGTGCGCCCGCGCTCCCGCACCGCCCTGGGCTGCCGCGCGGAGTTCGTTGCGCTCGTAGTCACCCTGGTGGTGCTGGCCGTGGCCATTGCCGTGGTGGTGTGGCTGCAGCGCAGCGGCACGGTGACCTGCTCCACCGTGCTGCCCTTTGTGTTTGGGAAGTGCTGAGCGAGCGGCCGAAGGTCGATTTTGGCGACGGACCGATAATCACGCACATGCTGATATCAGACACATACCTCCGAGTGCCCCATGGCTGTTGACACCGCGGCAGCCGCCAGCGTTGAGGATCTGCTCACCAACGTCGAGAAGGTGATGGTGGGCAAGCGCGAAGTGACGCGGCTGCTGCTGGCGGCCTTGCTGTGCGATGGCCACGTGCTGCTTGAGGATGTGCCCGGCATTGGCAAAACGCTGCTGGCCAAAACACTGGCCGCGTCGCTGGACTGCTCGTTCCGGCGGCTGCAGTTCACGCCGGACATGCTGCCGTCGGACATCACCGGCTCGCACGTCTTCAACCAGCAGACGGCTCAGTTCGAATTCCGGCCAGGTCCGGTGTTCACCAGCATCCTGCTGGCCGACGAGATCAACCGCGCCACACCGCGCACCCAGTCGGCCATGCTGGAGGCCATGGAAGAGCGCCAGGTGAGCGTGGATGGCGACACCATGGCGCTGCCACAGCCCTTCCTGGTGGCGGCCACGCAGAACCCCATAGAGCTGGAGGGCACTTTCCCCCTGCCCGAGGCCCAGCTCGACCGCTTTTTGATGCGCATTCAGATGGGCTACCCCACCGAGCGGGAAGAGGCTGCCATCCTGGATCGCTTCGCCGCGGACAGCCCCCTGCCCACCCTGCGGCCGGTGCTGGATCCGGCCGCGGTCAGAGCCCTGCAGCGGGCTCGCAAGGAGGTGTTGGTGACGCCGGACGTGCGCGATTACCTGGTGCGCTTTGTGCGCGCCACGCGGGAGAGCGACGAAGTAGAGCTGGGCGCCAGCCCGCGCGCGGCGCTGGCGCTGTATCGCGTCAGCCAGGCCTGGGCGCTCCTGGAGGGGCGTACGTTCGTGATACCGGACGACATCAAGCGCCTGGCGCCGGAGGTGCTGTCGCACCGGCTGGTGCTCAGCCCGGCGGCACGCTTGCGCGGCGGCACGCCCCGCGCGGTGGTGGATCAGCTGTCCAAGACCCTTGAGGTGCCGGTCGAGAAGGAGTGATGCGCGTCCTTCCGTCACGGCGGCCGAACGCGGACTGGCAGGTGCAGTCCGCCACCGTGGCCGCGGCGGATCGCAGCGGGCTGGTGTTCAACCGCTTCACCGCCTTTGCCGTGCTGCTGCTGGTAGGCGTGGGGCTGTGGAAACACATGCCCCTGCTGACCCTGGGCGGCTTGCTGGCGCTGGCCGTTTTGGGCGCGGAGCGGCTGTGGATTCGCTTCTGCCTGGCGGGCGTGGAGTATGAGCGCGACGTGAGCCCGCGCCGCGCCTTCTGGGGCGAGGAGGTGGGGCTGCAGCTGCGCATCGCCAATCGCAAGCTGCTGCCGCTCACGTGGCTGCTGGTGGAGGATCGCGTGCCGGACCGGCTGCCCATCAACACCCCCCTCGTCGTGCGAGACCGGCTGGCCGCGCGGACCTTTCTCAAGAGCCTGCTGCCCATGCTGCCCTATGAGCAGCTGGTGCAGCGCTACACCGTGCGCTGCCGCCAGCGCGGCGTGTTCCAGTTTGGGCCTGGTCATCTGGAAACGGGCGACCTGCTCGGCTACACCAGCCGCACCCGCGAGTTTGAGGATGTGCAGCGGCTGATCGTCTACCCCAAGGTGTTCGATCTGGACATGCCCACGCCGCCCTCTATGCGCATGGTCGGTCCGCGGCCGGTTGACCGCATCATCCTCACGGATCCCAGCCGAACCGTGGGCGTGCGCGCGTATCAGTCGGGCGATCCGCTGCGGCATGTGGATTGGCGCGCCAGCGCCCGCGCGCCGGAGCTGATGGTGCGCGTATTCGAGCCGACCACGGATCCCGCGGTGGCGCTGTTCCTCAACTCCGAGCTGCCGCGGCGTGCCACAGACAACCACGATCCGCCGGAGCTCGAGTTCTGCGTGAGCCTGGCCGTGTCCATGACCAAGTGGCTGCTGGACCGCGGCTTTCCCGTGGGCCTGTTCGGGAACGGCGACCTGGCGGGACCAGGGGCGGTGCGCATACCCGTGAGTCGCGCGCCGGACCAGTTGCACCGCGTTATGGAGACGCTGGCGCTGGCCACGCCCTTTGGGCCGGTGCGGCGTACGGCCGAGATTTGGTGGCAGGACATCGGCGCGCACTACGTCAACATCCGCCCGCCGCTGGCGCAGGTTCTGCTGCGGGAAGCTGCGCTGCTGCCGTACGAAACCAGTGTGATGGTGGTGACGGCCGGGTTCGACCGGGACCTGCTGACCGCCTGCACGCAGCTGCGGCGCAAGCGCAAACTGGTGATCTACTACGTGCAAACGGGCGCCGGCCCCGAAGACGCGCAGTCGTTCGGCGGCTTGGAAGTGATTCCGGTGCCCTACCCGCTGGATTGGGAGGACCTTGACCGGCTTCAACTGGCTGCGTGAGCTGTTCCTCCCGGGCGAGGGGGCACTCATCGAGGCGCTGTGTGTGTTCGGCTGGACGGCCTTTGCCATTGGGCCGTTCTTTCTCGGCACCTACGCGCCACTGGCCCTGCCATGGGCCATCGCGCTGGCCGTTGTCCCGGTGGTGGTGGGTCGCTGGCTGTTGTGGCGCTTCTCCAACCGCACCCTGGCGGCGATACTGCTGGCGCTGCTGGTGCTGCTGTGCTTCGGCGCTTTTGTGAAGCTGCAGGTGGTGCCGTGGCAGTCCCTGGGCGATGCGCGCTGGCTGGAGCACATTGTGTTCCCCTGGGGCAACAACGAGACGCCCAGCCAGCAGGACCAGGCCATGGTGGTGTGGATGGTCGGCGCGGCGCTCACCGCGCGCGCCGTGTGGCTGACGCTGAGCGAGCCCGACAATGACAGCGCAACCACGCGTTTTGTGATTGGGCTGGGCACCTTTCTGCTGCTGTTCCTGGTGGTGCTGTTCACCAGCTCACCCACGGCCCAGCAGCAGCTGCTGCTCGGCATATTGCTGGGGGTGTACTTCTGCCTGGGGCTGAGCTGGCAGGCCATCGTGAAGCAGGAGGGCATCGCGCAGCAGACGTATGGCCGGCTGCCGGCACGCATTGGGCTGGCCTGGGTGCGCGTGCTCAGCACCATCAGTCTGGCGCTGGTGGCCGTCGCGCTGATCATCGTCGGCCTTCAGGGCGGCATCGCTCAAGTGCTGGGTGGGCTGGCGGGGTTGGTGCTGCGCCTGCTCGAGCTGGTTGGCCACGGCCTGTTCGCCGTGTTGCTCTTTCTGGCCAGCGTGCTGCATCTTGGTGGGCCATTGTTCTGGGTGGGCACCACGGCGGTGAGTGGCACGCTGTTCGATCGCATCGCGACGCCCACGGTGCTGGTGGGGGCGCTGGTGGCGGCCATCTACTGTGTGCTGCACTTTCGGTCCCAACCTCCAGGCTGGTACGGCGCGGGCGATGGCGAGCGCTTCCGCTTTCCGCGGCGGCGGCGATCCGGCAATCTGGAGGGCGCGCAACGCACATCGCTGTGGTCGTGGAGGCTGTTCCGGCGCCAGCTGCGGGAGCTGGCAGCCGCCGCCCGCCCCGCCGCGGTTCGGGCGGTGCGCCCGGCGGTGGCCTCGGCGCCGGCAACGC
>JBOGTU010000199.1:0-35511 GCA_050695655.1 Chloroflexota bacterium | reverse complement strand
CCGCCAGCGCGTGCCGCGCCCGCGCAGCGTGGGCACGGCCGTGGCGGGCGGCGGCGCGGTGGGGGCGTCGGCTCCCGCCGAAGCCAGCGACACCGGCTTTCTCCAGGGGCGGATTCCGAGCTCCGCGGTCACACCTGAAACGACTGGTGAAGGGGCGCGGCCGGCGGCAGCTGGGAGCATGGCCGGCGACCTTCGCTTTGCCGGCCTCGTGCTGTGGGGCACCTGGTTGCTGTGTGAGGCAATCTTCTTCACCGTGAGCGTGTTCTTCCACCGCTACTACCTGGTCACCCTGGCACCTTCGGTGGCGGCTCTGTTCGGCATTGGGCTGGTGGACCTCTGGGCCTGTGTGCGCCGGGGCAGCCGCTGGGCCTGGCTGCTGCCGGCCTGCATTGTGGGGGACGCGCTCGTCCAGTGGCGCATCATCGCCCCGTTTGACGGCTATGAGCCGCTGAGCCGCCTCATCGTGCTGTGCGCCATCGTGGCGGTCGCGCTGCTGGCCAGCATCATCATCCCAGGCTCCAACGCGGCCCAAAGGTCGGCACAGCCACGAACCTCAGCGCCGTGGCCGGGGGGACGCGCGCCGGCACGGCGGGGCTACGTGGGGTTGGGTGTGGGCGCCCTCAGTCTGCTGATCGCGCCGGCCGTCTGGAGCATCATCCCCATCCGAGATCCGCTCACCTGGGTGACACGCGGCAGCATGCCTTACGCGGGCCCTACGCAGCCGGGGGTGTTTGGGCAGGTGTTCCTACCGCCGGGCACCATGCCGTCGGCCTTTTTCGTGGAGCAGTACCAGCGCTTCACCGAACGCGAGGCGCAGTAGCTGGTGGCGCACCAGGGCCACGCCACGTTCCTGCTGGCCACCAGCAGCGCCCTCGCCGCGGCTCCGCTAGCCCTGCTGAGCAACCGCCCTGTCATGGCCTTCGGTGGCTTCTTTGGCACCGATCACATCCTCAGCAGCAGCCAGTTCGCGCACCTCGTGACCACGGGGGCCGTGCGCTACGTGCAGGTGCCCTTTGTGTTCTTTGGCGGCCCCACCTATCCCGGTACTATCCCCGCCTGGGTCACGCAGCACTGCCGGCCCGCGCCCCCCGCCGGCCCGGGAATGTATGACTGCTTGACGGGGACGCTATGATCGCCAGCGAGGCGAAGATGGCGTGAGTATCATCACCATCTCCTGGGGGTCGTTCAGCAGCGGCGTGCCGCTGGCTGAACATGTGGCGGAGCGGCTGGGCTGCCGCTGCGTGAGCCGCGAGAACCTCACCGAGGCGGCGGCGAAGTTGGGCATTCCGGAACGCAAGCTGAGCGACCTGTTCGAACGGCGGCCCGGCTTCTGGGAGCGCCTTACCGAATCGCGCGAGCGGTACATCACCTTCATCCGCGCCGCCATGTACGACCTGGCGCAAGGGCCGCCCATGGTCTATCACGGCCAGGGCGGTCAGATCCTCCTGCGCGAGGTGAGCCACGCGCTGAAGGTGTGCATGATCGCCCCTTTGGAGATGCGCATTGGCGCTCTGCTGCAGCAGGGCCACCCCACGCGCGAATCCGCCGAACGGTACATCCAGAAGGTGGACGAGCAGCGCCAGCAGCGCATCCGCGACTTGTTCAACGTCGACTGGCGCGACCCCGGCCTGTACGACGTGGTGGTCAACATGGGCAACCTCAGCCTGGATTCAGCGGTGGACACGATCGTGAATCTGGCCAAACAGCCGGAGTTCCAGCCCACGCCCGCGTCGCAGAAGGTGCTGAACGACCTCACGCTGGCCGCGCGAGTGCGCGTGCAGCTGGCGGTGAGCACCGGCGATGGGTTGGATTTCGATGTCCAGGCGGATGGCGGCGTCGTGTGGCTCACGGGCTCGACCGATGGGCTCGATTCCAGCTATCTGGACCAGGCCGTGACCATCGCCAACGGTGTACCGGGCGTCACCGAGGTGCGCTTCGACCTGGAGCCGCGGCCCATCCTCCCTTACCTCATTCAGTAGGGTGCCCGAGCTTCCCGAGATCGAGGCGTTGCGCCAGTCGCTTGGTCCACGGCTGCTGAGGCAGCGCGTCGAGCGGCTGAACATCAACCAGCGCAAGGGGTACATGCTCCGCTGCCCGGCAGAAACTCTGCGGGCCGAGCTGCCGGGGCGCACTGTGGCCGGTGTGGCCCGGCGGGGCAAGCATCTGCTGTTGGAGTTGGCCAGCGACGAGGGCAACGCTTCGTTCCTGATCGTGAACCCTATGCTGGCCGGGCGTTTTGCGCTGGGCCCCGAAAGCGCCAAACCTCCCGCGAACTGGGTGTTCGGCCTGGGGCTGGCCAGCAGCCATGCGCTGCACTATATGGATGCGCGCGACATGGGGCGCGTCTACTGGACGGCCAACCCCCAGCAGGACGTTCCCGGCTGGGCGGAGCTGGGACCCGAAGCGGATAGCCTGCCCGAGGTGGGGTTGGACGCCTTTCGGCAGCGCTGGCGGCGCTACCGCGGCGAGGTGAAGGACATCCTGCGCAACCAGGCCTTTCTGTGCGGCATCGGTAACGCCTATTCAGATGAAGTGCTCTTCGCGGCTCACCTGCTGCCGCTGCGCCGGCGAACATCCCTCACGCCCGAGGACGAAGCGCGCCTGTTCGAGGCGATTCCGAGCGTGCTGAAGGCGGCTGTAACTGCCATACAGGCCAACCCCAACTACGTGGAGTCCAAGCAGGATCGGGCCTTCATGGCAGTGCATGGCAAGGGTGGCGGGACCTGCCCGCGCTGCGGCCACCGCATCAGCCAAATTGGCTCGGACCGCGAGCCAATGAACTTCTGCCGGGGCTGCCAGAGTTGAGGCTTCCCTGTTATAGTCCCCTGTGAAAGAAAGATGAATGACAAGACACTGATGAGGAGAAGCATTGCCTCTACCCATACCTAAGCCTGACATTGTGGCTAAGTACCGCACCAACGACCACGACTCCGGCTCCGCCGACGTGCAAATCGCGGTGCTCACGGCCCGCATCAACCACCTGAACGAGCACCTCAAGAAGAACATCCACGACTTTCATTCCCGCCGCGGCTTGCTGCAGATGGTGGGGCGCCGCCGCCGGCTGCTGGCGTATTTAGGCCGCACCGAGGTGGCCCGCTACCAGAAGCTCATCGCCTCGCTCGGCCTGCGCAAGTAGCGCGGGCTCCAGTTCCAGGCGTAGGTCAAGAGAAGAAGTGGCCACTGGAGGCCGGCCGTGGCGCCGGCCTCTTTGCATAGCGCCACCTAGTTGGAAAGAAGAAAGAACACTATGATGCATCGCACCGCCAGGAAGCTTGGCGTCCACGACATTGAATTTGAAACGGGCCGCGTGGCCGGCCTTGCAGATGGCGCCGTGCTGGTTCGCCTGCACGACACCATGGTGCTCGCCACTGTGGTGAGCGCCAACCCACGCGAAGGGATCGACTTTTTCCCCCTCACCGTGGATTACGAAGAGCGCATGTACGCCGCGGGCAAGATCCCGGGCGGGTTCATCAAGCGCGAAGGGCGCGCCGGCCAGGGCGCCATCCTCACCTGCCGGCTCACCGACCGGCCCATTCGGCCGCTCTTCCCCAAGGGCTACAAGAACGAAGTCCAGATCATCATCACCGTCCTCTCGGCCGACCAGGAGAACGACCCGGACATCCTCGCCATCAACGGCGCATCCGCGGCGCTGAGCATCTCGAGTATCCCCTTCCTGGGGCCAATCGGCGCTGTGCGCGTTGGTTATGTCAATGGCGAGTTCGTCATCAACCCCACCTTCGAGCAGCTCAAGAAGAGCCGCCTGGAGCTGGCCATCGCCGGCACCTCGGACGCGGTGATGATGGTTGAGGCGGGCGCGAACGAGCTGCCGGAGGATCTGATGCTGGAAGGCGTCCGCCGCGGCCACGAAGCTCTGCGCGCCTCCATCGAAGCGCAAGAGGAACTGGTGCGCCTGGCGGGCAAGCCCAAACGCGAATTCGTGCCGCCAGTGGTGAATGAGGCCATCCGCGACGAGATTCGCACGTGGCTGGTGCCGCGCCTGGAGGCGACCATGTTCAACCCGGACAAGGCCAGCCGCGAGCACGCCACGGAGGATGTGGGCAAGCAGTTGAAGGAAGCCTTTGCCGCGCGCATTGAGGGTGGCGACCTGAGCGCCAAGGACCTGGACTCGGCACTGTACGACGCGGAGAAGACGGTGGTGCGCGGCGCTATTCTGGATCGCCAGATGCGTGTGGATGGCCGCAACCTCACCGAGGTGCGGCCGGTGACGTGCGAGGCGGGGGTCCTGCCCCGCACCCATGGCACGGGCTTGTTCACGCGCGGGCAAACCCAGGTGTTGAGCGTGCTCACGCTGGGCTCACCGGGCGACAAGCAGATGATCGACGACATCAGCCCGGAAGAGTCCAAGAGCTTCATGCACGAGTACCGCTTCCCCCCCTTCAGCACCGGCGAGGTGAAGCGGCTGGGAGCACCGGGCCGGCGTGAGATTGGCCACGGGGCATTGGTGGAGCGTTCCATCTTCCCCATCATTCCGCCCGCCGAAGAGTTTCCCTACGTGATCCGCATCGTGAGCGAGGTGCTCTCCTCCAACGGCTCCAGCTCCATGGGTTCGGTGTGTGGCAGCACCATGGCCCTCATGGATGCCGGCGTGCCTATCAAGGCGCCGGTGGCTGGCGTAGCGATGGGGCTCATCAGCGGCGAGGGCGGCAAGTACGCCATCCTCACCGACATCCAGGGCGTGGAAGATGCCCTGGGCGACATGGACTTCAAGGTGGCTGGCACCGAGAACGGTGTCACCGGGCTGCAAATGGACATCAAGGTGAAAGGCATCACCTACGAGATCATGGAGAAGGCGCTGGCCCAGGCTAAGGAGGCGCGCGCCTTCATCATGGGCAAAATGCTGGCCGCCATCGACAAGCCACGGGCTGACCTCTCGCCCTATGCGCCACGCATCCTCACCATTCGCATCAACCCCGAGAAGATTGGCGCGCTCATTGGCCCGGGCGGCAAAACTATCCGAAAGATCACCGAGGAAACCGGCGTCAAAGTGGACATCGAGGAGGATGGCCGCGTGATGATTACCTCGGCGGACGGCGAGGCCAAGGACAAAGCCGTCGCCATGATCCAGGCCATCACCGAGGATGTGGAGGTTGGCCGCAAGTATCACGGCCAGGTGAAGCGCATCATGACCTTTGGCGCCTTCGTCGAGATCGCCCCCGGCAAAGAGGGGCTGGTCCACATTTCCGACCTGGCCAACGAGCGTGTGGGCAAAGTAGAAGACGTGCTGAAGCTGGGCGATGAAGTGGATGTGGTCGTCAAGGAGGTGGACTCGCAGGGGCGGATCAACCTCTCCCGCCGGGCCACCCTGCCCGACTACGATCCCGCCGCGGACACCAGCGGCGGTGGCGATCGCGGCCCGCGGCCCCGCTTCGATGGCCCGCGCGACCACGGCGACAGGCCCTTCGGGGGCTTCCGAGATCGGGGTGACCGGCCAAGCGGTGGGTTCCGCGACCGCGGCGACCGGCCTGCCGGCGGGTTCCGCGAGCGCGAGGGTGGCGGCTTCCGTGACCGGACCGAGCGACCCGGAGGCTTCCGCGACCGGCAACCCGGTGCTGGCGGGTTCCGCGACCGAGCCCCGCGCGAGGGCGGAACCTTTGCCGGGCGCAACGGCGAGCCGAATGAGGGTGGCTTCGCAAGCCGGCAGGACAACCCCGCGGACCAGCCGGGCCGCCTGCGCGAAGGTGCCGAGCGCCCCTGGAACGAGCCGGGGGAGCCGCACCGGGACGAATGATCCAGGTCGCGGTGGCTGGCGCCCTGGGGCGCATGGGGCAGGCCGTCATCGAGGCGGTTCAAGCTGAGGACGACCTGCAGGTGGTAGCAGGGATCGACATTCAGGCCAAGGGCGCCGCCTCGCAGGGTGGGGGCTGGCTGCTGTGCAACCGGCTGGATGAGGCGCTGGAGCGCATGCAGCCCCAGGTGCTGGTGGATTTCACCGTGGCCGAAGCCGCGGCCGCCAATGCGCTGGAAGCGGTGAAACGCGGCGTGTCGCCCGTGGTAGGAACCACCGGCATGAGCGCCGAACAGCTCCAGGCACTGCGCGATGCCAGCCGCGAGCGGCAAGTCGGCGCTTTTGTGGCGCCGAACTTCGCCCTGGGCGCCGTGCTGATGATGCACTTCGCCCGCATTGCCGCACGTTATTTCGAGTCGGCCGAGCTGATTGAGCTGCACCACGATCGAAAAATCGACGCGCCCTCCGGCACCGCGGTGAAAACCGCGCAGGATATGCTGGCCGCCCGTGGCCAGCCCTTCAAGAGCAATATCCCCAGCAAGGAGCCCCTTCCGGGCGCGCGGGGTGGCGAGCTCGGCGGCGTGCGCATCCACAGCGTGCGCCTGCCCGGCTTGGACTCGCACCAGGAAGTGATCTTCGGCGGCCAGGGCCAAACGCTCACCATCCGGCACGATACGCTGGGCGCCAGCGCTTTCATGCCGGGCATCCTGATCGCCATCCGCCAGGTGCAGAGCCGCAAAGAGCTGGTGGTGGGGTTGGACGACCTTCTCGGCTTGAGTTGATGGCCGGCGCGGCCTTCGTCGTACACTACGCACAGCAGGCAGCTCCGGAAAAGCAGCACAGGAGGCAGGCATGGCAAAGCTCGGCCGCTTGATGACGGCAATGCTCACTCCGTTCATGGATTCGGGCGCAGTGGACTTCGCCAAGGCAGGGCTGTTGGCCCAGCACCTGGTCGCCTCCGGCTCCGAGGGGCTGGTGATCACCGGCACAACCGGCGAATCACCTACCTTGACAGAGGAAGAGAAGCTGGAGCTGTACCGCGTGACCAAACGCGCGGTGGGCCCAAACGTGGACATCATCGCCGGCACGGGCAACTACAGCACCGCCGAGTCCATCCACCTCACGCGTGAGGCGGAGCGCCAGGGTGTGGATGCCGTGCTGCTGGTGGTGCCCTACTACAACAACCCCCCGCAGGAGGGGCTGTACCAGCACTTCAAGGCTATCGCCGGCAGCACGTCTCTGCCTTGTATCCTCTACAACATCCCCAGTCGCAGCCCCCGCAACACCGAACCGGCGACACTCAAGCGGCTGGCGCAGATCGACAACATCGTGGCGCTCAAGGAAGCGAACAGCGGGCTGGCCCACCTGTACGGCGTATTTCGAGCCATCCCGGAGGACTTCCTGGTCTACAGCGGCAACGACAACGACACCTTCGCCATGATGAGCCTTGGTGCGCACGGGGTGGTGAGCGTAGCTGCACACCTGGCTGGCCGGCAGGAGCGCGCTATGGTGGACGCCATGGCCCGGGGCGATGTCGCCACCGCCCGCAAGCTGCACTTAGGCCTCGTGCCGCTGGTTGATGCGCTCTTCCCCAGCAGCGCCGCCAGCCCCATGGCACTGAAGGCCGCCATGAACAGCCTGGGCTTCACCGTTGGCACGCCACGCCTGCCGCTGGTTGAGCTGCCCGAGGCTGAAGCAGCCAAGCTGCGCGCAGTGCTGGCCACCTGTGAACTGGATGACTATCTCACCAGGAGCGGCAGCTCCTCTGCCAAGCAGCCCGTCTCTGTATAACTCGCTCGGGGAGGTTGCCAGCGCTATCCGGGACTGCCAGGGCTGCAGCCTGTGCCACGGGCGCAAGCTCGCCGTGCCAGGGGAGGGCCCCAGCAGGTGTGACCTTATGCTCATTGGCGAGGGTCCCGGCTTCAACGAAAACGAGCAAGGGCGGCCCTTCGTGGGCGCCGCCGGCAAGTTCCTGGAGCAGCTCCTGGCATCCATTCAGCTCACCCGAGGCGATGTGTACATCACCAATGTGGTGAAGTGCCGGCCGCCCAATAACCGCGACCCCCAGCCGGATGAGATCGCCGCGTGCGCCACCTACCTGGAGCGACAGCTGGATTTGGTGCAGCCGCGGGTGGTGGTGACGCTTGGGCGCTTCTCTATGGCGCGCTGGTTCCCGGGGCAATCCATCAGCCGCATCCACGGCCAGGCGCAGCAGTTTGGGCAGGTGTGGGTGTTCCCCTGCTTCCATCCCGCCGCGGCGCTGCACCAGGAACGCTACAAAGCCCTCATTGAGGAGGACTTCCTCAAGCTGCCGGCGGTGATGGCGCGGGCCACCCCGCCGCCTCCGCCAGCCGAACCGCCGCGCCAGCTGGGGCTCTTCGCGTGAACCGCCGGCCTGGAATTTTAAATCGACAACAAGGACACAGCGCATGGCTATGAGCACCTCCGAACTTCGCGTCATTCCACTTGGTGGCCTGGGCGAGATTGGCCGCAACATGATGGCCATTGAATGTGGCGACGACATCGTGCTGATCGACGGCGGCCTCATGTTCCCGGAAGATGAGATGCTGGGCATCGACCTGGTGATTCCGGACGTAACGTATCTCCTGGATAAGACACAGAACATCCGCGGCTGGATCATTACGCACGGCCACGAAGATCACACCGGCGGCCTGCCCTACCTGCTGCCTCAGCTGCAATTCCCGCCCCTCTACGGCACCAAGCTGACCATGGGCCTGATCAAGGTCAAACTGCAGGAACACCATTTGCAGCAGGAGGCTCAACTCAACATCGTGCAAGCGGGCGACTCCCTGCAATTGGGCAAGCTCAGCGCAGACCTGTTCCAGGTGTGCCACAGCATCCCGGATGCCGTGGGTGTGGCGCTGCACTCGCCGGTGGGCACCATCGTCCACACCGGCGACTTCAAGCTGGACCACACGCCGGTGGACGGGCGCCGCACGGACTACGCCAAGCTCGCCCGCTTGAGCGCGGAGGGCGTGCTGGCACTCTTCTCCGACAGCACGCGCGTAGAGGTGCCGGGCTACACCCCCTCGGAGCAGGTCGTTTCGCAAACCTTCGATAGTGTGTTCGCCAATGCGCCGGGGCGCATCATCATCGCCACGTTCGCCTCGCTCATCGCCCGCGTGCAGCAAGTGATCGACGCATCTGCCAAGCACGGGCGGCGTGTGGGTGTGGTAGGGCGCAGCATGGTGAACAACGTGGCCATGGCCCGGGAGCTCGGTTACCTGAGCGACCCGGCGGATTGCCTGCGGCCCATAGAGGAGCTTGCCAAACTGCCACTGGAGCAGGTAGTGATCGTCACCACCGGCGCTCAGGGTGAGCCGACCTCCGCCCTCAGCCGCATGGCGAACCGGGATCACCGGCAGATCAATATCGTGAAGGGCGACACCATCATCCTCTCCTCGTCACCCATTCCCGGCAACGAGGAGCTGGTGGCCCGCACCATCGACAGCTTGTTCAAGCAGGGCGCCAACGTGCTGTACCACCGCCTGCTGCCCGTGCACGTGTCGGGCCACGCCAGCCAGGAAGAGCAGAAGCTGATGCTCAACCTGGTCAAGCCGAAGTTTTTCGTGCCCATCCACGGCGAGTACCACCACCTCGTCCTGCACGGGCGGCTGGCACAGTCCCTGGGCTGGCCAGCGGAGAACGTGATTGTGGCCGAGGATGGCGACATCCTGGAATTCACGGCGAACAGCGCGCGCAAGGCCGGCAAGGTCCCGTACGGCTACGTGTTTGTGGATGGCCTGGGAGTGGGCGACATCGGCACCGTGGTGTTGCGCGACCGCAAAGCGCTGGCGCAGGATGGCATGCTGGTGGCCATCATCGCGGTGAATCGCCAAACCGGCCAGCCCACCGGCCTGCCAGACATCATTACCCGCGGCTTCGTGTACGAAAAGGGCGCGGAAGAGATGCTGGAAGAGGCGCGTCGCAGAGCGCTGGAGGCACTGAGCCACCAGCACGAGCAGACCGCGGACTACAGCTTCGTAAAAAATAAGGTCCGAGACACGTTATCTAAGTATCTCTACGAGCAGACGAAGCGGCACCCCATGATCCTGCCCGTAGTGGTGGAGGTGTAAACGTGTCGATGGCCAGGCCATCCCTTAGCGATTCATGCCATCCGCGCGGCTGAAAGTGGCCAGCCCCGCGCGGCGCCCCGCGCGCGAGGAGCCAGCCGAGGCGGCGGCGCGATTGCCCGCGGCGCTGGCCCGCGAGGTGGGGGGTATTGCCGTGCTGGCCGCGGGCGGGCTCGTGCTCATCGGCATCTTCCCCTCGGATTCCGTGCTGGGCCGCGGCCTGGGGCCAGCGATTCTACGCGCGGTGGGGCCGCTGGGTGGCCTGCTGCTGGGCGTAGGGCTGGCGGCACTGGGCATTGGCCTGGTGTGGGAGGCCATTCGCCAGGAGCCAGTGCTCAGCTGGGGGCGCTCTGCGGGCTTTCTGCTGCTGCTGGCCGCGGCCACATCGTTCTCCCAGCTCGTCGCCGCGCAGGGGGGCCTGGCGGGCCACACGGTGCTGCACGGGCTGCAGTTCACGGTCGGCCCGGTGGGCGCCGTCCTGGTGCTGCTGGCCACGCTCACCATTGGCACCATCCTCACCTTCACCCTCTCACTGTCCGAGCTGTATCAGGACCTGTTGTTCGCCGCGGGACGGGCACAGGCCCACCTGGCCGGCGCCTCGGCCACGCTGCGCAAACGTCCGCCGGCGCGGCCGAGGCCGGTGATCGAGATCAATGCCGGTGGCGAGGATCTCGCGCAGGCCAAGATCATCCGCTTCCCCAAGCGCCTGCCGGCACCCAAAGGCGCGGCGCTGCTGCTGCCGCCGGCGCCGGAAGCTGCCCTGCCCGAGGATCAGCCGCCAGCGGCGCCGGGCATTGTCACGCGGCCGGACTTTGAGTGGCAGCTGCCGCCGGTGGACCTGCTGGAGGGCAGCACGCAATACTCCGCCACTCCGGACGACCTGGAGCGCAAAGCGCAGATCATCGTGGATACGCTGGCGTCGTTCGGGGTGGAGACGGCGGTGCGCGAGATCAAGTCCGGCCCGGCCATCACCCGCTTCGGCCTTATGCCGGCGGAGGGGGTGAAGGTTTCACGCATCACCAACCTTGCCGACGATGTCGCGCTGCGACTCTCGGCGGCCAGCATCCGGGTGCAGGCGCCTGTGCCTGGCTACGGCATGGTGGGTATCGAGATCCCCAATGACTCCACCTCCGTGGTGAACCTGCGCGCGCTGCTGAAGTCCGACGAATGGAACCGGGGCAAAGGCAAGCTGCGCGTAGCCCTGGGGCGCGACGTGGCCGGCAAGCCAGTGGTGGCGGAGCTGAACAAGGCCCCGCACCTGCTCATCGCCGGCTCAACCGGCTCCGGCAAGAGCGTGTGCATCAGCACCCTCATCGCCAGTCTGCTGTTCCAGAACACGCCGGAGGAGCTGAAGCTCATCCTCATCGATCCCAAAATGGTGGAGATGACGGCGTATCGGGGCGTGCCACACCTGCAGATGCCGGTAGTCACCAAAGTGGATGTGGTGCTGAATGCGCTCAAGTGGCTGACGCGGGAGATGGAACGCCGCTATGAACTGTTCGCCAACGAAGGCGTGCGCAACATCGACGGTCACAACAGCAAGGCTCGAGAGCGGCTGCCCTACATCGTGGTGGTGATCGACGAGCTGGCCGACCTGATGATGACCGCGCCGGACGAGGTGGAACGAATCATCTGCCGGCTGGCCCAGCTGGCCCGCGCCTGCGGCATTCATCTGGTGGTGGCCACGCAACGTCCGTCGGTAGACGTCGTGACTGGCCTCATCAAAGCCAACCTGCCTACGCGCATCGCCTTCGCGGTGTCATCGCAGGTGGATTCGCGCACCATCCTCGATACCGTTGGCGCGGAGAAGCTGCTGGGCCGAGGCGACATGCTGTACGCGCCGTCGGACTCAGCCAAGCAGATTCGCGTGCAGGGCACGTTTGTGTCCGACAGCGAGATCAACAACATGGTGGACTTCTGGCGGCGGCAAGTGCCTTCCGGCACCAAGGAGGCGGTGAGCCTGGAAGAGCTGGAGCAAACCGCCGAGGAGGTCGACGAGGAGGCCGACGACCTGCTGGAAGAAGCGCGCGACATCGTGATGGCCAGCGATCGCGCCTCCACCTCACTGCTCCAGCGCAAGCTGCGCGTGGGCTATAACCGCGCCAGCCGTCTCATCGAGCAATTGGAAGAGGAGGGCGTGGTCGGGCCTCCGGAGGGCAACAGCCGCACCCGTGAAGTCCTCGTCAATCACAACGTCGAAGTGTACGAAGACCAGTAGCAGGGCCTCGCCTGGGGCAGCCGCTCACTGGGTCCGCCCGTAGCGCAGCTGCAAAGCCTGAAGGGCGTTCAGAGCCTGGACGGGTGTCATGTTCTGCAGATCCAGGTCGTCCAGCTCGTCGCGGAAGGCTTCCGCGGGCGAGAACAGGGCCAGCTGGTGGGCCGGGTTGCGGGCGTGCCCATTGGGGGCGCCCGGCTGCGCGCCCTCGAGCGCGGCCAGCAGCTCCTCGGCGCGGCGGATGACGCTTCGGGGCGCCCCGGCCAGCTTGGCCACGTAGATGCCGTAGCTGCGGTCTGCGCCGCCCGGCACCAGCTTGCGCAGGAAAACGACTTGCCCCTTCTCCTCCAGCACATCCATGCGAAAGTTGTGGACGCGCGGCAGATCGGCCTCCAGCGAGGTGAGCTCGTGGTAATGCGTGGCGAACAGCGTCTTGGCGCCGCAAGCCGGATGGTTGTGAATGTACTCCACCACCGCCTGTGCGATGGCCAAACCATCGAAGGTGCTGGTGCCGCGGCCCACCTCGTCCAGGATGATGAGGGAGCGAGGCGTGGACGACTGTAGAATGAGGCTCGTCTCCACCATCTCCACCATGAAGGTGGACTGACCGGATGCCAGGTCATCCTGCGCGCCCACGCGGGTGAACACACGGTCCACCAAGCCGATGTTCGCGCTGGCGGCAGGCACAAAGCTGCCTATCTGCGCCAGCAAGACGATGAGCGCCACCTGGCGCAGATAGGTGGATTTGCCCGCCATGTTGGGGCCGGTGAGCAGCATCATCTGACAGCCATCGTTGCGCAGGTGGCAGTCGTTGGGCACGAATGCACCCGGCGGCAGCGCCAGCTCGATCACCGGGTGCCGGCCCTCCACCACGTCCAGCGCCTCGCCCAGGTTCAGCGTGGGCCGGCAGTAGTGGCGGGTCACGGCCACATGCGCCAGTCCCCGCGCAACGTCCAGATACGCCAGCGCCTGGGCCACCTGGCGCATGGCTGGCGCCCAGGCCGCCACCTCCGACCGCAGCCGTTCAAACATCTCGGTCTCGAGCGCCACGCGCCGCTCCTCAGCCGTCAGCACGATGGACTCGTACTCCTTCAGTTCCGGCGTCACAAACCTTTCGCCCCCTGTCAGCGTTTGTTTGCGCTGATAATCCCCGGGCACCTGAGCGAGATTGCCCTTACTCACTTCGATGTAGTAACCGAACACGCGGTTGTAACCCACCCGCAGATTGCGAATGCCGGTGCGCTCGCGCTCAGTGGCCTCCAGCCCAGCGATGCCCGCCTTGGCATCGCTGGCGCCGGCAAGCAGGCCGTCCAGCTCAGGCGAGAAGCCGGGCCGAATGACCCCGCCATCGGCCAGCGTGGCCGGCGGCTCGTCCAGCAGTGCTCCACGCACGAGGCTGACCACTTCCGGAAAGTCGCGCAGCGCCGCGGCGGGCTGCTCCAGGCGCTCCGGGGCCGCGGCCAGCGCCGCGCGGGCCGCCGGCAACAGCTCCAGGGCGGCGGCCAGGGCCACCAGGTCGCGCGGGGTAGCCAGGCTTTGCGTGCACCGCGCGGCCAGACGCTCCAGGTCCGGCATGTGCCGCAGCAGGTCGGCCACCTCGCCGGCCATGAGGCCATTGTCCGCGAACGCCGCCACGTGCTCCTGCCGCGTCTCCAATTCGGTCAGGTCCAGCAGGGGTGCGGCCAGCCACTGCCGGATGAGCCGCCCGCCCATGGGGGTGCAAGTCGCATCCACCACCGAGAGCAGGCTGCCCTTCACCTCGCCGGCCGTGGTGCGAAGGATCTCGAGGTTGCGACGGGAATACTGGTCCAGCGTGAGAAAGCCTTCCACGCGATAGGTGCGCAGCTCGCTGATAGGCAGCTTGTCACCAACCAGGTGACGCGTGTGGCCCAGATAGTGCAGCACGCCCCCCGCCGCGCGCGTAGCCAGCGGCAGGTCTCCCAGGCCAAAGGCCTCCAGGCTGGCTGCTTCCAGCTGGCTCAGCAGCGTGTCGCGGCAGCCAGCGGGCTCGAACATCCAGGCGTCCGCCGTGCTGAGTGGCACATCGCCCAGCAACGGCGCCAGCACGTCGAGCTGATCGGCGAGCACCAGGCACTCCGCGGGCCCCACGCGGTGCACCTCGCGCACCAGAGCCTGTGCATCGCCCAGCTCGGTAGCGGCGAATTGCCCCGTGCTGGCGTCGATGTAGGCCAGGCCGTAGCGACCCTCGGCCGCGACCAGGGCCAGCAGATAGGTGTTGTGCGCAGCCTCCAGCAGCCCCGGCTCCACAACCGTGCCGGGCGTGAGTACGCGCAGCACCTCGCGCTCCATCATTTTGGGGCCCGGCTCGCCCAACTGCTCAGCCATAGCCACCCGATGGCCCTTAGCCATCAGTCGCGCCAGGTAGTGCTCCACCGCATGGTGCGGCACGCCCGCCATGGGCACCCGCTCCCCGTGGGCCATGGGGCGCGATGTCAGCGTGATCTGCAGTTCCCGCGCTACGAGCTTGGCGTCCTCATCGAACGTCTCGTAGAAGTCTCCCAGCCGAAAGAAGAGGATGGAATCCGGGTGCTTTCGCTTGAGGCTCAAGTACTGCCGGCGCAGAGGCGTATCGTCGGCCAAGTTGCTGCGCCGCATCATAGCACCACCAGGCCGGCCTTCCAGCTTCGCGAGGCCCGCGAGCCATAGGCGCCTGACCGGCCTGGCCAGCACACGGCCAGGCCGGTCAGGTCAGCTCGGCAGCAATGACGGCGGCTTGGTTGTGCTCGGTGTCTTTGGCGCTGTAGACCAGGGTGAGCGTGCCCTCGGCGGCCAGCAGGCGCAGGTGCTCCAGCCGTGCCTGCTGATCCTGGGCGCGGAGCTCAGCCTGGTAGCGGCTTTGGAACTCGCTCCAGCGAGCCTCATCGTGGTTGAACCACCGGCGCAGCTCGGTGCTGGGGCCCAGGTCCTTGAGCCACTCGTCCACGCGCGCAGCCTGTTTGGTGACGCCTCGCGGCCACACACGATCCACCAGCACCCGAACGCCATCTGCTTTGGCCGGCACCTCGTAGACCCGCTTCAGTTGTACGGGCATGGCTTGCTCTCCTTGCTGTAGGGAGCATGCCACGTACGAGCGTGCGGCCGGCGGGGGCAACGGGTACGCTTGAAAACAATGAAGGCGCTGGTCTCCGCAATCGTAGCCTTGCTCGCGCTGGCGATGGGGGCTGTTCATCTCGCACTCGATTTCGTGCTGTTCCACGGGCACATCTTCACTGCGCCTGCTCCGCCTCCAGGGCTTCGGCGCGCGGGCCCGCCACCCGGGTCACGACCCACCCCGCTGCCGGTGCCCTTCATCGGGCACTCGCTGCCACAGCTCTTCTTGGCCAACTTCGTGGCCGCGGTGGTGCTGGTTGTGCTCTTCCTACTGGCGCTGCGGCTCGCCTACGGCTACCGCTTGACAGTAGACATTCTGCTGGTCGCCTTTTCCGCCGCCACCCTCATTGGCTGGAACAACCTGCACGGCCCCAACCCTCAGGGGCTGGGCCACGTGGCTGTGGGGCTGGAGATCACCCTCATCGTCTTCGCCGTGATCCACGCCGCCATTTCCGCGCCGCTCAGAGCGCCACTCCAAGCCGTCCGCTAAAGCTCAGGCAGGCGCTTAGTAATACTGGCGGCCCACAAGCTCTATCACCGCGGCGGGCTTTTCCGAGCCTTCGACTTCGATGGTGATCTGCGTCACGGACTGCAATGTATTAGGGGCCACCTCTTCCACGCTTACCAGCTTGCTCTTAGCGCGCACGTGCTTGCCTACCGGCACCGGGGCGGGAAAGCGCACCCGATTGAGGCCGTAGTTCACCGCCATCTTCATCTGGGGGCGGTTGCCGCCGGACGCGGGCGGTGGCGGAGCGGCTTCGGCGCCTGCCGTCGCGGCCTGTTTGTAACGGGGCAACGTGAGACACAGCGACAGCGTGAGGAAGCCGTGCGCAATGGTGCCCTTGAACGGCGTACCCTTGGCCCGCTCGGGATCCACGTGAATGAACTGATGGTCGCCGGTCACGTCGGCAAACTGGTTCACCATGTCCTGCGTCACCAGCATCCAGTCGCCCGGCGTAGACTCTTGGCCCGTGCGCCCCTGCATCTCCTGGACGAGCCCCGTCAGCCCTTCGGCCATGTTGTTCCCTCCCTGCATGCTCTCACCGCGGCCAGCTTGGACCGCCAGAAACCAGCATACACCAGCCCCACTGCACTGTGCGGCGCCACTTTCTCGGAACGCGGGGCTTGCACACCGGCTGTCGCTTCCAGGAAGGGCTGATGGCAGGCGGCCCTGACTGGCCTTTTCAGCGCACGAAAAAGTCGGCCAGTGGGGCCGCGTGCTGATCATTGGCGGTCAGCGGAGGCAGGCCCCAGGCGTCCTCAATGGTCCGCAGCAGGGAGTAGTGGCTCGCGGGCATCCGCGACACATAGCCGCGCTTCACATCTCGCCCAGCGAGGATCAGCGGCACCCGGTTGCCGGCGCCGCCATCGGCCTCGTCCCACACGATGGCCAGCAACGAGTTCTGCTGGGTGAAGGCGGGCGAATCGAGCAACGCCGGCAGGTTTTGGGCGAGCCACTGGTCGCCAGTGGCGACGCTGCAATCGTGCATGTCATGGCAGATGTTGGGCGTTATCCAGGCGAAGTCGGGCAGCCGTCTCGCGGCTAGAGCTACCGCAAGCTGGCTGTAGGGCACCAGGCTGTGGCAGCGACCCCAGTTCTGGCGCACATCCGTGAAGTAGATGAAGGGATTGTGCTTTTGCGCGTAGAGGTTGGTGCTGCCGGTGTAGCATGCGCCAGGCACGCTCTCCAGGTAGGCCATGCCGCTCTTGCCGGCCAGCGCCAGTGTATCGGCCAGGTTCGGGGCGGACACAAAGCAGCGACTGCAGTCCGTGTCGATGCCGTAGGTGCTGCCACCGACAAGCGCCAGGTAATTGGGCAAGCTGGGGTGTGCCACCGCGGAGTAGGCCGCCGAATAGGCGTAGTGCGAGGCCAGGATATTCAGGTAAGGCGCCGCCGGGTTTCCGATGATGGCCGCGGTGCCCTTGTTCTCCATCAGCACGATCACGATGTGCGCCAGGTTGGGCACGCCGCCGCTGCCCGGCGTACCGAGAACCAGCGGCGCCGCGGGTGCGGCTGGTGACTCTGCCAGGACGCCCGATCCCGGCAGCAGCGCCAGCAGAGCCAGGCCGGCGCTGCCCATCAGCGCCCGCGGCCAGCGCCCCAACGCGGCGATCACACGCCGCGCTCGGGGCGATCCTCAGCGGGCAGCACGAAAAGGTTTGGCTGCACAGCCATCAGCTGCCCTCCGCCAACCCTGGCAACAGGCACTTCGACTTGAGCCGGCACCAGTGGGCGACCCACCGGCCGCCGCGGCATGTTCTGACCAAACTTCTACGGCGCCGCTGCCGGCTTCGTAATCCCCTGCTCCAACAACTTCCGCTCGAACTCCTGGATGGACAGATCGAGCAACTCGGCGGCGCGGCGGTGGTCGCCGCCAGTCACGTCGAGCCCCTGCTGCAGGGCGTGACGCTCCACTTCGGCCACCAGGTCACGGAAGGGCACTCGGTTGTGGATGCGCTGCACCACGTCCACCACACGCTTCTCGCCGGCCGGCGAGAAAGTGAGGTGGCGTGGGGTGATGGGCCCGTCCTGCGCGGTGACCACGGCGCGCTCCACCACGTTCTCCAGCTCGCGCACATTGCCCGGCCAGTCGTGGCTGAACAGCAGCTCCATAGCCTCCTCGGAGATGTGCGCCGGGGGCGATTCCGGGCTGAAGCGGTGCTTCTCACAGAAGTGCGCCACAAGTGCGGGAATGTCATCCTTGCGCTCCCGCAGAGGCGGCAGTTCCAGCGCGATGACGTTCAGCCGGTAGTAGAGGTCCTCCCGAAAGCGCTGTTCCTGCACCTCCTGGCGCAGATCGCGATTGGTCGCGGCCACCACGCGGACGTCGACCTTGATCGGGGTAGAGCTGCCCACGCGCTCGAAATCGCGCTCCTGGAGCACGCGCAGCAGTTTGCGTTGCGTGGCCAGGGTCATTTCGCCAATCTCGTCCAGGAAAATGGTGCCGTGGTTGGCCAGCTCGAAGCGGCCCTTGCGCTGCATGAGTGCGCCGGTGAAGCTGCCTTTTTCGTGGCCGAACAGCTCGCTCTCCAGCAGGCTTTCGGGCAGTGCCGCGCAGTTGACTTTGATGAGCGGCCCGTGGCGGCGACCGGAATTGAAGTGCAGCGCGTTGGCCACCAGCTCCTTGCCTGTGCCTGTTTCGCCCCAGATGAGCACCGTGGCATCGGATCCCGCCACACGCCCGACGGTCTTGTAGATTTCCTGCATTCGGGCGCTGTTGCCGATGATCTTCTCGGAGGGGTCGCTGCTGGCGATTGTTGTGCGCAGCGCCTCCACCTCGGACATCAGTTCCCGGCGTTCAAAGTAGCGACGGATGGCCATGAGCACATCGTCTAACTCGAACGGCTTGGTGACGTAGTCGAAGGCACCCAGCTGCATCGCCTGGATGGCGGTGTTGGCGCTGCCGTAGGCGGTCATGAGGATTGCCCCCACGTGCGGGTGGGACTCGCTCAGCTGGCGCAGCAGGTCCAGCCCGCTGGCATCCGGCAGGCGCACGTCAATGAGCATGAGGTCCGGGCTCTCTTTGGCCAGGCGCTGTTCCACTTGCGCGCCATTGGCGGCCTGGCTGACCTCGTAGCCATCCTGCGCCAGGATGGCCTGGATGAGGTCGCGAATGGCGCTGTCATCATCAGCCACGAGAATGCGCTTGCCGGCGTTCCCGTGCTGTGGCTTGGGCTGAGCTGTCACCGGGCCTGCCTTGCGCCTGGCAGGACCGCCTCAGGAGATGTACGACGAGGGGGTCTACGGATTGCTGTTCGGACCGGCATTGCCTGCATGCTGCCCTGCTTCCACCTGACGGTAGCTCCAAAGTCCGGGCGCGTTCGGGTGGCCTTGACCAGCCCACGGGATCGAGCCTGATCTTAACAAGCCCAGACGCGCGGCAGCGATTGCACGGGAACGGTGCCGCCGGCGGGCTCGATGCACCACCTTGGCAGGTTGGCACGCGTTGTGCTAAAGCTGTGGTGTGTCGGCAGCTAAGAAGAAGGGGAAAATCCTGATTGTGGACGACGATCAGGAGCTCGTGCGCCTGATGAGCGAGCTGCTGCGCGACGCCGGCTATCGCGTGGAGAGCGAAACGCGCAGCCTGCGCGTATACGACAAGGCGAAAGAAACGCAGCCGGACCTGGTGCTGCTGGATATCATGATGCCCTTCCTTGATGGCTGGGATGAGCTCAAGCTCTTCAGCCTGGACGATGAGCTGCGGCGGCTGCCTGTGATCGTCGTCACCGCCGACCGCGATGCGTTTAAGGGCATCGACGCCAAAAAGTATGGCGTGATCGACCAGGTGTTCAAGCCATTCGAGCTGAATGACCTGCTGCAGCGCGTGGAGCGTGCGCTGGCGGGCACCGGGCAGCGCAGCCTCAGCTCCTCATAGCCGGCGTTTCCACACTCCGGCACACGCCCGGCGCGATTCCGCGACCATTTGGCACACGGCTTGCGAAGCAGCGCGGGCCAAACACCTTCTATCGCAACACTTCCATGAAGACACCCCATAAAAGGAGCCACACGAGGCAAATGACAGCAGCATCACTGGCAGCCGTGCAAACGACCATACGCACCAAACTCACGGCCGACCGCGAGCGCATTCTGGCAGAGATTGAGGCTGAGCAGGAGCGCCGGCGCGTACTGGCGGACTCGAGCGAGGGCGAGCGCTACGGCAACCACCCCGGCGACGAAGGCAGCGACACCCTGGACAAGGAAAGCAGCCTGGCCATCCAAACAAACCTGGAAGCCATGCTGGCGGAAATAGACCACGCGCTGCACCGGATCGACCAGGGCACCTATGGCGTGTGTGAGAACTGCGGACAACCCATCCCCGCGGAGCGCCTGGAGATCCGCCCTCAGGCCACGCTGTGCATCACCTGCAAGTCGAAACTGGAGCACGACGGGCAATCGTCCCAATCCGTCATCAGCGCGCCTCACGAGTCCGGCGTACACGCCATTTAGCAGCGTTCGGCCGTACCTTGGAACGCAGTCCAAATCACCGCCACGGTTGGCGGCCGGGAGCACGGTCTCGGGGGCCACGCCGTGGCCTGTTTCTTGCGAACCCAGCCGTCACCTGGAGGTGAAATGGCATGGTGGATTCCACGCTTCCCCGCGAGGTGCGGCCGCACGAGTGGGCAGGCTATTGGTATGCGCTGGTGTTTCTCCTGATCTTCGGGGTCAGCAGCGGAATCTTCCTGCTGTTTCTCTACGAAGGCTGGGCGCTGATTCACGTGCCCAACATCTCTCTGCCGAACCTGGGCTTCAGCTCGTCGGCGCTGTTCGGCCCAAGCGGGAAGTAGCCCCTTCGGGCACGGGCACGTGTGCTGTCCTCATCGGTGGTCGGGACACGGCGGCCTTTTGGCGCGCCGTGGCCCGCCGACATCGAAGCCCCTCAGCCGTAAATGAAGAGGCCGTCGGCAATGGGGCGTTCGCGGCCGTCGGACGGGCTGTTCACCGGGCGAGCTCTCAGCCCGGGGAAGCGCACCGCCAGTTCGGCTGACCCGCCGCTGTCGAAGGCCATGGCATTCCAGGCGCCAATGGTTTGGAAGTACCAGGCGAATTCGGGCCGCGTCAAGCCGTGATACGGCCGGCCCTCATGCCCATCCACGACGACCAATGTGAGGAGTCGGCCGTCACGCGAGATGCCGGCCCCGGAAACCGGGTAGGGCCGGTACGTCTCGAACGCCGCCGGTGCCTGCGGATCGCGATAGGGCAGGCCATTGCGCACCAGGATCGGTCCGCCTCCGACCGCCGTCTTCAGGTGCTGCCACGAGGGGTGCGACGTGTAGTCCACCCGAACGAGCGAACCAACAGGCGCATATTGTGCCAGCCAGGTGGCGGCCACCCCCTCCCCGGCCAGCAGCAGCCCTGAGCCACGGATCGGCGGCACGCTCGACTGATGCGTTTGCACCGCCATCACCCGATACTCATGGTTCGACCCGTTGCTGGTGCTTACCGGATTGAGGTGGCTGACGGTGGCGTTGTGCGCGCCCAGCACGGACCCCATGGACTGGTTGATGGCTACGATGGCCTGATCCATCAGCGGCAGGTTGACGGCCGCCACCGGGAACACCAGGTTGGCGCTCGCGCCCTCCACCTGCACCGACCCCTGCCAGCTGAACTTGCCAATCTCTGGCTGCCTGGCATCCGTCATGGCGAAGACGGCCCACTGGTTGCCGCTGCGGATGAGGTTGCCGTTCTGCACAGTCAAGTTAAAGGGCACGCCAGAGGCGTGGATGGCAAAGTAATCCGCGTTGATACCTGCCAGCGCGCCGGTGCGATTGGCCATCGAACTGACGGTTTCGCCCGTGCTCACCACGGAGTCGTGCGCCAGCACACTGCCCACGCTGATGCCTGGCGCCGAGAGATCCACCGTGAGCTGGTGTACGCGCAGCAGGCCGCTGGTGGTGAGCAGCTGAACCGAGCTGAGAACCACGCCAGGCCGTATCTGCCGCGACTGCGTGGCCTGTGCCTCAATGCGGGGCCAGCCGGGCAGCTGCCCAATGCGCCCGCCCGCGGGAATGTTCACCGCCTCAGCGGGCGAGACGCTGGCTGTCGCCAGCAATGTGCAGAGTGCCCCAGCCAGCAGCCACGAACCCCGCACCTCACCATGTAAGTGCAGGTGAGGCCGCGCTTCACGGCTGTTGGGCCAATAGGGCTAGGCGGGCGATGTCAGATGGCGTTCAGATCGTGTCACAGGGTGTCCTCGTCCGCCGGCAGGATATGAAATGAACCACCTTGCAGCGGGATGATGTGGCGGAAGTCTCGCTGATTCAGCGTTGCCAGCCGGCGCGTCTGGTAGCGATGCGCGAGCACTACGAGCGAGCAGCCGGCGAGGCCGGGCCGCGGATCGCGATACCGCCGAGCTACATCACCGGCCCTACTCAGCTCGGCGCGGCTCAAGCAATCGACGGTGTAGGTCCCTTCGGCCAGGTCATCCAGAAATGCCAGCTCTGCCTCCACACCGAGGCGCGTCAGAATGAGGTAGTCCGCCTCGGCAACGGCCAGCTCGGTGGTGACAAGGGGCTCTGTTTCACGCGTGAGCAGGCCAGCGGCGCTTGAATGAGCCGCATCTGCCCTGTCGGCCTGAGCGTACAGATGCCCGCGTCAACCACGAGAGCCATCCGCGCTCACTCGCGACCCATCACCCGTTTGAACAGATCGGCGCCGCCCCAAGCGGCAGGCTCGGATGACGTGCTGGCCAATCCCCATGCTGTGGAAGGCCCGCCGCGGCCCGCGTGCTACGAGGCCGGCGATGGCCTCGCGAATGAGCGCGGCCTGCGACTTGCCGGTTTCATCAGAGAGACAGCGCAGGCGCTCAGCATCAGTTTCATCCAGATAGAGCGTCGTCTTTTTCATGCCACCCGTATGGTCCCACCCGTATGGTCCCACCCGTCTGCGCGGCTCCGCCGCCGCGGTCAGCGACCGTGGAGGGCTTCTCGAACCACCTCGTCGTGCGGGTGATTGTGGGCTTCGGCCCCGTGGTCGTCCGGCGCCTCACACTGATGGCAGGCCTCGACCTGGATTGTTGTGTGCCCGATCTCAAAGTCTGCACACAACGCCTGCTCCAGCCGGCGAACCAGGTGCTCACCTTCTGAGAGGCGCTCTTCCGACACGACAACGTGACAACTCAAGGCCAGATGCTCCGGCGAAAGGGCCCACACGTGCAGGTCGTGCACTGAGTCAACGCCCTGCGCCCCACCGATGCTCGCCCGGATGGCGGCCAGGTCCACGCCGCCCGGTACGCCTTCGAGCAGGATGTTGCCGGTGTCCAGCACGACCCGAACGGCGCCCCAGGCGATGATGGCAGCGATGACCAAGGAGATGATCGGATCGACCAGGTACCAGCCGGTCGCCAGGATCACGACACCAGAGACGATGACGCCGGTGGATGCCGCCAGGTCGCCAATGACGTGCAGCAACGCGGCGCGCACATTGAGGTTCCCCGCGTTGCCCGTCTTCAACCGCGAGCCAATCACGGCATTGACCGCGATGGCCACCAGCGCCGCGCCTATGACCAGCGCGCCCTGGACTGGCTCGGGATGCGACAGCCGCCGCGCGGCCTCGAACGCCACGGCGACCACGATGGCAATCAGGGTAGCGCCGTTGACCATAGCCGTCAGGATGCCGACGCGATGGTAGCCATAGGTGCGGCGAAGGTCCGGTGGGCGTTTCGCCTGCTCGATGGCGAACCAGGCTAGGCCCAGAGCAACCACATCCGTGAGGATGTGCCCGGCGTCGGCCAGCAGGGCCAGCGAGTGCGCCAGCACACCGGCGGCAGCTTCGACGGCCAGGATCGCGGTGGTGAGGAAGAACGCGCTTCGCAGCGCACCCCCGCTCAGCTCGGTGTGGCGCGCCTGCTCTCCCATGGCCATAGCGTAGCAACGGCTTCGTTGCCCGTGCCGCCAACTCTGGCCGGGCATGGCCGTCTCCAGGCGGTCGGACCGAGGGACCACCCCAGCTGGAACCGGCCGACGAGTGGCGCCGCTATCGGGAGGGGAGGCTGTAGCGGGGCAGGGTGAAACGGAAGCAGCTGCCCAGCCCGACCGTGCTCTCGGCCTCGAGCTGGCCGCCGAGCTCGTCAATGATGCCCTTTGAGATGTACAGCCCCAGGCCCATGCCGCCGAAGCGGCGTGATCGCACGGACGTGGCGGCCTGATAGAAGCGGCTGAAGATGTGCGGCAGCTGGTCCTCGGGGATGCCAATGCCCTCGTCGCGCACTTCCAAGGCCGCCTCGTTGCCCTCATCGTGCACGGCCACGCGTACCTCGCCGCCATCGGGCGAGTACTTCACGGCATTGCTGAGCAAATTGGCGATCACCTGCTGCAGCCGGTCGGGATCGCCCAGTACCAGCAGCGGAGCATTGGGCACGCTTACCACAAAAGCGTGGCTGGGATTGGTGGGTTTCATGCCGCGCACCAATTCCTCCGCCAGTGCCACCACATCCACCGGCACACGCGACACGTTGAGCGAGCGCCGCTCGATGCGCGACACATCCAACAGGTCGTCCACCAGGCGCTTCATGCGCTGGCTCTGCGTTTCAATGACCTTGAGGAACTGATCTCCGCCGGAGGGCGCCAGCTCCGGAGCACTGCGCCGCAGCAGCAATTGCGTATAGCCGAGGATGGACGTGAGGGGCGTTTTCAGCTCGTGCGAGGCAATGGACAGGAAATCATCCTTGAGCTTCTCCACCTCGCGTCGCTCTGTGATGTCCTGGTACACCACCACCAGGCCGGACTCCGTGCCATCCGTGTCTGCCACGCGGGAGACAACACGCCGCACGTCACGCGGGGATGCGCCCGGGGTAGAGAACTCAGCCGCGCGAATGTCGCGGTAGGTCACGCTGTCGAAGTCCGGCCGCGACGTTTCGAGCTGCGGCTCGCCGGTCACCTCCATCACCTGCTTCACCGTCTGCCCGCGGAACCCCTCCGGCACCTGGAACAGCGCACGAATGTACGCGTTGCCCAGCACCACGCGGCCACGGTCATCGTACACCAGCAGACCATCGCTCATGCTGTCGATGATGGCGGACAGGGTGCGGCGCGACTCCTGTGCCTCTTGAACACGCCCCGCCAGCTCCGCCGTCGCGGCGCGTACGCGCTCCTCCAGCTGACCGGAGAACGCGCGAATGGTCTCGTTGGCCGCCTCCAAATCGAGCACGCGCTCGTGCAGCGCCTCGGAAAGACGCTTACGTTCCAGCCCCCGGCGGATGGTGAGCTTCAGCTCGTCCAGGTTGCACGGTTTGAGCAGATAGTTCGAGGCTCCATGCCGCAGTGCCTCAATGGCGGACTCCATTGAGGCGAACCCCGTGAGCACGATGCCTACGGTGTTCGTGTCGCGCTCGTGCGCCGCGGAAAGCAGGGTTACGCCATCCATGCTTTGAATGCGCAAATCGGTGAGGATCACGTCGAACGGCGCCTCGCGCTCAATGGCCACCAGCGCACCCTCTCCAGTGGCCACGGCGGTCACGCGAAAGCCCTCAAGTTTGAGGACTTCCTCCAGCGTGAACAGGACCCCCGGGTCATCATCCACCAGCAGGAGCCGCGCCGGATTCCGCCCCATCAGGCCTGCGCTGCCGCGGGCAACGTCACCATGAAGGTGGTGCCTTGCCCGCTTTTGCTTGTGACGGTGATGTTCCCGCTGTGCGCCTGCACAATGCCCAGGCTGACCCACAGCCCCAGGCCAGTCCCTTTGCTGCCCTTGGTCGAGAAAAACGGCTCGAACACATGGGGCAGGTGCTCGCGCAAAATGCCGCTGCCGCGGTCGGTAAACGCCAGGCGCACCACGGGCCGGGTGTGGCCGGCGCCATCTTTCTCTCGTGCAGCCGAGGTGCGGATGCGCAGTTCGCCGCCAGCAGGCATCGCGTCTTGCCCGTTCAGGATGAGGTTGAGGAACACCTGCTTCAGCTGATCCACGTGGCCCAGCACCGCTGGCAGCTCCGATTTGAAATCGCGCTGCACGATGACGGCGTGCTGTCGCAGCTGCTTCTCCAGCAGCACCAGCACATCCTCCAGCAGGCCGCTGACATCGATGGCGCCGGGCGTGAGCGAGGGCCGGTAGAAGCCCAGCATCTCCTGGATGATGTTGGACACGCGCTGCGTTTCCGCGTTCGCGATTTCCAGGAATTTCCGGTCGCCTGGTCCAACCTGCGAGGTGCGGGCAAGGAGGTACAGCGCATTTTTGATCGCTTCCAGCGGATTATTGATCTCGTGTGCGATGGAGGCTGCCAGGCGACCCGTGGCGGCGAGCTTCTCGCTTTCAAAGAGCTGGTCTCGCAGCTGCCGGCGCTCCAGTTCGCGCACTTCTGTCAAGTCATGCAGGATGGAGATGACGGCGTTCACTTCGCCGCGCTCATCTTCAATCTCTCCCGAGGTCACGGCCATGCTCAGCAACTCGCCGGTATCCGGCTCAGCCAGCTCGAGCTCGCCGCTTTTGGTAGCTCCGGTTTCGATACGCATCTGCGAAAGGAACGAGGTGAAGCGCGCATCGTTGGCCTCGTAGTGCCTGCGGCTGGCGGATGTGCCCGCCAGGGCGCCCGGGCCCGCGGCGGTGGAGAACAGCCGCTCGGCGCGCTCGTTCATCAGCAGCACGTCGTTGCTGACATCGGTCACGATCACCGGATCGGCCACATTCTGGATAACCAGATTCAGCCGCTGCCGCTCCTTGCGCGCCTGCTGGTCCAGCTCTTGCACGCGCTCGAAACTGGAGCGCAGCTCCTCCGTGGCCAGCTTCAAATCGGTCACGTTGCGCAGCACCGATACCACGCCCACCTCGCCTGTCCTCGGACTGCGCGCCCGGTGCGAAACAATTTCGTACAGCAGGTCCCGCCCTTCGATGGGATCGACCAGGGTAAGCTCGCGCGGCTGCGGCCGGTCATCCAGTGAGTAGGCGGACAGTGTGAGGGAGAGCAGGAAGTTGTTGAGGCTGCAGGCCTGCTTGCGACCCTCGCTGTCATCGTCCGCCATGGCGAACAGCTCGCGCGCCTTCTGATTCTCCAGCAGGATGGTGTTGCTCACGTCCGTGAGCAGCACCGGGTCCGGCACGTTCTCCACGACGGCCAGCAGCCAGTCGCGTTCGCCCTCCAGCGCCTCCAGTGAGGACCGCATGCGATCCATGGACTGCAGTTTGGCGAGGCCGGCGCCCAGCTGATCGGCAAACGGTCGCAAAGTCAGCGCATCCAGGTCCACCACGTCGCCGGCGCGGCTCGCGACGATGAGCAGACCTTCAACCGGATAACGGTAGCAACTCAAACAGGCTGGGCCGAAGGTCTCACGCCAATCGCCTGGAGCCTGAGCGCCACGGCAGCAGCGGAGGTCTTCGCCACCGCTGAAAAGGGGCAGCGCCAGCACCGCTCCCAGGCCAGCATCGAGCACCAGCGCCCGCGGCGACAGGGGTAGGCCCGGCTCGCCCGGCGAGGCCTGCAGCAACACGGGGCGGTCACCCAGCGTGACGTCCATTCTCAACGCTGACTGGTCCGTGACGGACTGGACGAAGTGCTGCACCAGTTCATCGCTGAAGTTCAGCGACGCCTGCCCCTCGACCGTCCCTCGGGTCCGATTCACCAGAGCCACAAACCCGGCGGCGTAGTCCAGATCTCGCACAATGGCGGACAGATACAGGCGGCACAGGCCGCCGGGATCGGCCTCGCGTTGGCCCTGGTGAGCCAGTCGCGCCAGCGCTCCGAGCGCTCCGGGAGCAGCCGCCAGAGGCGGAGCGGCGCTCACCCTGCCCTCTGCCACTGTGGCCGGCGATGCTCTGTGCAGCCCGCCCCGGGGCAGTGATTGCGCGCCGGTCGGGGTGTCCTCAGCACCCGCATGCGTGCGCCTTCATCTTTCCTGTCAGCGGCTGCTGGCTTGTCCTCGCTCTTCCAGGTCACGCAGGCGTCGGCGCAGCTCAGCATTCTCGGCCGCCAGGGCGTCGGCGGCGGGCGTGGCTGCCAGCGCCGGACGGGACACCGGCGCGGTGATGCCCACTGCTTCGGCGTATTTCAAATAGGTGTCGATGGACGCGACGACCACCCGTGCTTCCACGGTGATGAGGTCGATACCCACCAGCGAGATGCGGACCCAGGCATCGATGACGATGCCCTTGTCCAGAACCCTATCGAGCACATCAATGAGGCTCGTGCCGCCGGGTGCCCGCTCTACCGCCATGCTATTCCCCTCTCTTCCTACGCCCTCGGGCAGCCTCAGCGGCGCCCCCGCGCGATCTGCCCTCCAGTGCCGCCGTCAAGCGGCCAATCTGCTCTTCGAGCGCGGCAATCCGCGCCTGCAATGTCGCCGTCTCAGGGGCAGGCGCACCCCCATCGACGCTCAACGCATGGTCGTAGCGCCACCAGTTGAGGCCAATCTGCTCTGCCTTGTCGATGGAGCACACCAGCAGCCGAATCTGGATGGTCAGCAACTCGACGTTGGCCAGTGAGATCTTGATGTCGCCCGCGATAACCAGGCCTTTGTCCAGCACCCGGTCCAGAATGTCCACCAGGCCGGTCGATCGGCCAGTGGTGAGGCTGCTCCGCTCCGCTTCCAATCCCTCCGCTCGTCTCCTCCAAGTGTTCCGCCGCGACCCGCCTAAAGTAACCGGCCCAGCGGGCCAAGGTCGAGGTTCAAATCCTGGGGGCTCAGGCCAAATTGCTGAGTGAGTTCACTCATTTTCTGCTCCAGTTGCATGAGCGTGAGGCCCATACGCTCCACATCCTCCTCGCTCAAGTCCCCCGCATCCATGCGGCGCACGGCCTGGCGCTCCAGCAGCTGGCGCAGGAACTCGATGAGCGACAGCACCAGCTTAGCCAGGCCGGTGCCCGCATCATCGGGCTGGGCATTCACGCGTCGCGGCAGAGGCTGCAACCGGCTCAGCTCCGCTTCAAATTCAAAAGCCGCGCGCTCCCCACCTTCGACGTTGATGTGCACCTCAGGTGCCTGGCCAACCAGCTCCATCACGTCACAAAGCTGCTGGGGGCCCATGGCCCGGAGAAGAGGAAGCGGCACTCCGCCTCCGCCGCCCGGACGCCCCGCAGCACGTGCTTGAATTCGGCCACATTGGAGCGCGGGCAGAGGCAGGCCAGCGCCAGCATGCGCTGGCCCAGCACCTGGGCGCGCGAATCCAAAACCACCCCAGCGAGCGCCTGGTTCAGCCGGCCCGCTACACGGTTGAGCGCGTCCGCGCGCCGGACGCCCTCCGCGAACTCGCGCTGGCGCCGCCGCAGGTACTGCGTGCCCGTGGCTGGAACACCTTCCGCCGGCAGCTGTGACAGTGGCAGCGGCGCTGCCGGCAACACCCTTACGCTCAGTTCGACCGCGCCCTCCAGCCGCGGCAGCAGAGCAGCCAGGTGGCTGGCGTGGGCGGCCACGGCGACTTCGGCTGCCTCACGCGATGCGAAGCTGGCGCCATAGCGAAAGGGCGCCACCGGCCCGCCTTCCATGAGGCTCAGGTTCACGTGGTGGTGCGCCAGCAGCCGATCGCGCGTGGACTCCGGCGGCACCGGGTGCTGGCTCGCGGCAAGCGTCAACCCAGCCACCACGGCGTACTCCACGGGCGCGCCATCAATCCCACGCGGCGACGGGAGTCCCGAGCGCAGGCTGGTCACCCCATACAGCTGCACGCAAGCTGCGCTGCCGCCACCGGCACGCGTCATGCGGGCGCCGGCCCGCCAGCCGAGGCGCGCTTGGCCATAGCTTCGCGCGCCGTTTCCACCGAGCTCAGCACAAGATCCAGCCCCAGGTAAATGAGATCCACGTCGGCCACGGCGATCACCGCCTCGCCAGTGAGCACCACGCCGCGGTTCAGCACGTGGTCCACCAGTTCCAGCAGCGACACGTCCAACGCCGCGAGCTCGCCTCCCCAGCTCTCACGTTCCCCCTGCTCCATACCCTACGCGCTGGCTCCTCCCAGAATTCCAGCAAAGCTGAACGCTGGCCACGGGCCGCTGAGCTCCAAAGAGTAACCCAGCTGCCCATACTGGGCGGCCTGGCTTCCCGCAGCAAGTTTCATGCCATTCACAGCTTGGCGCTCCACCAGGTAGGCGCTCTTCATCTCCAGCTCTCCGCTCTCTCCTACGCCGGCAACGTCGAGGTTGTCCACTCGGGCCTGGGCACATCCGGCAGACAGCGCGGCGTGAACTTCGGTACGCACGCGCTGGCGCAGCGTGAGCGCTTCTTCGGCCCGCAGGCGCTCCAATTTCTTGCGAAGCATAAACGTTGCGCCGGGTCCGCCCTGGCGCTGCAGGGCCTCCTGCACCTCGCGCAGTGGTTGGCTGTGCGCCACAAGGGCCGCCTCGAAGGCAGCAGCATCGCGCCGCAGCTTGAGTTCCCACTCCTCCTTACCGCGCAGGAACTCCAACCGTTCCAGCAGCGCCTGCTTATCGCGCAGCAGCTCTGCATCCAGCGATTCGGGCGAGGAGAACAGCGTGGCAAACGCCAGCGGCAGCACTACCGCGCAGCGAGCGTAGAGTGCATCGACCACGGCGTGGTGCCGCACGGCGCGGGGCGAAAGCCAGTCGAGATCGCGCACGTGGTCGTTCAGCCGCTCCTCCTCGAAGTCAGCGCCCACCTGGCTCAGCACTGCCACCACGTTGCCCGCGGAGCGCAGCGTCAGCGGCTGATCCACGTCAATACCTGCCAGATCGGCCAGCTCCGGCCGATCTGGCGCCCGCAGCAGGCAGTAGACATACAGCGGCACGAGCGTTACTACGCCGCCAGCGCCTTGAGCTCGGCCACACCACGCGGGGGCTGCGCTCGCCTGGCAAGAGAGACCTGCCGGAGATCCGGATGCGCCGCCAGCAGGCTGGTCGCGGCGCGCGGTGTCGAGGCGCGGCGCGTGGGCTGCTGGGCGGCCACCCGCGGCGCGCGCCGTGGGGGCAGGCCATTCAGCACCAGCCACTGAACCGACAAACGCAGGCGCACCAGATCGTCCAACAGGCGCGCGGTTTCCGCCAGGACCGCCGGCCGTGCCAGGGCCACCACCACCACCTCGGCGGTGGCAACATCGCGCAGCAGGCCGGCCAGGCGTCGGGTCCGCCGTGCGAGCTCCAGCAACGCCTCGGACAGTTCCCGTGCAGGCGCGGCCAGCTGATACTTCAAGAGCAGGCGCATCACTTCGCGCGTCCACCCCAACACCTGCTCCGGTGCCTCGAACAAACGGATGAGCTGCCCCGTGGGCGCGCCATCCACGATCAGCAGGCGCTCATCGTCGCCGTCCAGCAGGTCCAGAACTGTGGAGAGCGATCGTACTTCGTACATGCCGGGCGGATCGAGGTTCCCAAGCTGGTCCAGCACGCGCCGGTCATACACAGGATCCAGCCGGCCGGCGGCCAGCAGGTGGCGACCCACAGCCCGCAATTGCTCGCGCCACTGGCCCTGAAACTCGCCCCAGCCGGCCTGCGCCCGAATCTCCACCGCCTGGAGATTGGGCTGGCCGGCCACTGGGCACAGCCGGCCATCCACTGGCACGCCCAATGCATCCGCCAGGGAGTGCGCGGGGTCGATTGAGGCCAGCACCACCGATCGCTCCGGGTAGCGATCCGACAGCGCCAGCGCCACCGCGGCCGCGCAGGTGGTTTTGCCTACACCACCCTTGCCGCCGAAGATAGTGAGCCGGCGCGGCGCAACCAGCAGCGGAGCCAGCGTTCCGCCGTTGCCGGCGGGCAGCGTTTGCGAGGGTGCGGGCAGTGTGTTCACGTGGCTGACCAGGCGCAGCAGCCGCTGCGTGCCGGCTGGCGGCGTGGCACACCAGGGGGCGAAGCACAGCGGCAGGTTCTCCGCCACCCCACCGTGCCCCACAAGGGCTGGCCACTCGTTCAGCGATTGCCCCGGCAACAGGCCATTCATGAGCAGGCCACCCAGCGGTACGCCCAGGCGCCTCAGCTCCGCCACGTAGCGCTCGGTTTCCGACAGCACCATGGGCTCAAGCCGGCTGATCACCACGGTGGTGGCCTCACTGGCGGTGAACACCGCGCCGCGGGCGCGCTCCGCCAACCGCCGCATTCGCTCGATGAGCTCGTCCACGGCGTCGGGCGCATAGCGATGGGTGAGCGCTTCCACTGCGAAACGGTGCTTCTCCTCCAGCGCCTCCATGAGGTCCGCGGCCTGGCGCAGCGTTGCCGTGAGCGCGGGCAGGCGCAGCGCATGGCCGGAGGCCGGCAGGTCTACCACAACGTGCTGGTAACGGCTGTCCGCGGCGAGCTCGCCCAGGCGGAGCAGCCCCATCAGCTCGTCCAGCCCCGGCAGCGACAGCCGCAAAAACCGATCGATATCTTCGTCGTCCAGATAGGTGCCGCGGTTCACCAACTCCCGCAGCGAGGGCCCGTGCGCCTCCATGAAGGCCCGAAAGGCGGAGGGCGCATCCAGCTCCTGCGCCGTGAGGCTGGCCAGCACATCACGCGCTGCCGGCCCAACCGGCGCGGCCAGCAGGTCGCCCAGGGAGTGAGCGGGGTCGAGCGACAGCAGGAAGGTTGCAGCCTGGGCGGAGTGCGCCAGCCAGGTGGCGGTTGCGCAGGCCCAGGTGCTCTTACCGACGCCGCCTTTGCCACCAAAAAAGATGAAGCGGGTGCCGATGAGCTCAGTGAAAGCTGATAAAGGCATCCTCGTCGGCGCTGGTGCCACGCAATTGCTGCCGCCAGGCGCGCACCTCACGCAGCCGCTGCATCAGCTGCTCCTCCCGCTGGATGTACTCCGCTTCCGTCACATCCCCCGTTTCCAGCATGAGCTGCAGTTCGAGCAGCTCGTCCCGGACGGGCTCATCATCCATCAACTCGCGCTCGGCGGCAAGCGCGATCTGCCGGAAAATCCAGCGCACGCCGGTCACCGGCAGCAGCAGGATGTCATCGACGAGAAGCATGGCCGGAGCCCTGCTATTCCATGCCCAGGCTGGCGGCGGAAACCTTCGACGCCTGGCCGGCCCGCTCCAATTTGAGCCGGATGTTGACGAAGTTGTACGGTGGCCAGGGCCCTGTGTAGCGGAAGGTCAGCTTGCCATCGTACTTGCGGGCAATGGCCTGCACCTTGTCATCAAATGCGCCCGCCTTCTCGCGCTCTACCAGAAAGGCAGCATTGAGGATCATCTTCTCGCCGATCGGCTTGCTGGCCCGCGATGCCACAGCGGTGTCGCGCAGCAGGTCGTACACCTCAGTCACATACGCGTCCGCCGCCTGGCTCAGCGCCTGGTCCACCAACCGCCCCAATTGCATGCGGGCGAAATAGGTGGACGAATTGGAGCGATCGATCTCTTCTTTCAGCCGGCTGATGCCCTCGCTCTCCAACTCGATTTCGCGGATAATGGCGTCGCGGTCCCAGTTGACCTTGAGACCCAGCTCAATCTTGTCCTGCATCTTCTGCAGCACGTCGCGCAGGGCATCCTGGGTGCCTTTGAGGAATTCCACCACGTCGTCGCTGCGCTTGAACACGGTGCCGAAGCTCATGGGGATGACAGTGTAGTGGTTCATCACCGTCTCATTCACCTGCTCGTGTCGCAGCGCATTCTCCCGGTTGGGGTCGTACACCACCAGCGGCGTGTCGCTGACGACGGCGGCCAAGCTGCCGTGGTGGATGGTGTACACCTCATCGGCTCGGTTGCCAATGCCGATGCGCCCAAACGCCTGGGGGGTGGACTCCTCAATGATGCAGTAGACGTATTTGCCAGCTTCGTTTTCGGCGCCTGGCGCCCCACTATCGTTCACCCGCGGCCTTCACCCTCTGCTTCAGTACTGCTCACTCGGCAGCCAAGCACAAATCGAGCCGAACACGTATGGCTGGCCATCGCTGGAAAAGCGAAGGGCCAGCAACCCGGAACGTTGGGGGGAGGGTGAATTCCGGTTGCTGGCCCTTGCATTGGAAGGGTAGGCACCACTGCGTACCGCAGGATTTGTGCCAGCCCTCCAACGCACGCGGACTCTCAGCCGATGGGCCGGTCGCCAGCGGCGTTGGCGAAGCGCCTCTGCACGGCGTCCCAATCGACGTTGGAGAAGAAGGCCTCGATGTACTTGCCACGCTCCGAAGCCTTGTAGTCCAGCAGGAAGGCGTGCTCCCACACATCCATCACCAGCAGTGGCTTGAACCCGGCGGGGGTGCCGTCCTGGTGGAGGGTGATCCAGTGGTTGCTGAGCTTGTTGGAGGCCGGATCCTGGAACAGGATGGCCCAGCCCACCCCGCGCATGCCGCCCACAGCTTTGAAGTCGGTCATGAAATTGTCGATGCTGCCGAAGCTGGCATTGACGGCGCTCAGCAGCCCGCCTGAGGGTTGGGCTGAAGCCTGGGCTTTGAGATTGCCGAAGTAATACTCGTGCAGCACCATGCCGCTGTATTCAAAGCCGAGCCGCCGAGTGATTTCCGCGTAGGCGGGGTTGGTAGCGGCCGCCTGCCCCTGCTTGAGCAGATCCTCAAGCTGGGACGTGAGCTTGTTCGTTTGGGTGACGTAGCCCTGGTACAGCCCAAAGTGGGTCTCCAGAGTCTTGTCCGAAATGCCGTTCAACCCGGCAAGGTTGAACTCCTTCGCCTTGTACGGGGCAGAGCTGAGAAGTGCCAAAGAGAGTCACCTCCTGTTGGGATGGCTCGATCTTAGCTCACCCGCGGCCCACGCTCCCCGATCGCTGGGCTTACAAGCGCTTCAGCGGGTAAAGACCGATGACCACGTTTGTGCTGAAATCCGGCGAGCACTCAATACCAATCTTCTGCTGGCGACGCAGGGTGGCGACCGCGGTGGCCGCGTCATCCGGCAGGCCCACATACAGCGTGTCGGCGCCATCCACGATGGTGCTCATCTCAGAAGCGGATATCTCGAAGCGGCGACGAATCTCAGGGATGGGCACGTAGGACTTGCTGCGAATGAACCAGAAGAGCTTGCCGGCGTTGAGCTTCTTTCCCTTGGCGGGTGCCGCGTCCGCTTCCTCGGGCTCGTCCGCCTGGGAGGCGTGCAGCGGAGCGTAGAGCACCGGCAGGCCGCGCTCCACCGGGATCTCCAGCAGCCCTTCGCCAGGCTGGTCCAGCGTTTCAGGCTGTGGCTCCGCGCCCTGGTTGCGCCCACGCCCACCGCGCCCTCGGCGGCGCTTATGCGCACCGCCTGGCGCACCCACGCCGAATCCCGGCCCTGCGCCGGGCCCTCCGGCTTCACCGAGCGCGGAATCGCTGCCGTCGCGACCCAGGCCAGCTGCCTGGCCGCTGCCGTGCGCGCCTCGCGTTTGGGCTGCCGGGGCCCAGCCAAGCTCAGAATCAGGAGCTCGCCCCTGCCGATCGGCACCCACTTCCGCGGAGGGCAGTCCGGCCCGGTGGCCGCGGCCACGCCGCCGGCGGCGCCTGACCGCGGGCCCTTCGCTCCCGCCCTTGGACACGGGCGACCCACCGCCCTGGTTGCCGGCGGCCGGGTTCGTGCCGAGGCCGCTGGGGCCTTCTTCTGCCATCGGCGCGGATTATGACATGGCCTCCCAGCGGGCTGGCCGCGTGGTACATTTGGCCGAACTTCCGCCACCTGGAGGGACTGCCCCGCCGCTGCCATGCCCATCAGCATTGTGATGCCCCAATTGGGTGAATCCGTGAGCGAGGGCGTGGTCGGCCGCTGGCTCAAGCAGGTGGGCGACCGGGTAGAGCGCGACGAGCCGCTGGTTGAAGTCATCACCGATAAGGTGAACGCGGAGATTCCGGCCATCGCGGCGGGCATTCTGCGGGCGATCATCGCGGCCGAAGGTGAAGCGGTGGCCGTCGGCACCGAAATCGCCGTGCTGGAAGAGGCCGCGCCTGCCACTGGCGCTGCACCAGCCGCTGCGCCCAAGGGGCCGGCGCCCCTCCTGCCCACTCAGCCCGCCACTCCGGCGGGCACGCCCACTGTGCGCGCCGTCGCCAGCGGGGAGCGCCGCCGCGGTTCGCCCCTGGTG
>JBOGTU010000198.1:0-14722 GCA_050695655.1 Chloroflexota bacterium | reverse complement strand
TTCCTGTTCATCGCGCACGATCTGGGCGTGGTGCGCCACATCAGCGACCGCGTGGCCGTGATGTACCTGGGGCGCCTGGTGGAGCTGGCCGATCGGGATGAGGTGTACGACCGGCCGGCCCACCCCTACACCAAGGCGCTGCTCTCGGCGGTGCCCATCCCGGACCCGCGGGTCGAGCGCAAGCGGGAGCGCATCATCCTGGCGGGCGATGTGCCCACACCGGTGAACCCGCCCTCGGGCTGCCGCTTCCACACCCGCTGCCCGGTGGCCATCGATATCTGCAGCCAGGTGGATCCGCCCTGGCGCGAAGTGCGACCCAACCACCGCGTAGCCTGCCACCGTGCCGAAGAGCTCCTCGCAGGCTCCCTTATGTCCACCTCCAGCTTGCCTTCCTGACGTCGCCGCGGCCTCAGGCCGCCAGCTGAAACTCCTGGGCGATGAGCTCGTAGGAGCGGACGCGGTCCTCGAAGGCGTAGCAGTTGGTGACGATGGTGAGGTCATCGGTCCCGTAGCGCTGGGCGATGTCCAGCAGGCGGTCGCGCACCTGGGCGGGGTTGCCGTCGATGTAGCCGCGGCTGAAGTCCGCGATGCCCTCCTGCTCGTAGACGTTGGGCACGTAGGCGGTGGCCTCGTCGGGTGGGGCCAGCGGGCTGCGTATGCCGCGGGCGGCGTTGAGCTTGGACAGATTACGGCTGGAGCCAACATAGTGCGCCCGCTCCTCCGTTTCGGCGCAGATGCACTGCACCGCCGCGGTGAGGCGCGGCTGAGTGAGGAAGTCCGAGGGCTGAAAGCCGCTCCTGTAGCGCGCCGCCACGTTGGGCCCAATATCCCTGGTGTTGCCGAAGAAGTCGGCGAAGGCAAAGGGCAGCCCCAGCGCCGCGGCCAGCTCGGCGCTGTAGTCGCTCGATCCCAGCAGCCACAGCTCCGGCAGGCGATCCGGAGGCGGCCCGGGTTGTGTGTGCACGCGGGCAAAGGGGTGCGGTTCCTCAACGGCGTCGCTGAGATAGCGCAGCAGGTCCAGCACCTGGTTGGGGAACTGGCGCACATCGGTTGGCTCGCGGGGGTGCGCCAGGGCCAGCATGGTGCGCTGATCGCTGCCCGGCGCGCGGCCAATGCCCAGGTCGACACGGCCGGGATAGAAGGCGTTGAGCACGCGAAACGTCTCAGCCACCTTCAGCGCCGAATAGTGCGACAGCATCACCCCGCCGCTGCCCACGCGGATGGTGGAGGTGGCGGCGGCGATCTGCCCGATCAGCACCTCGGGTGTGGTTCCGGCGAAGCCAGCGGAATTGTGATGCTCGGCAACCCAGAAGCGCTCATACCCCAGCGCCTCCGCGCGCTGGGCCAGCGCCACCGTCTCACGCAGCGCATCGGCCGCGGTTCCGCCCCGCCGAACGGGCGATTGGTCCAGCACGCTCAGGTGCAAGCGCCTCACTGTTGTCACCGTGCTCATTGTCGCAGGCGCCCATTCGTATCCGGCCAGGCCATGCGAAAGCCCCTCGCCTCTGCCTCGCCGCCCGGCAGGCGCTGCTTCGCCCTTGACCGTTTGCCCCACGGGTGGACGGGAGCCTTTGGGGTGAGGGCCGCGACCCCCCCGGATTGAGCAGCCCAAGCGTCGCGGCAAATTGAACGTAGCTCCTCGGCCGAGGGCGGCTCATGACTTTGCGGGCGAAAGCCTCCAGCCAGCCGGCCCTGAAAAGAGCAACTGCAGGCTGCCTGTTGAAGGTGCAAGCCGGCCGCCGGCCACAATTCGCCTGGCCGGGGCTGGCAAAATGGCGAAAAGCCGGCGTTGCATTTGGTGCGGGTGCTGTGTATAGTGCGCCCGTGGTTCTGCTACTAGGGCTTTGGGGCACTCGCGGCGGCTGACCGCCGGCAACACGTGGCAAGCACTGGCAACGGCGCGGGCAGGCTCGAAGGACCTTCCACACAGACCAGAATCTCGAAGGAAGGAGGGTTGCTATGAGCCTTGCTGACAAGAGCCTGACATGCGTCGACTGCGGGAACGAATTCGTGTTCACCGTGGGCGAGCAGCAGTTCTATCAAACAAAGGGACTGCTGAACGAGCCGAAGCGGTGCCCATCGTGCCGGTCGGCCGCCAAAATGGCGCGCCAGAGCGGTGGCGACACCGCGTACCGCCCGCGGCGGGAGATGCATACGGTCATTTGCGCGGAGTGCGGCGTGGAAACACAGGTGCCGTTTCTGCCGCGCAACGATCGCCCCGTCTACTGCAGCGATTGCTTCGACAGGATACGAGTCCGGTAGCAGGAATCTTCATGAGGCTGATGTACCGCCTGGCATGAGGATGCTGGCGTTGCCCCGGCCGGAGAGCTCTGGATAGCACCAAGCGCGCTTATCGGATAGGCTGGCACGGTCCCGCGGGTACAGGTGTGGTCGCGGGAGCCGACGCCGGGCCTTGCCTCAGTTCAGGCGATGACGGCGGGCGCGCTGCCCACCAGTTCGGCCAGCGCCGCCAGCACGGCAGGTTTGGCCTGCGCCAGCGGCAAGGCGATGGAACAGCCAGCGGCCTTCTTGTGGCCGCCGCCGCCGAATTTCAGCGCCACCACAGTGCAGTCCGTCTCGTCCATGCTGCGCAGGCTCACATCCGTTTCGGTGGGGCCAGCTTCCTTGAACAGCGCCACAATGCTGGGCCCGTCCACCCCCGCCATATGCGACACCGCGCCCTCCAGTTCGTTGAACGTGGCGGCGTTGTCGCGCAGCATCGCCTGCGTCACTTCCGACCAGCAGTAGCGGCCATCCGGGCTGAGGCGCAGGTTGTTGAGCGCGGCACCCCAAATGCGCACCGAGGCGTAGGTCTTTCTGCGCCACGTTTGGTAGGCGATCTCGGGCAGATCCGCCCCCGCTTCCACTAGATCCGCCGCGGCGCGCAGCGTCGCCGGCCGCACCGCCTGGTACTGGAACGATCCTGAGTCGGTGAAGATGCCCGTGAGCAGGCACGTGGCGGCCGCCGCGCTTACGGGATAGCCCAGCTCGCGCACGAAGGCGTACACCATCTCCGCGGTCGCGGCGGCCCGGCTGTCGATGAGGTTTACCGTGGCCCAGCCACTGTTGGTGACGTGATGGTCGATGCAGATTGATGGCACGCGCTCGAAGAGGTCGCGATGCTGGCCGTATACGGTGCCGAAGCGCTCAACGTCGCTGGCATCGTGGCACACGATCAGGTCCCAGGGGCGGTCCGGCAACTCGGGGCCCACCAGCTCGTGGCCGGGCAGAAAGGCGAATTGCGGTGGCGCGGTGTCCTCGCACGCCGCCTGCACGTATTTCCCCGCGGCAGTGAGCGTGTGATAAAGCCCCAGCATGGCGCCCAGCGTGTCTCCGTCGGGATGCCGGTGCGAGCAGGCGATGACGTTCTTGGCGCCGCTTATCAGCTCGCGCGCCCGCTGTGCGGCCGCTTCAAATTCTGTGATGGTTCTCTCCCTCCGTGGTGTGTCATCGCCCTCGGGCGAGCCTATCGCTCGCCCCGATTCGGCCTGCTGCCGTGCCTTTCAAGCATACCCAGCCCAGCCGTGGGCGCGTCGGTGCGGAGGCTGGCTTCCGACGATGTGAGGGTGCCGCGTACAGCAACACCCCTGAGCTCGTGGCCAGTCGCGCGGGGACTGCCCCAGCCCAGGCGCCGCGGCTGTTCCACGAACCAGGTATCAGGTGCGCCGGTGGGGTGTGGAACGCGGGCCGGAGACCCAGCGGTTGCCGGGAATGGTGAAGCGCCACGGCTTGGCTGCCCACTCACCGGCGTAGTCCACGCCGATGCGCGCGCTGGCCTGCACCTCGCCTGTGAAGCAGCCGGCAGCCAGGATGCGCAGCTCCGAGCCGGCCGTGAGGTCCAAGCCGTTGTGCGCTCGCGTGAGGCCCAGTTCCCGGCACAGCACGCCGGGGCCACGGCCCAGGGGCTCCGCCGCGCGAATGAGCACGGCGCCCGGCGTGCCTTCGGCCTCCGTCACCACATTCAGGCAGTGGTGCATGCCATAGACCAGATAGATGTAGGCGTGCCCCGCGGGCCCAAACAGCACTTCCGTGCGCTTGGTGTGGCCATGGAAGGCGTGGCAGGCGCGATCCGCCTGGCCAATGTATGCCTCCGTCTCCACAATGCGCCCCTGGCGCTCGCCACACACCAGCAGCTGCCCCACCAGCTCACGGGCCACATCGAGCGTGGGGCGCGCATAAAAGGCGCGCGGCAGCGGGGCCGCTGCGATGCTGGGCGGGAGAGCGAACATGCCACGAACAGCATAGTGGCTTCAGGGCCGGCTCGCCGGCTCGAAACCCCCGCCCGGCCACGGCCCTCAAATGCCTTCCCGGCCGCGGAAGCTGTGCCGGTCCGCCGTTACCCCTTTCCCCAATGGGAGAGAAAGGCCAGTTACGTGGCAGTGGGAGGAGTGGCGGCGGGCGGTTTCGCGATAGAACGCAGAACGGCTTGCGCTTCTGCGCGCTTGAAGCCGTGCGCCACCACATCGCCGCTGGTGGGGTCCTTCGCGGTGAAGCGCTTGACGCGGCCTTTCAGGTGCGCGTCGTCCACGGCCGTCTCAAAGTCCAGCAAGTGGTTGTAGGCCTCTTCACCGATCTGGTCCGGATCTGCCGATGTCAGACCCATCAATTCGTACAGATGCTCGCCATCGATCATGTCGGCGGGCCAGTGTCCTGCTGCCATGCTGCTCCTAACGCTCCCGGTCTGGCGGCCGTTACGCCCAAGCGGGGCGAGTTCCTGTGAGGGGCAACCGATAGCTGCACGTGACGCCTTCGCGCCAGCCCCCGTGCATACGATAGTCCTCGCGCGGGCCGGGGCCAAGCTCGCACCCACCGCCAGTACAATTGTGCTGAGTCAAATGTCCCAGGATCGCATCGTGGTTCGCGGGGCGCGCGAGCACAACCTCAAGAACGTCAACCTGGAGATTCCGCGCGACAAAATGGTGGTGATCACCGGCCTTTCGGGGTCCGGCAAGTCATCGCTCGCGTTCGACACCATCTTCGCGGAAGGCCAGCGGCGCTACGTGGAATCGCTCTCGGCCTACGCGCGCCAGTTCCTCGGCCAGCTGGAAAAGCCCGATGTGGATGACATCCTGGGCCTGTCACCGGCGATCTCAATCGACCAGAAGAGCGCCAGCCGCAACCCGCGCTCCACCGTCGGGACCATCACCGAGATCTACGACCACCTGCGGCTGCTCTTCGCGCGTATCGGCCATCCGCATTGCCCGGTCTGCGGGCGACTCATCGAACGGCAGACCATCCAGCAGATGGTCGATCAGATCGGCGCCTATCCGCCAGGCACCCGGGTGATGGTGCTGGCGCCGCTGGTGAAGGATCGCAAAGGCGAGTACCGGCACATCTTTGACGATGTGCGCAAGGCGGGTTACGTGCGTGTGCGGGTAGACGGTGCCGTGTACGACGCTACGGACACTTTGGAGCTGGACCGTTACAAGAAGCACTCGATCGAGGTGGTGATCGACCGCCTCGTGGTTGAGGAGGACGTCCGTGGCCGGCTCACGGATTCGCTGGAAACAGCTCTGAAATTGGGCAGCGGCAGCGCCATCGTGGCCCAGGTGGATGGGCCCGAGGCGCTCTTCTCAGAACTGTTCGCCTGCCCGTTCGATGGCATCTCCTTTGAGGAGTTCGCGCCGCGCACCTTCTCCTTCAACAGTCCACACGGCGCCTGCCCAGCTTGTACGGGCCTGGGCACGACCATGGAATTCGATCCAGACCTGATCATCCCCAACCGCGACGTCTCGCTGGCGGATGGCGCGATCACCCCCCTGTCGCAGGGGGCCGTGCACAACACCTACTATTTTCAGCTGCTGGAATCAGCCGCGGAGCACTACGGCGTGGATATGCACCTGCCTGTGCGGGACCTACCGGCAGACAAGCTGGACAAGCTGCTGCACGGCAGTGGCGAAAGCATTCCCCTGCGTTATCACAACCGCTGGGGCCGCACCCGGCAGTACGAAACGGCCTACGAAGGCGTGATCTCCAACCTGGAGCGGCGTTATAAGGAAACGACATCGGAGTACATGAAGGCCGAGTACTTCGAGAAATTCATGTCCACACGGCCCTGCCCGGTGTGCCAGGGCAAGCGCCTCAAGCCCGAAGTGCTGGCCGTGACCGTGGGCGACAAGTCCATCTACGACGTGACGCGCCTCTCCGTGGGCGACACCATGGCCTTCTTCGATGGACTGCTGTTCACCGAACGCGAACGGCTGATCGCGGCGCAGATTCTCAAGGAAATTCGCGCGCGGCTGCGCTTCCTGCTGGATGTGGGGCTGGACTATCTCACACTGGATCGCGCGGCGGCCACGCTGGCCGGGGGCGAGGCGCAACGCATTCGGCTGGCCACGCAGATTGGGTCCGGCCTGATGGGCGTGCTCTACATCCTGGACGAGCCGAGCATTGGCCTGCACCAGCGCGACAACGCGCGCCTGCTTGAAACGCTGCTGCACCTGCGCGACATCGGCAACACGCTGCTGGTGGTCGAGCACGACGAGGAAACCATCCGCGCGGCCGACCACATCATCGACATTGGACCGGGAGCCGGCGAGCACGGCGGCCACGTGGTAGCCGAGGGCGCACTGCGCGACATTCTGCGCGCCAAGGAGTCCATCACCGGGCAGTTCCTCTCGGGCAAGCGGACCATTCGCGTGCCGGGGCGGCGCCGAGCGGGCAACGGCAAAAGCCTTGAAGTGATCGGTGCGCGCGAGCACAACCTCAAGAACGTGAGCGCTCGCTTCCCGCTGGGCTGCTTCATCGGCGTAACAGGGGTTTCCGGCTCCGGCAAGAGCACGCTGGTGAACGAGATCCTGTTCAAGCGGCTGGCGCAGCAGCTCTACCGCGCCAAGGATCGCCCCGGTGCGCACAAGGAGGTGCTTGGCCTGCAGTACCTGGATAAGGTGATCGATGTCGACCAGTCGCCCATCGGCCGCACACCGCGGTCAAACCCGGCCACGTACACCGGGGTGTTCACGCAGATTCGCGAAACGTTTGCCCAGGTGCCGGAGGCGCGCATCCGTGGCTATAAGTCCGGCCGCTTCTCGTTCAACGTGAAGGGCGGGCGGTGCGAAGCGTGCAAGGGCGAAGGCATCATCCAGATCGAGATGCAGTTCCTGCCGGACGTGTACGTGCCGTGCGAGGTGTGCAAAGGCAAGCGCTACAACCGTGAAGCGCTGGAGATTCTCTACAAGGGCAAAAGCATCAGCGACGTGCTGGAGATGACTGTGGAAGAGGCAGTGGACTTCTTCCAGAACATCCCTAACATCAAGGCCAAAATGCAGGTGCTGGCGGATGTGGGGCTGGGCTACGTGCGCCTGGGCCAGCCCGCCACTACGCTCTCGGGCGGCGAGGCTCAGCGCATCAAGCTCTCGTCGGAGCTCTCCAAGCGGTCCACCGGCCGCACGCTGTACATCCTGGACGAGCCCACCACGGGCCTGCATTTCGCGGACGTGGAGCGGCTGCTGCACGTACTGCAGCGGCTGGTGGACGCCGGCAACACCGTGATCGTGATCGAGCACAATCTTGACGTGATCAAGAGCGTGGACTGGATCCTCGACCTCGGCCCGGAGGGCGGCGATGCCGGCGGGCGCATCATCGCCGAGGGCACGCCGGAGCAGGTGGCGGCCATGGAGCGCTCCTACACCGGCCAGTACCTGGCCGGCATGCTGCCTGCGCTGCAGCACCAGGCGGACCAGGAGCGGGTGGCCGTCTGATGGCCGCATCGGCGTCGAAAGCAGCGCCCGCCCAGGGTCAGTTTCAAGGCTTCCCCGCGGGCGGATACGACTTTCTGCTGGAATTGCAGGCGCAGCAGAGCCGCGAGTGGTTCAAGAGCAACAAGGAGCGCTACCAGGAGCTGTGGGTGCGTCCCCTGGAGGCGCTGCTGGAGGACATGGGCGCCAGGCTGGTGGTGGATTTTCCCGAGGTGCTGGCCGGCCGGCGCCACGTGTTCCGCATTCAGCGCGACACGCGCTTCTCCGCGGACAAGAGCCCCTACAAAACGCACGTCGCGGCGCACATCCAGGTGCGGCCGAGCCTGGGCGCGGAGTGGGCTGTGCCCGGCTTTTACGTGCACTTTGGCCTGGAGGACAACTTCATCGGCGGCGGCAGCTGGGACGTGGGCAAGGAGCTGCTGCCTCGCTTTCGAGCGGCTATAGCCGAGGAGCGGCAGGGCGGCGAGCTCGCGGGCATCGTCAGCGAGCTGGCCTCGAGCGGCATCGAGCTGTCGTCGCACGAGCGCCTCAAGCGCGTGCCCGCGCCCTACCCACAGGACCATCCCCGGGCCGAGCTGCTGAAGCTGAAAGGCCTCTCAGCCGGCACCCAGGAGGTGCCCGAGGAGCTCATGGGCCAGGCCGCCTTCGTGGACTGGCTGTTCGAGCGACTGCATTGCATCTCGCCCCTCATCCGCTGGCTGGAAGCCGCCGTCAGCTAAGGATACGCCGCGCGGCTTGCGCGGCCATCACCGGCATTCCCTGACCCCGCCCACCGCTTCCCCCTGCGCCCATCCGCCAGCGGGCGGACGGGCGCGGGGGTAGTCGTTACCTCCCGACTCGGCTGCAGGTGAGCGCGGGCTCCGCCCGCCGCATCTGCAGGGCCAGCTGTCGACGGGCGCAAAATGAAATCCGCGACCCGCCTTCACGGCGGATGCTGTCAGGCCGCAACCGCTGGTTATGCTGAGCTGGCATGGGCGAGCGCTTGTCGGATGGGACGGAAGAGCAACCTTCCCAGCCAACCGTGTTGATGGTGCCGCCGGGCGACGCGGGGCAGCGGCTGGACCGCTGGTTGGCCGCGCAGCTGGGTGACCTCTCCCGTGCACACCTGCAGCACGCCATCGCGCAGGGGCAGGTGCTGCTGGCTGGGCGCAGCGCGCGCGCCAGTGCACGGCTGGAGGCTGGCCAGCGGGTGCAGCTGCAGCTGCCGGGGCCGCGCCTCACCACCCTGGCCGCCGAGCCCATCCCCCTCAACGTGGTGTACGAGGACGCGGACCTGCTGGTGATCGACAAGCAACCGGGGTTGGTGGTGCATCCCGCGCCAGGCCACCCCTCCGGCACGCTGGTGAACGCGCTGCTGGCGCGCTGGCACACCTTCAAGGGCTTGAAGGGCGACTTGCGCCCCGGCATCGTTCACCGCCTGGATAAGGACACCTCGGGCCTGATCATCGTCGCCAAGAACGACCTGGCCATGCTCAAGCTGGCCCAGCAGATCAAGAACCGTGCCGTCCAGAAGCAGTACCTGGCCCTGGTGCAGGGCCGGCTGGAGCCGCCCCAGGGCCGCGTCGAAGCGCCGGTTGGCCGGCACCCCGCGGACCGGCTCCGCATGGCCGTGGTGACTGGCGGCCGCGCCGCTACCACGCACTACGCGGTGGAGCGGCGCCTTCTTCGCGCGCCCACCGCGGGCGGACCTCCTCGCGCGCCTGGCCAACCCACTGCGCAGTTCAGCCTGGTCCGCGCCCGCCCGGTCACCGGCCGCACTCACCAGATTCGGGTGCACCTGGCCTTCACCGGCCACCCCGTGGCGGGCGATGCGCTCTATGCCCAGCAGCCCACCCCCGGCCTGCCCCGGCATTTCCTCCACGCTGCCCACCTGGGTTTCCGACAGCCCACCACTGGTGAGTGGCTGGAGCTTGATTCACGCCTCCCGGCTGACCTCGCCAGCTTTCTGGATCAGCTCAACGAGGAGCGCTGAAGCCTGAATCTGAGCGCGCGCGACTGGATCAAGCCGCGCCGAACGGTCCGCTGCTTTGCAGGCGCAGCAGCACGCGCTGCGCGGCAATCTGGCATTCGAGCGGCGTTCGCACGGAAAAGTCGAGCTCTCGCGGCAGCTCGAAACGCCACAGCTCGCCCGTGAGCACGCGAAAGGTAGTGTGGTCTAGCAGCCGCCAGCCTGCCTGCTCCAACTGTTGCGCGGACGCCAGCTCCCACACGTACGCGATGCGCCGCTCGTCCTCAGCAGTCGACCAGACTGTCACGCGCTCAGCCTAGCGCGGAGTGCGCACGCTTGTCCCTGGAGGAAACCCAAGCCGCCCTCAGGCGCGATTGGCGCGAATCACCTCTGTGACGGCTCGGCTCGCGCAGTGCTTGCGCCATGGCATCGAAAGCCACCGCGAGCCACAACCACCGCCGCCACCACCCACAGGACGCCCGCATCCAGGGCATACCACAGCGCCTCCTGGCTTGGCGACACAGCGAGTGCACCCAGCACCACCAAGAAGCCAGTGAAGCTGGTATGCATGATCTGCGCCAGCAGCACGCTGTTGGTGTGGTTGTAGATCCAGCAGATGAGCACCCTGAGCCCGGCCACGAGAGCTACGAAGGCGGCGAAAAACGCCGGCCAGGCAGAGCCATGCGGGCTGGCCACACCCAGGGAATCGACCACCGGCAGGTGCCACAGGCCCCACATCACGCCCAGCACGATGGCACCGGGCAGCGGCCCAAAGCGGGCTCGCAGGCGCGGATAGGCGTAGCCGCTCCAGCCGATCTCCTCGAAGAAACCGGCCACGATGCCGAACGTGACGCCCAGCGGGTAGAGATTGGGCGTGAACGCGGGCGACACGAGGCGCGTCAGCACGGCCAGGACCAGAAGAATGGCGGCAGGCGGGATCAAGGTCGCCGCGGCATACCAGCCGAACGATGTCCGCCAGCGGCCCATCCGCGACCGCAATTCCCCGATGCCCTTGTGCCCCGTTCCCAGAGCAGTCAACGCGAGACCGGCCGCACCCACCCAAATCACCATCACCGGGAAGAGCACCAGGGAAAGAATGTTGCGTTGGCCGCCGGGTGCCAGTGACGGCGGGCCCAGCACTATCAGGCTGATCATGGAGATGGCATATGCCAGGACAAAATAGCTGCTGAGCGGAAAGCTCTGGATGATCGCGCGCGGGCTCACGGCGCGGCCGCCGCCAGATGGCTGGTGGCAGCGGACAGGAGCACCAGCGTGCGAATCAAGGCCAGGGCGCCCAACGTGGGGGTTGGCGAGCAGGCGAAACGATCGCTTGAATGGCATGTGGCCAGCTCCTCGCGTGTTCTCGCCACCCAGGCTACGAGCGCTCGAGGCGGCGCGGTAGGCACGCCCGTCAGCCTTCACAGGTGATCGTTGTCACCCGAATTGCAGGATGGGCGGCACTGGCTTGGGGAGCGTCGACGCGCGCAGGCTGCTGGCATGAGTGCAACACCAATCCCGGCTCAAGCCTCCACCTTCGCAGGTCCCCGATTCCACCTCGCTGGCATCACACCCGGCTCGCGAACCCACCGTGTCCTGCTGGCCTGTGGAGAAGCCGGACCGCTGCTCTTCGCGAGCATGTATTCACTGGAGGGAGCGACCCGGCCGGGCTACGATGCCCTGCGCGAGACCATTAGTGCGCTCAGCCTTGGCCCATCCGGCTGGATGCAAGTCGCCAACTTCGTCGTCTTCGGCCTGCTGACGGCAATCTCCGCCCTGGCCTGGCGTGCTTCCCTGGCGCCTGGCCGCGGTGCCACCGCCATCCCCGCCCTGAAGGCCGTGATCGCCGTTGGCCTCATTGTGGCCGGCCTATCGGTGATGGACCCATCCAGCGCAACCGTTGGCAGCCTGCATGGCGCCATCCATAACATCGCCTCTTACGTGACCCTTACCGCGGTGTGGATCAGCGCCTTCATCTTCGCCGCCCGTTTCGCGAAGGAGCCCGGATGGCGCGTATGGTCGGCCTTCGCCGTCCTCAGCGCGGTGATGGTCGTCGTCTGTCTGGCCGGCATGGGCATGGCTCTCGGCAGCCAGGGCGATGCTGGCCTGGCTGAACGGCTGTCCACCCTGGTAGGCCTGCCATTCGGCATCGCGGTCGTGCTGCGCCTGCTGCTGGGCAGCTGCCGCGTGTCGCGCGCGTAGCGACAGGGACATACTTGCAGGAGGTGCAGCTATGAACGTCAGCCGCTTATACCAGGAGTCGCGCGGCGGGTCGTGGTGGGTGCGCCTGCTGCTGCCGGTTCTGGCGCTGTTGTGGCTGGGAGAGCTGGCCGCGCCCATTTCTCAGCTGCTGGGGCAGCCGGCTGGCAGGCCACCGCTGGCGCCGGCCCTGGCCGCGACGGCGGCTTTCGTTGCCGTCTACCTGTTTGTGATTGCTGATGGTGTCCGGGCGCGAAGCGGCCTGCAGGTGAAGCCGGCGGGTCCCCGGCTCACCTGGGCGCCAACCGTGTTGATGGCAACGCTCGCTGTCCTGATGGGCATCCTCTACGGGCCGGCCTGGCTGGGCCTGTTCGTGTTTGCCTCGGTCGGCTCGGCCCTGCGGCTCGAGATGTGGCCTGCCGCCTGGACCATCATGGGGCTGACGGTGGTGGCCGGGGCCATCGGCCTGGCCGAGCACGACAGCCTGACCGACCTCGCCCAGGGTGGGCTGCTCATCGCGGGCATCGGCGCCTCGGTGGCGACCGTGGGCTACAGCATACGGACCACGCGCGAGCTGCGCGCCGCCAGAGCCGAGGTGGGACGTCTGGCGGTGAGCGAGGAGCGGCTGCGCTTCGCCCGTGACCTGCACGATCTCCTGGGGCACAGCTTGTCGCTGGTGGCCCTGAAGTGCGACCTGGCCGACCGGCTGATGGCCAGCGCGCCGGAACGGGCACGCCAGGAGATACGAGAGGCGGCCGGCGTCACCCGCGAGGCCCTGCGCGAGGTGCGCGAGACAGTCGCGGGCTACCGGCGCCCAACGCTGGCCGGAGAGCTGGCGGCTGCCGAAGAAATGCTGGCCGCCGCTGGTATCGGCTGCCACATCGAGGGCCAGCCGCCAGCGCTTGCGCCGGAAATCGAAGGCGCCCTGGCCTGGACGCTCCGGGAAGCCGTTACCAACGTCATCCGCCACAGCCGCGCCCGGCGCTGCACCATCCGGCTCAGCGATCACGGCGATCGAGCTGAGCTGGAAGTTGCCGACGATGGGTTGGAACAGCTGGCCGCAAGCGGTGGCGAGGGCAATGGGCTGGCGGGTGCCGCCGAGCGCATGGCTGCCGTGGGCGGCGAGTGCCAGGCCGGCCGCGTGGCTGAGGGCGGCTTCCGGCTGGCGGCATCCGTTCCGTTGAACGTGTCGCGTACCGGCGGCGTGGGGCCCTCACCGGAGCAAGAGGCATGATTCGCGTGCTCCTGGCAGAGGACCAGGCGATGACGCGTGGGGCTCTGGCAGCGCTGCTTGGCCTGGCGGGCGATATGGAGGTAGTGGCCGAGGTGGCGCGGGGCGACCAGGTGATGTCCGCCGCTCTGCAGTGCCGGCCTGACGTGGCCCTCCTGGACATCGAGATGCCAGGTTTGGACGGGCTCGCGGCGGCCGCCCTCCTGCGGCGCGAGCTGCCTGCCTGCAAGGTGCTCATCCTCACCACGTTCGGCCGGCCAGGCTACTTGCGCCGGGCAATGGAGAGCGGCGTGGTTGGCTTTCTGGTGAAGGACGCCCCGGCCGGTGAGCTGGCCACGGCTGTGCGCCGAGCAGTGGCCGGTGAACGCGTGCTCGACCCGGTGCTGGCCGCCACCGCGCTGAGCGAGGGGCCGAACCCGCTGACCGCGCGCGAGCGGGATGTGCTGGCCGCCTCCGCGGACGGCGCATCGATAGCCGGGGTCGCGGCTCAGCTCCATCTGTCCGCAGGAACCGTCCGCAACTATCTGTCCGAAGCCATCCAGAAGCTCGAGGCGCGCAACCGCGTCGAGGCCGCCCACATCGCGCAGCAGAAAGGCTGGCTGTAAGCGCCCTGTACGCCTCACGGGCCGAGCCATTTTCCGGCCGTGGTACGTCATGGCGCTGTGACCTGCCACGCTAGGGTTTTCTCTAGCGACGAAAGGTGCTACCTTCTGGTACAAGGCGGGGAGGAGGGTTGCTTGCCGCCCGTCGTCAACGCATGCCCTCACTACAGTACCGATGGGGGAATCTCATGAACCTTGTGGCCTTACGTGAAGCCGTCCGCCAAGCCACGGGCGGCGAAGTCGCTGACGTGAGCGACTTGGACTTGACATCCGCCGAGGCTTTCCACGCCTGGACGACCCAGCACCAGCTGACCGAGCTGCCCTCCTATGAGCCCGCGAAGACCTATGCTCTGTGGATGGTGCCGACCCGGCCGGAGAAGTCGTAGCCCGCGCTGAGGTTACTTCAGGCGCAGAATGCTTCGCTCGGAGGGTTGCTGAGCGCGTCGGCGACCTGATTCGGCGAAACTACAGCGACCTTGCCACCCAGGCCCTTTTGGATGGGATGATGATCCTGCCCGGGAGGGCCTGCGCTGATCCCGCGCAGGCCAAATGGCCGGCCATGATCTGGCGCCTGGCACATGCCCTGAGTGTGCCAGGCGAACTCGCGCAGCAGGCCGCGGTCGTCACCGAATTCATGATCGGCGCGCTCGACGTGATCGACGACGTGATCGACGATGAGTCGACCGCCGGCAACACCGGGCGGGCCGTCAACGCCGGGCTGGCGCTCTTGAGCCTCGCCCAGGCGGCCGGGCACGAGCTCACCGGCGAGCTTCCCGCGGCTCAAGGCCGGCTGGTTTGGCCGTGCTTGACCCAGGCCCTGCTGGTGGCGACCGCTGGCGAGGACCTGGACATTCTCTCTGAGTCCGACTCGACCGTCGACGAGTCCGCGGCCCTCGCCATGACCGAGAGGAAGTCCGGCGCTCTGGTTGCCATGGCCTTCGAACTGGCCGGAATCCTCCACACAAGTGATCCGGACATGCTGTCGAGGTTGGCCGAAATCGGGCGCCAGATCGGCGTGCTGAATCAGCTCGACAACGACCTGCAGGGC
>JBOGTU010000197.1:0-6380 GCA_050695655.1 Chloroflexota bacterium | reverse complement strand
GTGCTGCGCGGCCCCGCGCGTCGGCCCCTCCCGAGCATACCTGTCACCGTAACGGCAAACGGGACGATTTATGCCTGGTAGCAGCCTAAGGCCGCGCCAATGTGCATTCTGTTCACACCACGCCTTAGGGCCCGTCGGGAAACAAGCCTCACAGGTTGGGGGAGCTTGCGTGCTGGAAACGCGGGGGAAACTGAGCCACTTATTGTTGGACAGGCCCTTAGTTAAGTGGCACCGAACATTGGAAACGGATAAGAGCGGCTATAGTCCGCCTGCAGCAGCCATGGTCACGCCTCCGTCGGCAAACGCGAACGGCATCCTCGTGATTGAAGATGATCCTCGCGTGGCGCGCCTGGTGCAACGTGCCCTGGTGGAAGACGGCTATCGGGTTGAGGTCGCCTACGACGGCCACGAGGGTGAGGCGAAAGCGAGCCAGATGCTGCCTGGGGCCATTGTGCTCGATGTCATGCTGCCGGGAAAGGATGGCATCAGCCTCTGTCGCGAGCTGCGCGATCGTGGCGTGCGGACGCCGGTACTCATGCTGACGGCGCGCGACACGATCCCGGATCGTGTGCGCGGGCTGGATGCCGGCGCCGACGATTACCTGACCAAGCCCTTCGCGCTGGCCGAACTGCTGGCCAGGATACGGGCGCTCTTGCGGCGGCCAGGCAGCTGGGAGTGCCCCGGCGAGGTGCTGGAGGCTGGGGACCTCAGGCTGGATATTGACAGCCACGAGGTCTTCCGCGCCGATCAGCAGATCGAGCTCACGGCTAAGGAGTACCGGCTGCTCGAATACCTGCTGCGGCACCGCGACCGGGTGCTGACGCGCGGCCAGATTCTGGAGCAGGTGTGGGGCTACGACACCGCGGCGACATCGAACATCGTCGACATCTACATTCATTACCTGCGCGACAAGGTCGATCGTGGCTACGGGCGGCCCCTTATTCGGACGGTTCGCGGCGCCGGGTACATGCTGAAGGCATGAGGAGCATCTTTGCCCGCACCCGCTGGTGGCTGGCACGCTGGAACCTGGTGGTGCTGGCCCTGACGCTCATCCTCATGTGCGCCACCATGTTCGGCGCCTTTTACCAGAGCTTTCTGTCGCAAATGGACCTGGGCCTGCAGAGCCACGCGCAGGAGACCCTGCGTGAGACCGGGCACGTGGCCCACTTCGGGCATGATGGCTATGAGGGTGGGTTCTTCGCCCTGATCGTCGGCCCTGGCGGGCGGTTGATTGAGAACCCCCAGCAGGTGCGGCTGGCGAGCCTCACGCTTTCGCGGGCCAATGCCCCCGCCCATTTTGAAACCGCTTCGGTGAATGGCGAGTCGACCCGGCTGTACGTCGAACCGCTGGCCGCCGGCCCCTGGGCGGGGAGCACCCTGGTCGTTGGCGAAAGCCTGGCGCCCGAGCAAAGCGCGGTCTATCGGCTGCTGCTGGTGGTGCTCGTGGTTGGCGGAGGCGGGTTGATGGCCGCCGTTGTCGCCGCGTGGTTCCTCTCGGGCAAGGCGCTTGGTCCGATCCAGGTGGCCTTTCAGCGTCAGCAGGATTTCACGGCTGATGCATCGCACGAGCTCAGGACGCCGCTCACGGTGATGCGCTCAGCCACCGACCTGCTGAGTCAGCACGAGGATGAGCCGCTGCGGGAGAATGCCGAGCTGGTCGACGATCTGCGAGGTGAAATCGTACGGCTCGAGCGCATCACCGCCGATCTGCTCACGCTGGCCCGCTCGGATGCCGGCAAGATCGAGCTGGCTGTCGGGGAAATTGAGTTGGGTGGCATGGCCGGCAAGGTCACGCGGCGGATGGGCCCGCTGGCCGAGCAGCGGCAGGTGGCGCTGCGGCTGGTCGGCTCGGAACAACTGGTTGTGGAGGCCGATCCCGATCGCATCGAGCAGGTGCTCATCATCCTGCTGGACAACGCGCTGAAGCACACGCCCGCTGGCGGCCAGGTTGAGGTGGCGCTTCGGAAGCAGGGCCACCAAGCGGTGGTGGCCGTTCGGGACAGTGGGGAAGGCATTGCATCCGAACAGCTCGATCGGGTGTTCGACCGTTTCTACCGAGCCGATCGTGCGCGGTCGCACGTCGATGGTGGCACGGGCCTCGGGCTGGCTATCGCGAAGGCGCTGGCCGAGGCGCACGATGGGCAGCTCACCCTGCGCAGCGTCCCGGGCGAAGGCACCACCGCGACCCTGCGCCTCATGCTGCTTCCGTCCGCGTCACTGGCCGGCAAGATCGCTCGCCTGGCCACTCGCCGCGCTGGCCAGGCGCTGGACGACTGACGGCCGCGGCGAACCGACGCCTGGCCTGGACGATGAGAAGCATTCTCGGGCAAGTGGCTGATGTGGCCCATGCACCCCGGTCGTTCAGGGCGTGTGCTGCAGGATCAGCGCCAGCCGAGGACATTCGTCTGCAGCGTGCTGCGCGTGCCGCAAGAGCTCGTCGGGGATGGCCCTTGGTTCGATGATGGGGTAGCCCCACGCGTCGAGGCGGATGCGCTCTGGAAACAGCTCGGCGCACAGCCCCTCGGCTTTGCACTTGATCGGATTCACGCGCAGGATGGCGCTCATCGCCAGCGATCCTGTGTGTCCGGGATTGGCGCCACCGGTGGGGCGTGCAGCGCGGCGGCGCACGGCCCATGCTGGATGTGGCTCCGAACCTCAACAGCAAAGGTCGCCAGGCAGCTGCGCAGCATACCGATGGCGCCATCCGGATGGTGGCACGCGCCGCGGGTCGTGATCTGCAGCGCCCAGCTTTCGATCTGGCCGATATCGCTCGCCCGGATGCGACCGAAGGCCAGTCGCCAGAACACATCCGCGACGGCACGTAAGCCATACACGCACGGGCCGCACTGGCCCGCTGTCTCCCGCGCCAGGTAACTGAAAATGCGAGCGCCCTCCGCGAGGCCACAGCGATCGGATGCCAGGGCCAGCACTACCCCGCAGCCGAGCGACACCTGGGCCTCGCGGAGGGCGGCGTAGTCCAGCGCCAGACCTCCCGCCTTGGCCCAGGGCAGCCACACGCCGAAGTAGCCGCCGAGCAACACTGCCTGTACATCGGGCGCTGGCTCTGAGGTACCCAGCACTTCTCCAATGGTGCTCCCGAGCGCCACCTCGTGGACTCTCGTGTCCTGGCTTGTGTCGTGGACCGTGAGCAGGCACGTACCTGGGGATGAGTCACTGCCGATCTCACGAAACCAGTCGTCACCAAAGCGGGCGATCAACGCCGCGTGGGCCAGGCTCTCGACATTATGCACCAGCGTTGGCGCGCCGTGAACGCCTCGCTCGAAGGGACGGAACTGCGGAAAGGTAGGCTTCGCATCGCCACCGTTGATGCGATGGACCGCTGCCGACTCTTCGCCGGCGATGTAGCGATCGGGAGCCATCACGATGCGGGCACGTGGCTCCTTCAGGCGCGCCGAGCGGCGCTCCCGCAGTGCGTTGTCTACAGTCCGCCGCGTTTCCGACAGCCCACGGCCGATGTACACCACCACCTCGGAGGCACCAGCTGCCTGTGCGCCCAGCACGGCACCATCCAGCACAAGGTGCGGCCGCAGCGCCAGCAGCGTGCGGTCCTTGGCGCTGGCTGGCTCACCCTCGGCGGCGTTGACCAGCACCACCGCCTTGCCGGCCGCCCTCTGAGCCTGAGTCGCCACGGTCCGCCACTTCGTGCCCACGGGAAAGCCGGCGCCGCCCCGGCCCCGCAGCCCACTGCGTTCAAGGGTCGCGATGAGCTCCCAGCGCTCCGCCTCGGAGCGAGGCGTGGGTGGGGAGCCGATGTGGTGGAGGTGCTCTTCGAGTGACTCGGGTCGCTGGCTTGCGGTCAGGAGCCTCGGCAGTACTGGAGCCTCCACCGTCACCGCGCTCATGCTGACACGGCTCCTGTTATCAGCTCGCCCACGATGCCGCCCGATTCTCGGCCTGCCCGCTGCAGCGTGATAGTGAGCTGCGTTTGGCCGCAGCTGGCCGTGATGGCGTTGGCGATGGCCGCCGGAGTCTGGCACAGCGAGGCCCCGTTCTGCGTCACGGTAAGGCTCGCTTCCTGGGCGTTCGCGTCGGCAACGTCGATGGTGATCAGCAGCGCCGGCTGCTGTACATCCCGCAGGCTGAGCTGGAGGGCCCCGTTGTTCGCCTGCCGCAGGCTGCCTTGCAGCTCATCGTTCATGCCCGGCGCCAGCGCGGCGGAGTTCGTGGCATCGCTGCCCGCCAGCAGGGAGCTGGGCGTGCCTGCCCGACGCGCCCAGCCTGGTTGAAGCGGACCAGCGGCGGTCCAGATGACCAGCACCACGGCGGCCACACCGCACGTTCCCTGGCTGAGGATGCGCAGGTTCGGACGATCCACCAGGCCTTCGTTGGCGCGCCAGAGCAGCGCGGCCAGGACCGACACCGTGCAGCCGGCGGTGACGAGCACGAACCAGCCGGCGTGGCTGTCCGTACCGGTGCCCAGGCTGTGCAGGGTGGCCAGCGGCCAGGTTGCGTAGGTCAGCCAGTGGATAGCACGCCAGGCGAGGTAGCCCAGGTGCGGACGAAGCAGACTAGTAGCGATAATGCCGACCAGCAGCTCGGAAGAGATGACACCCAGGCTCAGCCACAGCGTGCGATAGTTGGAGCCGAAGGGCACCACGGCCGCCTCAATGCCGAGTGAGACTGTCGGATCGAAGATAGCCGTGAGCACGTGAACCACGCCGAACGCGACGACAAAGAGCGACAGGTTTCGGTGCAGCGCCGTCAGCACAAAGCGCGGCCAGTCTGCGGACTTCCAGCGCACGCTGGTCACGATGCCGAGCACCACGCTGGCAGTCAGCAGGATGAGCGCGACAGTGCCGGCGCCGCGCGTGGCGTACCAAAGGGGGCTTGGCTGCGTCATACGGGCAGCTCCCCTGCATTTGGCACGTCGCATTCTACCGGCCAGCCGGCTACAGGCAGGACCAGCTCATCAACTCCGACTAACCTGGCTGGCAAACTGCGCTCGGAGAGCCAGGCCGGCGCGCGATCTCCGAGCACAATGGCGGCTGTCGAAGCGATGTTCGCATCCGTGCAGGAGCCGGCGGCGACACTCACGGTTCGCCAGCGCTCCCGCGCCGGCAGCCCGGTGGCGGGATCCAAGATGTGGTGCAGCGTTGCCCCTCCCCGCATCCAGCGGCGTACGGTGGTGCTTGACGTTGCCACGCCACCCGATCTGATGGCGATCGTTTGACCGGGCGCATCCAACGCCGCATGGCAATCGTCGGTGATGCGTATGGTCCAGCCCCCCGGTGGGGCTTCACCCGCGACAGCGATGTCTCCGCCCAGGCTGACCAGCACGCCGCGTCCCGCGACCTCGTACGCGCGAGCCGCGGCCAGATCCGCGGCGAACGCCTTGGCGGTGGCGCCAAGGTCGAGCCGCGTACCGGGCGGGATACGCACCATGCCAGCCGCGGCATCAAGGTCAATCATCTGCCAGCCGGGACTCGCGTAGAGCGTCAACGGCAGCGCTGCCCCGTGGTGGGCGAGGGAGGCGAAGTCGGAGCTGTAGCCCAGGCGCAGCAGCGCATCGCCGATGGTGGCATCGACAATGCCGTCCGTCAGCCGCGACGCGCGTAGGGCAACTTCCAATGCTTGCGTCAGAAGCGGGCCAATCGCCACGGCCTGGCCACCAGCTTCGTTCACGCGGTTCAACTCGGAGTCGGGCCGGAAGCGGCTACACGCGGCGTCGATGGCCCGCAACTGCTGGCGCACCGCGTGGAGCGCATCCGGCAGGCACTGTGCGTCGAGCACCACCACGCGCGCGCTGGTGCCGAGGGCGTTCAATTCCGCCATCGTGATATCCACTGGCCCGCCTCTGGTCCCAGGCCCTAGGAGGTTGGCCGCAGAGCCATAAGTGGCCCTCCACGGCCCCCCGACAGCCACTTCGACTTGAACCGGCGCTCCTGGGCAACCCCGCCCGGCCGCCGCGGCATGTTTCCGGCCAAAGCTCTATGAGCCCCCGGATACCGCCATGGCCCGTGAGCGGCCGCGAAACGGCGCCTCAGCAGGTGGCTGCAAGGACGGCTGGGAGGCGAATGAAGAGCTCTGCACAGCGGCGCTGCCAGCCGTTCCGGAGGCCGCGATGGCGCGGCCGGGCTGGCTGCTGGCCGCGACAATGGAGGCGGCGCCAAACACACCTACGCCGAGTACGCCGACCACCACGGTGAGCCTGCGCAGCCGGCGTACATCGTCGTCGCGTCGCCTGATGAGCCCCTGTTGTTCAGCCCTGTTCATGCCTTGAAGCTAGCCATCTTGGATTGGAACAAGCTGAGAATGGAGTAGGAGTTCACTTAGCCTCGGGTGGCCCGCGCTTGGAGAAGGCGCCACGGTGCGGATCGTCAGCGCTGCCCAGCCGCGGGCCGTGGGCTTTTCCCGAGCGC
>JBOGTU010000196.1:0-7607 GCA_050695655.1 Chloroflexota bacterium | reverse complement strand
TTTGGAAGTAGCACCTATGGGTCAGCTAGGCGACCTGCTGCGAACCGCCCGAGAAGAGAAGGGGGCTTCGTTAGCCCAAGCGGAGGCGGCGACAATGATTCGCCGCCGCTACCTCGAAGCTCTGGAGGACGACCAACCTCAGCTTCTGCCTGGGGCCGTCTACACCAAGGGCTTCTTACGCAACTATGCCATGTACCTGGGGCTGGACCCGAGCCACGTCCTCAGCCTGTATCACCGCCAGCACCCCGGCGAAGCCGAGGACGAGGTGGTGGCGCCCCAGCCCACGATCCGGCCGCGGGGCACCAACCAGCTGCTGACGGGCGGCACGCTGGGCGGGCTGCTGCTGGTCGTGGTGCTCGCCATCTTTGCCGTGTACGCCTTCCGCCAGGTGCAGACCTTTCGCCACGCCGGTATCGCGGCGGCGGCTACCCCCCTGCCCACGCCCACCTCCATCCCACCCACGTCCACGCCATCGCCCAGCAGCGCTTTGGCCGAGCCGACGCCGGTGCTTTCTCCCACGCCGGTCGTGCCATTGAACGCGGCCGCCCTCACCGCGACGATCAGCCAGGACAGCTGGGCGCAGGTGCAGGTGGATGGGAAGCAGGCGTTTCAGGGCATCCTCAAGGCGGGCCAGAGCGAAACCTGGACCGGCAAGAGCGACGTCTTCCTCTGGGTGGGCAACGCCGGTGGCGTGAGTGTGAGCTTCAACGGCCAGAACATGGGCCCGCTGGGCAACGCGGGCCAGGTGATCCGCAAAGATTTTCGACGGGTTGGTTGAGGAGCAGTGGCAGGCGAATTTTCATTTGACGTGGTGTCGCAGTACGACCGGCAGGAGATGGTCAACGCCGTGGACCAAACCAAGCGCGAGCTGGCCACGCGCTACGACTTTAAGGGCGCCAAGGCGTCCATCGAGCTGGACAAAGAGAGCATCGAGCTGGCGGGCGAAAGCGAGTTCCGGCTGAAGAGCATTCAGGACGTGTTGGAGACGAAGGCCATCCGCCGCGGCCTGTCACTCAAAGTGTTCGACTACGGCAAGCCGGAGCCGGCCGCCGCGAGCACTTTCCGGCAGCACGTGGCCCTGCGATCCGGCATTAACGACGAGCTCGCTCGCAAGATCACCAAGCTCATCCGCGACGAAGTGCCCAAGGTGCGGGTGCAGGTGCAGGGCGACGCCGTGCGCGTGTTCAGCAAGAACAAGGATGATCTCCAAACCGCGATCCAGCTGCTGAAGCAGCAGGACTACCCACTGCCGCTGGACTTCACCAACTACCGCTGATTGCGCTGCGCCGGCTGGCCCCCGCTGCCAGGCGTGTGGACGGCCGAGGGAGCGGACGCCTCCACTCGCGCGCGGCTGTGCTGGCGGCGCGTGTTCCAGGTGAGTCCGGCCGCGATGGCAACCAGTACGGCCAGCTGCATCAGGCACGTTTCCAGCGAGGGGAACACACCCAGCAGGTCGATGCTGGGTATGAAGCTGAGCGGGTGGGCCTGCAGCAGGCCGGCGATTTGCAGCGAATGCACGCCCATGCCGGCTAACTTGAAGGCCAGGAAGAACACCAATGCACTGGTGAGCAGGAAGAAGGGGCGGATGGGGATGCGCACTCCAAGCACCAGCATGAGCACAGCCACCAGGATGAGGGCACCGGCACCTAAGCCTAAGCCAATCAGCAGATTGGCGGTGGTGATGCCCGGCGCGATGCCGATGTAGAACAGCACCGTTTCCGCGCCTTCGCGCAGCACGGCCAGGAAGGCGATGAGGGCCAGCGAGACCAGGCTGTTGGCCGCCAGCGCGCGCGAGCTCTGCTCCGAGATGTAGCGATTCCACGCGCTCACGTTGGACTTGCTGTGCAGCCAGAAGAGCATCCAGATGAGCATGGCCGCGGCCGCCAGCCCAGTGGCCCCCTCCAGCACTTCCCGGCTCGACCCGCCGGCCTGCGCGAAAGCCAGAGTGATGACCACCGCGATGGCCGCGCTGGCGGCTAACCCCGCGCCGCCGCCGGCCCACACCCAGCCCTGCTTGGCGCCGTTGCCCGAGCGCTTGAGGAACGCGAGCAGCGCCGTGAAGACCAGCAGCGCCTCAAACCCTTCGCGCAGGATGATGATGGCGGCATCCAGAATGCCGTACTGCACGGGTCCCTGGGCGTACACGGACAGCCGGCTCTGCATGTCGCTCACGGCCTGCCTGGCTGCCGCGAGGTTGGGCGGGGTGGACTGCAGCGCGCCACCGGCGCTGGCCATGTCGTTCTCCACCGCCTCGTACGTCGTTTGCGATTTGGCTGCCACCAATCCCTCAACGGAGGGCCATGTGTGCAGCACACCCTGCAGCGCAACCTCAGCAGCAGCGGCCTGGTGCGCTTGAATGTCCCGCTGCACCTGGTTGAGCTGGCCCAACACGCTCGCCAGCGTGGCGCCGCTGGCCGCGGGCGCGGCGCCTGGGCTCGCCTGGGCGGTGCCCGAGCCAGAACCAAAGCGGCCGATGAACTGCTCGTCCTGATCGTGCAGCTCGCTCAGCTCGGTGCTGATGGCCCGGCTATTTGGCGGGCTGGCAGCCAGCGCCGCGCGCACCTCCGCCATGTGCGTTTCGATCTGGCTGTAGTAAGCTGGCGACTGGCCGCGGATGCCGTCCTCGATCACGTGCCAGCCGGTGTTGAATTGCGTGAAGCTCGCAGTCGCACCGGCAACGTTGCCCTGGCTTGCTTGCTGCTCGGCCTGGACTACACGCGCATCGAGCTGTGCCAGCTGTGCTGCCGACGGCGTACGGCCGGCGCCCTGCGCCAGTGCTGCCGCCGGAAGCAGCAGCGCCAACGCCATGGGCAGGAGAAAAGTCAGCGAAAGGCGAGGCGAAACAAGTCTTTTCACAGCAGATGCTTACTCTGGCTCTTAGCCTACCCTAATACTGCTCCGCTGTCAACGCTCCCCATCCATTGAAGCCGATACGTTCATCCGTGCCTCGAACGAGGATCGGCGATTTCCCATCTTTCGGCTGGTAGCATTTGCGCAAATAACGGCTGGAAGTTTGGCCGGAAACATGCCGCGGCGGCCGGGGCGGCGTTCAGGAGCGTCGGTTGAGCTCGGCGACCCCTTGATAGAGGGTTGGCCGAGGGGCGCTTATGGCTTTCGGCCAAACTTCCGGGCAACGGAGGGGGATAACCAGGCTCATGCGGTTCGGCTTGCAGATCAACCCCTACACACTCGGCGCCACCGGCAACCCCTGGGATTGCGTCACCGCCGCGGCCGCCACGCTCGATGCCAGCGCGTTTGATTTGCTGTGGATTTACGACCACTTCCTGTACGAGGGCGGCTACCCCGGCCACCCCTTTCCGGAGCCGGTGCTGGAGTGCTTCACTACGCTGGGCGCCATCGCCGCCACCACGCGGCGCATTCGGCTGGGCGAGCTGGTGGTGGGCGTGCCCTACCGGAACCCGGCCATGCTGGCCAAAATGGCCACCACGCTGGACCTCATCAGCCACGGCCGCAGCATCCTGGGCCTTGGGGCCAGCTGGCATCAGCGCGAATATGAGGCTTACGGCTGGGGCGAGTATGAGCCGCCCGCTACTCGGCTGAAGCGCCTCGACGAAGCCATTCGGCTGATGCAGACTCTGTGGTCCCAGCAGCCGGCCAGCTTTGAAGGCGCCTTCTACGCCCTCAAAGCGGTGGCGGACTTCCCCGCGCCCGTGCAGCGGCCGCACCCACCCCTGCTGGTAGCGGGCAGCGGCGAGAAAGTGACGCTGCGCATCGCCGCCCGCTACGCGCAGATGTGCAATGTGACCGGCTCGCCGGAGAACGTGCAGCGACTCTTTGGAGTGCTGCACGACCATTGCGAACGGCTCCAGCGGCCTTACGCCGAGGTGACGCGCTCGATCTACGCCACCATCGTCCTGGCGGAAACAGAGGCGGCACTGGCCGCCAAACGCGAGCAATGGGGCGCATTTCTGCCACCGGGAACCCTGCTGGGCACGCCGGCGCAGGTCATCGACCAGCTCGGCGCTTACGCGGCGGCCGGCTGCCAGTATCTGATCTTCCGTACGCCAGACTGGTTTCAGCTTGAGCCGCTGGAGCTCTTCGCGCGCGAGGTCATTCCAGCCCTGGCCGCGGCCTGAGTTCGTTCCGGCGGCGCGCAGACCGTATCGTTAAGAGAGCCTGGCGATTCGCCCGCGGCCGATGGCGGGCCGGAAACTCCAGCATCGACCCTCGAAAGGAGCCCTGCCTTCTCTTGACCCAACCCTTTCACTCCACCCTGTTCCAGGCCGCCGGTGCGCGGTGACTGGGGCAACCATCCTCGGCCTGTTTGCTGCCGCGCTCAGCACCATCTCGTTCCTGCCGCAGGCAGTGCAGTGCTGGCGCACCGGTCGCACGCGGGACATCTCGCTCAGCACCTACTGCTTCCTCATCGCCGGCAACCTGGCCTGGTTGGCCTACGGCGCGCTGCGGTCGGACCTGCCGATCCTCATCACCAATACCGTTGTCGGCTTCACCGGCGTGTCGATCCTCATCCTCAAGGTGCGCAATCGCGAAGCCGACCGCGCCGCGGAAGAGGCGCCTGCCGCGCCCTCAGCGCAAGCGGAGGTGCCGGTGGGCGCCTGAAGGCAGCCCCGCGGCTGCCCTAGACTTTTCCCCAGTAGGCGCGCTCCGCGGGGAAGACTGTTTCGCAGCGGGTGGCCTCGGTGGGGCCGTCCAGGGTATCCGCGGCGGCGCGCCACACCTGGTAGTGCGACGCTGCACGGTGCGCGGCCAGCGCGGCATCGTCCTTGTACAGCTCGTAGAAGTAGTAGACGTTCGCGTCCTGCGTGTCCTGCAGCACGTTGAAGCGCAGGCAGCCGGGCTCGGTTTCGGACCCCAGCGCATCCACCTCAATGGCCTGCAGGAAGCGCTGCCGCGCCTCCGGTTTGATCCGAACTTTCACCAGCATCGCGATCATGACCCATCCTCCTCACACGTTGATGAGCATTATCTCAGGCGGCCGGCACGCCAGTGGGGCTGGCAGCGGCGGCCAGCAGGGGCGATTCGGCGCGCACCCGAGTGCCGTGGCCATCGCGATCGACGATGGTGAGCGTGCCGCCCCAGCGCGTGAGGCGGTGGCGCATGCCGGCGATGCCCAGGCCGCCGCGGCGCTCCTCCGGCTTGGCGCCGGCAGTGTCGCCATCGTCCTCCACGATCAGCTCGACGCGGTCGGCCTTACGGTGGATTGCGAGCAGCACGTGCTGGGCGCCACTGTGCTTGCGCACGTTGGTGAGCGCCTCCTGGGCCACGCGGTAGATGGCCAGCTCGAGCTCGCGATCCAGCCGGCCAAAATCGGCGCCATCGGGGCCGGAGACGGTCATGTCCGCCACGATATCGGTTTGGACGCGCAGCTCCCGCACCAGCTGGTCCAGCCCGGCGATGAGGCCCAGGTCCTCCAGAATGGTGGGGTACAGGCCCAGGCACACGGAGCGCAGGCTGATGACGATTTCACCCAGCGAGGCACCCCACTCCCGCGCCTGCGCCGTCCAGACGTTCTCCATCTCGCGGTCGAGGGCGATGGCCCGCTGCAGGGCATCATCGTGCAGCTCCAGGGCAATGGCGCGCAGCGCATCCTCCTGAACGTCCATGATGCGCTGGTTGAGCTGCCGCAGCTCCTCTTCGCGCTGCGCCACGATAGCCAGCTGGCGCGCCAGCTGCAGGCAGATGGCCAGCAGCGGCGCCACCGTGGCGATGAGCGCGCGATCCTCCGGCTGCAGCGCTGCTTCGTGCCGCTTGGGGCCGGTGGCCAGCGCGCCCATGGCAATGCCGCCGGCCATGAGTGGCACCACCAGCGTGGCGCCCACCACTTCCTCGCGTGCGGCCTGGCCGTCCGCCTCGGGCGTGGCGCGCAGCAGCGTTGGCGGGCAGGCGCCCCAGGAGTAGAGGCGCGGCTCCGCGCCGGGCAAAATGAGCGCCGTCCATTCCAGGTCCAGCGTTTCGCCCAGGCTGTGCAGCCCGTAGCTGGCAACGTCGTCCGCGCTGCTGAGGTGCACGATTTCAGAGGTGAAGCGCTGCAGCGCCGCCGGCAGCGAGTACACATCCTGCAGCAGCGCGCGCTCCAGGCGGTTGCGCAGCAGCCCCTCCAGTCGCGGCAGGGTGGTCCCCACCACCAGCACCAGCACAAACGGCGAAGCGATAACCTGCGCCAGGCCCGTCTGCCCGGCCGCCCACAGGGTATCCGCCGCCAGGAGGAAGCCATACAGCACCAGCAGCAGGCCCCACACAAACAGCCGGATGAGCCCGCGCCGCAGCCAGCCCCGAATCCCCAGGATCTCCCCTCGGCCGATGCTGGCCGCGAGCCCCAGCGGCAGCAGCACGAGCGACAGGGCGGCAATCTCCGGTGGCATGAGGTAGCCGAAGCCGAGGACGTAAGGCAGCAGCGATAGCAATGCGAACGGCCCCAGCCCACCGGTGACAGCGAGCACCAGGACGAGGTGCTCACCCGTGATCGAGTGGTGACCTCGCAAGCGCCTGAGCAGCGAACCGGCAAGGCGCCCCATAGCCAGCGTCATATCGAGCGCCAGCAGCACAAATTCCAGCGTCTTCACGGTGTCGTAGGCATTTGGATTGCTGGAAAGGCACCAGATGTAGGCGGCCGCCAGAGCGGCATGACAGGCGCCGACTGCGCCGAGAAGCTGCCTGGCAATTCGCGGTCGGCTTCCAGAGATAGGCAAGGTCAGGAACAGCCCGGCTGTGGCCAGCCCAAAGCCCGCGAGGCCGAAGTATTCGAGAATGATCGGCCAGCGATCGCCCGATATCTCAGCAATGGACGCGACGAGCGCGGCCGCGGCGAATGCCGTCCACGCCAGGAACAGCCAGCCCGTCAGCGCATCGTTCGTGAGGACGAGCACCACCGCGCCGGTGAGGGCGAAACCGAAGGCGATGAACAAGAAGGCCGCGCCACTATGAGTCGGCAGGTCGCTCGGTTTGGGGCCTTCGCCAACCGTGCCATTGGCTGAGACGAACTCAAAGTCATTGGCCTGATGGAGTTGTCCTAGGTCCGCTGTGATCGCGCGCTGTCCATTGATTGTGAGCAAGCGATCTCCGACCCTCACTCCAGAGTCCCAACCATAATCTGCTGGAAAAACGTAGCTCACGCGGATGACCCCGTGAGAGGCCTCGGCTTCGAGTCCAAGCTTCGGGCGCTGAGGTGCTTCGGTCAAGCTCAGCTGGACTAGGGCCACGAGCAGGATGAGCACCACTAAGGCCGCCGGCCAGCGCGGGGCCATCAGCAGAGAACGCTGTAATCGCTTTTTCATGACATCGTGCTGCTGCAAATCATCCGGTGCAGCGCCGAACGCCGCAAGACGACGGGCGAAGACCTCTGGGCACAGAGCCCTTTTCGACTCGGAAGCCGGATGCGAGCCCGCCGGTTAGACGGCCCCGTCTATGCCAGTGGAGCGCGGAGGCGCTGGCCTGCGCTCCAGCTCCGTGGTCATGGCTGGGAGGGGTGGAATGAGCGCCGCGCAAGCATCGGCCAGGAGCGGCAGCCCTTGCACAGCCAGCTCTTCGAGGCGCTTCAGGAGTTTGCGGCGGATCGTTTGCGCGACAACCCAGGTGTAGTGCAGCGCTCCCACGCCGGCGAGGTAGCGCTGCACCATGTGCAGCTC
>JBOGTU010000195.1:0-17464 GCA_050695655.1 Chloroflexota bacterium | reverse complement strand
CAGCAGTTCCTGAGCCAGAAAGATGGGCAGCCAGAAGCGCCGGAAGAGCTCGCCCATGGGCGTGCCCGGCCCCACCCGTGTGAGCAGCTCGTTCTCTTCTACAGTCAACATGGCGGTGTCGCGTTCTCCTTACCAGCCTGGAAGCATAGCTTTCCAGCGCATGCCTTCCAGTGATCCTACTGCGAGGTCACTTGTGGGGTAAGTGCTGGGCCAGAAGGCCGACGGCGGCCAGGATGGCCACCACGACCGCGATGAGGCCCGCGGCTCGCCCCACGCCGGGCATGGCGCCCACCGAGGGGTGCAGCCCTGCCCACTCCTGCAGGTCGTTCCAGGCGTAGGCCGAGACATCGACCTGGTCCGGCTGCTTGAGGTCGGCTACCAGGGCGGCCATGTCCTGGTAGCGCTCACGCGGATCTCGGCGCAGCGCCTTGGCGGCGATGGCATCAAGCGCCTCAGGTATGGTGGGCGCCACGGAACGCAGCCTCGGCGCCTCGCGGGTGACGTGCTGGCGCATCACTTCGAGTGCCTCGCCCGGCTGGTACGGCAAGACACCGGCCAGCATCTCGAACAGGATCGTGCCCAGCGCGTACACATCCGTGCGGGCATCTCCCCGCTCGCCCTGAATCTGCTCCGGCGCCATGTAGTCCGGCGTGCCAACGGTTTCGGAGAAGCGGCCCCAGGTGAGCCGGCGCGCACCCTGCAGCAGGGCGATGCCGAAGTCCAGCAGTTTCAGGTGCCCTTCGCTCGTGATGAGCAGGTTTTCCGGCTTCAGATCGCGGTGAACCACCCCCTGGGCGTGGCAGTAGCTGATGGCTTCACCCACCTCCAGGGCGAGGCGGCAGGCCTCGTGCGCAGGCAGCGGCTTGTGCGCGTCGAGCCAGCCGCGGAAGGACTCACCATCCACGTACTCCAGCACTGTGTAGGGCGCTGGCGTACCCGCCAACCGGCCGGTCGCCAGCGTCTGCTGGATGCCGGGGTGCTTGAGCTTCAGACCAATGGCCACTTCGCGCTCGTACCGGCTGTAGGCGGACACGTCGCCCAGCAGGTGGGCGAAGGGCAGCTTCAGCACGACCTGGCGCTGGTTGGCCGTATCCTGGGCCAGGTAGGACTCGCTCATGCCGCCTTCGGCCAGCAGCCGCTCCACCCGGTAGGGCCCCACCACCTGGCCTTCCGCGAACTTCATGCGTCGGTCAACGGTATCCGAACCCTGGAGGAAGTGCTGCGCATGCTGGTGTGTACCTGAGCTTCGTCGAAACGGAGTTGGCGATTCCATGATCGGCCGCCCGGAAAGCGAGCGCGAGAAGTTCGAGGGCGCTGACCATACCTCAGTATCGAGGCCACGATGGACGACGGGAAAGCCCTCCAGGCGGCCACCTCACACGACCTCCGACAACACTTTTCCGAAGTCTTCGGCGTCACCTTCGAGGATGTGGGGCCGGAGCGGTCCAGCAGCCGCTCAGCCAGGCACCAGTTCTTTGTTACGGCGCGCTATCGCTTCGTACAGGTCGCGGGCGTTCTGCAGGTTCAGCCAGAACTCAGGCGTTGTACCAAGCAGATCGGCCAGCCGCAGCGCCGTATCAGCCGTGATCCCTCGCTTTCCCTTCACCACCTCGTTGAGTCGGTTCAACGGGATGCCCATTTTGCCCGCCGCCGCGGCCTGCGTCAGGCCCAGTGGCTTGAAAAACTCTTCGACCAGCATCTCGCCGGCCGATGTCGGGGGGCGCTCTGAGGGAATCATCTTAACCACTGATTTCCTTCATGTCATTGCCCTTAACTCAGATGTCTAGTGGTAGTCCACGCACGCTATCTCGTAGGCGGCCCCTCCTTCCCACCGAAAGCAAATCCGGTATTGGTCGTTAACTTTAATGCTGTGTTGACCGGCCCGGTTACCCTTCAATGCCTCCAGATGGTTCGACGGTGGCACCCGAAGATCATTGATGTTCGCCGCGAAAGCGAGCATGTCAATCTTGCGTCGGATACTCGGCCACAACTGCACTGGCAGCGAGCGCGCCTTCTTGCTGCCCGAAGCCCTCTCGCGGCGCCGCCGACTGAGCCGGAGTGGTGCACCAGCGCGCTCGCGCGATGTGGGTGCGCGAGCAGCCAGCTACGCGCCCCGGGCGTGAAAGGCCTGGCACTCCAGGCCGGAGGCTTCGTAGACCACCAGGGCCGGGTGCTGCCGGGACTTGAAGTTCATGAACCGGCAGCCGTGCGGCAGGCGCGGGTCCCAGGTGACGTAGTAGTGCCGGCAACCCCGGCAAGTGATGCGCGGCCCGGGCGGGCGCGGCACATCGCCCGGCGGCCGGTCCTGGCCCGCCCCCGCTGGATCAGGAGGCATCGCGCGCGCCCGGACAGTGGTTCGTAGCGCTCAGCCTACCCCCAGCCGTGCCTGCCCTGGTGGACGGCAGCGGCCAGCGCGGCGATGAGGCCGGGAGCGCGATTGAGCGACGCGATGCGACGCAGCTCGATGCCCCGTTCGCGGGCGTGCTGCCGCGCCTCGACGTCCAGGTCGTACAGGATCTCCAGGTGGTCCGCGATAAAGCCCACCGGCGCAACCAGCACCCGCCGAACTCCCTCGCTTGCCAGCGCGTCGATGGTCTGGAGGACGTCCGGCCCCAGCCAGGCATCGCCCGTGGCGCCGGCGCTCTGGAAAGCGAACTGCCAGCGCGGCGAACCTAACCGTTCGGCCAGGGCTCGGCAGGTTTCCTGCAGCTGATCCACATACGGATCGCGCTGCTCGAGGATGCGCCGTGGCAGGCTGTGCGCCGTGAAGACGATAACTTCGGGCTCGAAGCCATCGCCGGCCTGCCGCGTCTTCTCGGCCAGGGCCTCCAGATAGGCCGGCTGGAGATGCCAGTTGTCCACGCGCTGAAACGCGATGGTGCTGCCCAGCTTGGCCTGCGCCGCGTCGATCGCCGCGAAGTAGGCGCCGATGCTCAAAGCGGAGTAATGCGGCGCCAGGGCCAGCGCGACGGCGCGCTGAACGCCCGCTCCGGCCATCTCCTGCACCGCCTCTTCGATGAAGGGGTGCCAGTGCTTCATGCCGCGGAACACGCGGTACCCTGCCCCCAGCACAGCCGCGAGATCGTCCGCCTGGCCGGTGGTGATCTCCAGCAACGGCGTGTGCCCGCCCACAGCCTCATAGCGCCGGCGCAAGTTCGCGATGAGCTCCGGCGCGGGCTGCCGGCCGCCGCGAATGTTGACGTAGAACGGCTCCACTTCTTCCAGCGTCCGGGGCGTGCCGTAGGCCATGAGCAGCACGCCGATCATGCGTCTTCCCCATGTACCAGGCGGACCACGCGCGCCAGGGTATCCGGTGAGGTGCTGGGGTCCACGCCGTGGCCCAGGTTGAAGACGTGGCCGGCATGGCCCTGGCCCTGCGCCAGCACGCGCTGACACGCGCTGGCCAGCACGTCCCAGGGGGCCATGAGCGCCAGGGGATCGAGGTTGCCCTGGATGCCCCGGTCATAGCCGATGCGCTGCCAGGCGACATCCAGCGGAATGCGCCAGTCAACACCAATAACGTCGCCACCCGCCTCGCGCATGGCTTCCAACATGGCCGAGGTGCCGGTACCGAAGTGGATCGCTGGCACGCCCGTGCCTGCCACGGCGCGGAGGATCTGGGCGGAGTAAGGCAGCACATAGGCGCGGTAATCGTGCACGGAGAGGCAGCCGGCCCAGCTGTCGAACAGCTGCACCACCTGCGCGCCCGCCTGCACCTGCGCTGCCAAGTAGCTGGAAACGATAGCCGCCAACCGGCTCATCAGCGCCGCCCACAGCGCTGGCGCGGTATACATGAGCTGCTTGGTGCGAGCGAACGTGCGTGAGGGGCGCCCCTCCACCAGGTAGCTGGCGAGAGTGAAGGGCGCGCCGGCAAAGCCGATGAGCCCGACCTCGGCCGGCAGCGCGGTTCGCAGCAGCTGCAGCGTTCGCAGCACATAGGGCACATCCTGCTCCGGCTCCAGCGGGCGCAGCCGCTCCAGATCCTCTGCGCGGCAGATGGGCTCGTCCAGCACGGGGCCAACGTGCTCCACGATGCGCACGTCCAACCCCACGCCCAGCAGCGGCGTCATGATGTCCGCGAAGAGGATGGCGGCGTCCACACCCAGCCGCCGTACGGGCTGCAGCGTCACCTCGGCGCACAGCTCCGGCTGTTGAGTGATCGCTACGAGGTCGTGCTTCTCACGGATTTCGCGGTACTCCGGCAGCGACCGCCCCGCCTGCCGCATGAACCACACCGGCGTGCGGTCCACCGCTTCCAGCCGGCACGCCCGGAGGAACCGGCCGGGACACTCCTCTGGCGCTGGTTTCACCTTCGCTTACAAGGATACTCAGCTCAGTGAGCCGCCTCCGTGCGATGGCGCCGCGACTCCACTACGATTCCAGGAGATGCCTCAGGGAAGAGCCGTGTTCACGGTTGGCGTGCCGATCGACGAGGCCTGGGAGTTCGTGAGCAGCATGGAGCGCGTGGGCCGCTGTGTGCCGGGCTGCCTGCAGGCGCGGGAGCTGGACGCGCGGCACTCCGTATGGCAGGTCCGGGCTGAGCTGGGGCCCTTCTCGCGCGTGCTGGACATGCAAGCAGAGTCGGTGGAGTTCGACCCGCCCACGCACGGCGCCTTCATCGCCCGGGGGCGCGAGCTCACCACGCGCGGCAGCATCGACCTTGCTCCGCTGGCCGATGGTTCAACCCAGGTGATCTACACCATCACCGCCGAGGCGCAGGGCCTGGGTCGCTCGCTCATGAACAGTGCCATTGGCCTGGTGATTCAGGAGCAAGCCCTGCAGTTTGCCCTCAACGTCCGCGGGGCGCTGCAACCAGAAGCTGGCGAAGACCCCACCCTCTCACCTTGAGCCCTCTGGGGGGCTTGGATGTGACGGGCGCCCTCCAGCTCAACCTCCCAGTGGCCGCTTGGCGGGCAGGCCAGGGCGGCGGGGGTACTCCACCGGCGTAGGGCGCACTTTGCGAATGACCAGGATCTGGCGCGGCTCGCCTGCCAGCTCGTAACTGAGCGGTGGCCCCAGCTCGCCACCCAGCAGCCGCAGCGCCACTTGTGATTCCGCGATTTCGGCGGCCACGCCGGCGCCCTTCTTCATGGCCAGCACGCGCCCTCCCAGCGCGCAGAAGGGCACCGTCAGCTCCAGCAGGGCGGGCAGCGCAGCCACGGCCCGGGCCACCACCACGTTGTACGCCTCGCGCCGAGTGTGCTCCTCGGCCCGCTGGGCAGCCACGCTCAGGGGCAGCCCCAGTGTGGTGGCGACATGGCGTAGAAAGGCGGCCTTCTTGGCCGTGGCTTCCAGCAGCGTAACCTGCAGGTCCGGCCGGGCGAGGGCCAGGGCAACGCCAGGTAAGCCGGCGCCGCTGCCCACGTCCAGCAGGGTGGCATCTTGAGGCAGCTCGGCCTTCAGGCAGGCCAGGCAGTCCACGAAGTGCTTGAGCTCCACCTCGGCGGGGTCGCGAATGGCCGTGAGATTGACGCGCGCATTCCATTCCAGCAGCTCCTCGCGAAAGCGCCGGAACAACGCCAGCTGGGCGCCGCTGAGGGCCACCCCCAGAATCGCGGCTGCTTGTTGCAGCGGGCTCGCCGCCACATCGTCATCAGCGGCAGCAGCCGTCCCCGGTGGCTCGCCGGGCACTGGCAACCCCTACACCACCACGGGCAGCGTCAACTGAGGTGGCGGCCGGCGGCGGAAGAGGAACACGAGCACCATACCCGCCAGGAAGCCACCGATGTGCGCGAAGGTGGCCACGCCGCCCATGTTGGGCGCACCCACTGCGGCAACGCTGTTGAAGAACTGCAGCGCAATCCAGAAACCCAGCACCAGCCAGGCCGGAAGCCGAACGAAGAAGATGAACAGCACGAAGATGGCGGTGTCCACGGGCACCCTGGGATAGGTGACGAAGTACGCACCCAGCACCCCGGCGATGGCCCCGCTGGCGCCGATGCTGGGCACGGTGGAGGTGGGATCAAAGCCGATTTGCGCGAAGGTCGCGATGAGCCCGCAGACGAAGTAGAAGATGGCGTACCGCGCGTGGCCCATGAGGTCCTCCACGTTGTTGCCAAAGATCCACAGGAAGAGCATGTTCCCGGCGATGTGCAGCCAGCCGCCATGCACGAACAGGGATGTGAACAGGCTGGCGGCCGGACTCACCGGATCGTGCAGGGCCTCCAGCTGCCCCAGGAAAGCTGGCGGACAGCTGTTGCTGACGCGGCAGGGAATGATGCCGTAGACGGTGTAGAAGCGGTCGATGGCGCTGCTCGAGATAGTCTGCTGGCCGAGCTCGTACGCGAACACCAGCGCGTTGGCCACGATGAGCAATATCGTGAAAAAGGGAAACGTGCGCGTGGGATTCAGGTCGCGGATGGGGATCATGCAAGCGCCCTCTGGCCCCGGCGAATCACGGCAGAAAGGGTACCAGCAGCCCGAGCGATGGTCCGTTTGCTAGCATGTCCGGCAACGGTGATCGCCTTTCGGGACCGGCTGGCGGCCGAGCAGCTGCGCAAGCAGAGTTGTGTGGTGGTGGGGCTGGACCCGCGCTTCGAGAAACTGCCGGAGGAGTTCCAGCGCCTGCCTCCCGGCCAGGCTGTGGCGGCCTTCAACCGCGCCATCATCGACTCCGTTCAGGATCTGTGCGTGGCCGTCAAACCGCAGGTGGCGTTCTACGAGCTGTACGGCGCCGAAGGCTTCCAGGCGCTGCGGGAGACCATCGACTACGCACGCGACAAGGGCCTGCTCACGCTGGTGGATGCCAAGCGGGGCGACATGGGTTCAACCGCCGAAGCCTATGCGCAGGCCTTTCTGCACCCGCAGGGCCCCTTCGATGCCGATGCACTCACGGTGAACGCCTATCTCGGCAGCGATAGCGTGCGCCCTTTTCTGGACCTGGCGGAGCAGCACGGCAAAGGGGTATTTGTGCTGGTCAAAACATCGAACCCCTCCTCTGGTGAGCTGCAGGACCTGGAGACGGATCGCGGCCAGGTGTTTGAGGTCGTGGCGCGCATGGTGGACGCCTGGAATTGCGAGGCCGTGGTGGGCGGCACCTGGCCGGCGCAGGCCGCCCGCAGCCGGGCCCTGATGCCAAGGGCCACGATTCTGGTGCCCGGCTACGGCGCGCAGGGAGCGACCGCGGAGGATACGAAGCCGAACTTTCGGGCCGATGGGTCCGGTGCCATTGTGAACAGCTCCCGCGGCATCATTCACGCGCCCTGGCCGGATGGCCCACGCCACGCGGCCCTGACCATGCGCGATCAGCTGCGGGCCGTGACCGGCACGCTCACCTGAGCGCTCCTTCGCATTCGGGGCAGCCTGCCTGTCCAGCAGCAAGCGCTCTCGGGCTGCCGCCAGGCCGACGAGAGGCCTTTACTGAAGGAGCTGGCGCACCAGCTCGCTGAGCCGGCGCCCATCCACGCGCCCCTTCACCCGGCTCGACAGCCAGCCCATCACCTTGCCCAGGTCCTGGGGCGAGGCGGCGCCCGTGGCGCCAACAGCTTCGCTGAGCAGCGCGTCGATCTCGTCATCGCTCAGGGGCCGAGGCAGATATTCAGCGATCACGCGACCTTCGGCCTCCTCCTTCGCCGCCAGCTCGGGCCGGCCACCCCTGGTGAATTCCTCAGCCGACTCGCGCCGCTGCTTGGCTTCGCGCGCCAGCACGGCCAGCACATCCGCCTCGGTCAAGTCGGCGCGCTTGGCCACGCGGGCGTACTGCAAGGCGCTGCGCACCATGCGCAGCGTAGAGAGGCGCAGCGCATCCCGGGCCTTCATGGCCGCGGTCATGTCCACCTGAAGGCGATCCGCCAGCTCTGACATGGCCGCTCAGCCCCAGGCGGCGAAGCCCATGCCGCATCCGGTCCCGCCCGCCGACCGGTAGGCGGGCACGTACTCCCCGAAGGTGGGCTTGAGTTCGCCCATCGCGCCAGCGAGGGCAATCCACACGCGGCCCTGCCCGTTGCCGCCACGCAGGTTTCCCTCGGGCAGCGCGGCGAGCTCGGCCTGGTTGCGCTGCTGGCAGGCGTGCAGCAGGTGCCGATCGAGGGCCTCATCGATGACCGGATGGGTGAACCCGCCAACGGCCAGCACACCCACGCGAATGTCTTCGGTGTAGCCGGCCACGGCGGCGCCAATCGCCTGGCCCAGGCCAAAGAAGCGCGCGGCGGTGAGCACGTTGGGCGGGAAGCTGGTGTTGAACAGGATGGGGAACAGTGGCAGGCGCTGCCCTTGCAGCAGGCGTGTGTTCACAAAGCCGATGTGGTGCCCAATGCCCACGCCCTCTTTCAATCCACGGGAGCGGCTCACGTCGTACCCGGCGGCGGGCAGCGCCTCCAGGATGTGCGTGGCCAGCTCAGGCGCGCCGGGCAGCTGCAGGGGTTCACGGCCGTAGGCCCAGGCCGCCGCCCGGGTGGGCGGCGGTGTGGCATCGGTCAGTGCGTTGGGCACATAGGGCACTCGTTCGCCCGTGTAGCAGAACACGGCCGGAAAGTGATCGTCGTCAAACAAGCGGTGTTCGTCGTCTGTGAACACGATCAGGGCATCGAGGCTGGCGGCGCGGATGCGGCCGCTCAGTTCGGCCAGGTGCTCCTGGCACTGCTGATGCCGCCGGGCTTGCTCGGCCGGGTCCACGCCCTGGGCCACCTCCGGGCCGGCCATCGCCTCGAGCTCAGCGTAGGTGTGGTTCGCCCCATCGGGCGCCAGCAGCGCGCGAGCCCCGCTGTCCCGCTGGCCCATGGCTGCCCACACCTCCACCGGAACATGCAGTTGAGGGCTGAACGAGGTCGCGAAGCCCGCGACGATATGCGCCATTGGTCACCATTGTACGAACAGGCCAAATCACGAGAGTCTCAGCCGCAACGCCCTACAATCGATGGCGGACGATGGCACTGACAGAGGCCCTGCAGCGGCTCGCGGCAGACATGGTGGAAGTGGCCTATCTCACCGGCAGCTTCACGCTGAGTTCCGGCCGGCAGTCGAACTATTACTTCGACAAGTACTTGTTCGAAACGCAGCCCTCCATTTTACGCCGGCTGGGCCCGGCCCTGGCCGCGCTGGTGCCGCCGGACACGCAGAAGCTGGCCTGCCCCGAGCTGGGGGCTGTGCTGCTGGGTGGCGCCGTATCCATGGAGCTGAACCTGCCGTTGGTCATCGTGCGCAGGGAGGCGAAGGACTACGGCACTTCGCACTTGATCGAGGGCAAGCTGAGCGCGGGCGAGCGCGTGACGGTGCTGGAGGATGTGCTCACCAGCGGCGCGCAGGCCATTCGCTGCGCGGCCAAGGTCCGCGAGGCCGGTGCGCAGGTGATCCACCTGGTGGGCGTGCTGGACCGCGAGGAGGGCGCCGCCGCGCAGCTTGCCAGCGCGGACCTTCCCTTCAGCGCGCTGTTCCGCACCTCCGACTTACCCCTGCCTGCCAGCTGACCAGCTGAGGCCGCGGGAGGGGGTCGCCGCGCGTGCCAGCAGCGTCACGGTCCCTGCATCAACGCGCCCTCCGATAAGGTCAGATATTGCGAGAACCTGTACGCCCGGCACGGCCAGCCTTCATCTTCAAGTTCACTGCCAGCCGGTCTCAGCTTGAGGGGGCTGGACGACGCTGACCCCCTGCTGGCGCGTGTCGCGGCTGGCGAGGTGCGCCATCCGAATGGGAAGCTCTGAGAGTCCCTCAGCGTCTCGGTTTTGCTCGTTCAAGCCGCCCTATACTCCGCCGATGGGAACAAAAGCGATGTTAGTCAGCGGGCAGCGAATCAGCCCGGATGAGGTGTCCGCGATGGTCGGCCGCGGCGAATTGTGCACTGACACCCAGATCGAGCTGATTGATGGGGAGTTGGTGGAGATGGCGCCCTCACATCAGAGTTGGCTGTAGAAGCTCGGCTAGCGATACTGCTGGAAGGCGCGGGCCATGGCTTCCATGCGGGGGCGGGCTTCGGCCAGCGTGCGGGGGCCCAGGATGGGGCAGTAGAGCTGGGTAATGCCCGCCGCGGCCATGGCGCCCATGTCTTCCGCCAGCGCCTCGGCGAAGGGCTTGCCACTCAAGGGGAAACGGACGCCCACCTCAAGCGTGGAAGGGTCCCGGCCAACCACCCGCATGGCAGCCTTGAGTCGGCCCACCTGCCCACCAATCGAGGCCCAGGTGTCGGTTGCACCCACGTGCGGCAGAAAACCCTGTCCCCAATTGACGACGCGGCGGACGAGCCGTGGCGTGAACTGCCCGCCGAACCAGATGGGCAGATCTTCGACGCGTGCCGGCCGGGGGCTGCAGTAGATGTCGCTGAAAGTGACTGATTCGGAGCTGAACGACGCCGGCGCACCGCTCCACAGGGCCCGGCAGGCGCCGACCAGATCGTCCAGCCGGGTGCCCCGTTCCCGGAACGGCACGCCCAGCGCGGCGTACTCCCGATCCAGCCAGCTCACGGAAACGCCCAGCACCAGCCGGCCATTGCTCAACTCGTGCAGCGTGGCGGCCTGCTTGGCCAGCAGGGCCGCCGGCCGCAGCGGGGCAATGAGCACGCAGGTCACGAGCCGCACCCTGCTGGTAGCCATGGCCATGGCGGCGAAGGTGGTCATCGGCTCCACGAACCGCTCGCCTGAGTTGTGCAGGAAGCTGCCACCCTTCACCCAGGGCGGCAGCGCATCGGCCATCACCACGTGCTCGCCCAGGCACACGTCATCAAAGCCCAGATCCTCGGCGATCCGTGCCAGCTCCACCACATCGCGCACGCTGCCATCCGGCACCATGGAGAGTGCATACAGTCCCAGCCGCATGCTCAGCCAGCCCACCAGAGCCGCTTGAGGCGAATCAACATATCCGCATAGTAGCGGGTCTCCGGCTTCACCAGGCGCGTGGCCCTGTGATTGGCTTGAGCATGCCGCGGAGTTCATGATTGAGACGTGGTCAGAGCGACTCCGCTGCTCACCCGCGGGACGTGCTCGACATGATCAACCGGGGAGAGCTTTGCACGGATCAACCGTTTGAACTCGTGGATGGGGAGCTTGTTTGGTTGAGTCTGTCAAGGCCTCGCGAAAGCGAGACCTCCGGCGTCCTCTTCGCCACCATCTTTCCGTTCGCCAGGGCAATTGGCGCGCACATGCTCGATTCGTCAGGCGCTTTCATGGTTGGCGCACGACTGCAGCAGCTGCGCGGCCCCGACGTGTCATTGGTTGTCGAGGAGTGGGCGCACTTCATCGACCCCGATGGGTGGTTCCGCGGTGCCCCGGACCTGGCTGTTGAGGTCTTATCGCCAGGTGAGTACGGCGAGGCGTACGCCCGGACCAAAGTGCCCGAATATTTAGCGGCCGGCGCCAAGGTTGTCTGGCTCGTCGATCCTCGGCGGCGCACCATTCGCGAGTATTTGCCGGGCCGCTCGGAGTTTCTGACCTACAGTGCGGAGCACACCATCACACTCGACGCTGTCGCGCCCGGTTTCTCCGCGGTGCTATGTTCGCTCTTCCCAGCCAGCTGACGGGCGCTACGGCGCCTCGCCGCCTGCACTACTGGTGCGCCCACCGTAGGTTCACGCGACCTGTAAACCATTCGCCTGGATGAACGGCTGCACGCGGATCTGGCGCAGCGGGCGCACTACCGGATGCGAGGCGATGTCACGGTGCTGGTTCGCTTCGCGGACTTGCCCAGGAAGGACTCGTCGTATCGGGTGGCCACCAACATCTCCGCGGCCCATAAACTTAGCGCAAATGTTCTATACTTGGCTGGCGCTTGATTCTCCTGAATCAGCCTCCTATCGTGATCGGAGGATAATTCAGCGTTGGCTTCATTTACTGATCGGTTCATTGCCCAGCTGGAGCTGGCGCGGCCTGACTTCGAGGCGCTCTTCTCCACGCACACCAGCTCGCCACTGGAGGAGCGGCTCAAGCAGCGGGTGCAAGCCAACTGGCATGCCCTGCCAGCTCCGACAGGCGCCGGTACGCCGGAGCGCCCCCTCGGTGATGGCGCCGCGCCGGCTGCCCCTCCTTCTGCACCAAGCCCCACTGCAGCGGACTTCGGGGCAGTGTACGCGGTAGATGGCTCGGAGGCGACGCGCAACTTCAGCAACGCCGCCTGGCTGATCATCGGGCAAGCGCTGCTGATCGGGCCCGGCCTGGAAGTGCCCAGCCTGGAGCTGCGGCTGGTGCCAGGCAACGTACCCAGCGCCGCGGTAGACAGCTACTGCAGCCGCCTCATGCGCTGGCTGGAGCTGCGGCTGGCACTGGAGCATCTCGGCCGGCTCACGGGGCAGACGCTTATCCTCGACGGCTCGCTCTATTCGATTCTGCCCTTCCTGCTCCACCCCCTGCGCGAGCTGAAGGGCCAGCTTGGCTGCGCCGATGACGCCGACCTGCCGCTGCGCATCCTGGAGGGCTATCTGGATCTGCTCGAAGCGTGCCGCCGCCAGGACGTGCTGCTGCTGGGCATCTCCAAGACCACGCAGGACCGCGTGCTCACCAGCACGCTGCTGCGCCTGCCGGACGATCTCGACGTGATCAGCATGGACATGGACGACCAGCCCGACGGCCTGGAGGAGAGCCGCGTGCCACCGGATGCCGAGGCCCTGGAGCGCTGGACCGACCGCCAGCCCGGCTTCAGCTCGCCGGTGCTGCTGGGGCTGCAGTCCTTCGGCCGGCGGCGTGAAACCCTGATCAGCGCGCCCGAGGAGATCGCCGAGGCGTTTGGGCCTTACTCCCGCTACTCGCCTCAGCGGGTGGGCAGCATCATTGAACGGCTGCGGCAGGCGCCCGCGGTGGCCACATTCCACCTACGCTTTGCGCCGGGCGAGGATTGCCTGCGGGTGGATCTGCCTGCGTACGCCATTGGCCGCGCCGATCGGCTGGTGGATTTTTCCAGTGGGCTGGCCGCCGCGGAGCCGCTGGAGCCTATCGTGCGGCTGCTGCGCGGCTGCTACGGCGGCCCACAGGTGTACAACGCGCCGCTGTACGCGGTGGACAAGCAGGTGCGCCTGAGCAACGACATGGTGGACGGCGCCTTCCTTTCTATCTTGCGCTCCACCGTCGGCCCGGAGCTGCGCTACAACCGCTCGGTCAGGAGGTTCTTATGAGCCAGGCAAGTCCAGGCGCGGGCGACCGGCCCGCAGGCTTCATTGTGGGCGAAACGCACCCCATGGAATTCACCTTCGTGGCCGACCGGCTGGCCACGCCACCCCGGCTGGAGTACGTCACCGTTCCGGATGTCGAGGAGCGCATCAACGGTGAGCTGGTGCCGGTGGAGGTGCTGGCCCAGGTGCAGGAGATCGGCATCTCCTCGCCGGTCATCTCGGATCAGCTCAGCTTTGGCGAAACGGAAACGCTGTTGCGCGGCCAGTATGGAGCGCTGCCCAAGGTGCTGTGCCGGGCCAAGGTCGTGGGCTACATGCTGGGGGGCAAGGTGCACACCTCACGCTCGGCAGCGCTGCCCGGCCAGGCCGTCTACGTGGCGTCCGACGCGCTGCTGCGGCAATTCTTCAGCAACGACATCACCGCCGGCATGGAAGTGGGCAGCCTCATCACGCGTGACAGCGTGCCCGTGCTGCTGGACCCCAATGGTTTGCGCCGCCACCTCGCCGTCATCGCGCAAACGGGCGCGGGCAAGTCGTACCTGGTGGGCAAGGTGCTGGAGAGCCTGCTGGATTTGGGCGGCACCATCCTGGTGTTCGACCCCAACTCGGACTACGTGCAGATGCGCAAGAGCCACGCGGACAAGGACAAAGCCTACGCTGTGGCGGAGAAGACTGACCTGGCCGAGCGGATCGACGTCTACCGCATCCCCGGCCTGCAGGGCCGGCGCTACACGGACGAGCTGGTGGGCCACAGCGAGGACTTCACCGTCAAGTTTTCGACGCTGGAGGCCGACGAAGTGTCGGAGCTGGCCGGCGTGCCCAGCAGCGCGGCGAACATCCGCCGCTGCATTTCAGAGGCGTGTAAGAAGCTCCAGAAGGAGGGGGTAGACTACCGCCCCGCCGAGCTCAAGGAGCGGCTGGGGCTGGTGGCGGCCATGGATGGCGACCCCGACATGCGCACGGGCGCCTCACGCGCCGTGAAGTACATCGAGATCCTGGAGAACTACACCATCTGGGGCTTCAAGGATGTGAACGTCGAGCACCTCATCCGGCCTCGCCACATGGCCACCATTGATCTTGCCGGGGCCGACAAGAATGTCTCCGCCTATGTGGTGGACCGGGCGCTGCGCGGCATCTGGGCACGAGCTACCACCGGCCAGCTGGTGCACCCGGTGTTCGTGGTGCTGGAGGAAGCGCACAACCTGGTGCCGGCCGACCGCGAGCGGCGCGAGAGCCTCTCCAGCCGCATCATCAACACCATCGCCAGCGAGGGCCGCAAGTTCAAGGTGTTCCTCATCGTCATCACCCAGCGGCCGTCCAAAATCCACCAGGACACGCTGTCGCAGTGTGGCAGCCAGCTCATCATGCGCCTCACGAATCCGGACGATCAGATCGCCGTGCAGAAAGCCTCCGAAGCCATATCGTCCGACCTGCTGCGCGATCTGCCCGCGCTCGATCAGGGTGAGGCGGTGGTGCTGGGCACGCTCACTCGCGTGCCGGCCATGATCCGCGTGGGACCGCGCCGTTCCGCGGAGGGTGGGTCCGACGTGGACCTGGTGGAAGCGCTGCGCCGGGCCAACGATGATGCGCGGCTGGATCGCGTGCTGGAGGAGTCGATCACCGTGGTGCGGAGCGTCGAGCGCCGCCGGCAGGAGGAGGAGGAGTGGTGACGAGCCCGGACCCTCAGCCCCCAGACGAAGGCGTGCTGGCCGAGCGCGCCGCGGTACGCCGGCCGGTGCGGGTAGTGGCCACGGCGGACAATCACCTCAGCCGCGGCCACGCGAGGATGACGCCGCAGAGGCTGGAGAAGCGCCGTTGGTGGCTGCGCCAGGGCTTCCGCCGAGCGGTGGACTACGCACTCGAATCGCGCGCGGACCTGTTCCTACAGGCAGGCGATCTGTTCGACTCCCCCCAGCCGCGCAACGTCGACCGGTCGTTCGTAGCCAACGAGCTGCGGCGTCTTCAAGCGGCCGGCATCCCCGCCTACGGCATCGCCGGCACACACGATTCGCCCAAGATGCAGACCGTGGAGGGTGGCTGGACGCCCCAGCGCATCTACCAGCAGTTCGACGCGCTGCACCTGTTCAGCGAATTTCAGGATCCCGCGGCGGTAGTGCTCGATGTGGACGGCACCAGCGTGGCCATCGGCGGCATCAGCGTGGACGCTCTGCTGGGTGTAGGGGACGATCCGCTCGCCGGCGTGGCATTTCCTCGCCAGGCGGACGTGGGCATCCTGCTGCTGCACTACGGCGTGGAGGGCGCAGCGTATGCCAATGCCAACGAGCCGGTGGTTGCGCGCGCCAGCATCAGCGCGCTGGCGGGGGTGGATCTGCTGGTGGCCGGGCACTATCACGAGTTCCATCAGTTCAGCGTGGGGCCGGTGAAGGTGGTGGTGCCGGGTGCCACCGAACGCATGATCTACGGCGCCGAGCGCGATGCCAGCTTCGCCTACATCGAGCTGCTGCCGGGCCATGCGGACCGCGTGCAAAAGGTGGTGGTGGATGGCCAGGGCTACCGCCAGGTGACGCTGCGCACCACAGAGCTGGACCTCGCCCAGCCGTTCGACTCGGCGCTGGGCCGGCTGGAGCCGGCGCTGGATGCTGAGACGGTGGTGAAGGTGCGGCTGGAGGGCCCGGTGACGCGCGAGCAGTATCGTGCGTTGCGCGTGCGGGAGCTGCTGCGCGCCGGCATCAGTCGCTGCTTCCATTTCGAGGTCGATACCAGTGGCCTCACCCTCGCCGAGGATCGGCCGGATGGCGCGAGCAAGGGCTTACGCCTGTCGCAGAAGCAGGAGCTGCAGCTGGCGGCGCAGCAGCTTATGGCGGAGGAGCCGGAGCACGAGCCGCTGCTGCGGCAAGCTGCGCAGGAGTTGATGCGCGCCTATGATTAAGCTGCACGCGCTGCACGCCACCAAATTCAAGCAGCTGGATGACCTCCGCCTCACCTTTCCGGAGCGCGGCAGTGTGCTCATCCAGGGGCTGAACGAGGCCGGCAAATCCACCCTGTTCGAGAGCATCTACTTCGCCCTCTTCGGCAAGGCACTGGCCACGGAAGACAACGCCGGCCGGTTGGAAGACCTGGTGCACTACCAGGCACCGCGCGCCTTTGTGCGGCTGGCCTTCAGCACCGAGCAGGCCCGCTTCACGGTGGACCGAACGCTGCACCGGGGCAAGCCCAATGCCGCTGCGCTGGAAGTTGCGTACACCGCTGGCCGCACTGAGGTCGTGACCAACCTCACCGCCGTGAACCGGCGCATCACCGAAGAGCTGGGCGTGGACGCTGAGGCGCTGCTGAACTCCTGCTTCGTGGAGCAGAAGAAGCTGGAAAAGCTGGAAGGTATGTCCTCCCAACAGCGGCGTGATACCTTGCTCAAGCTGCTGAATCTCGACAAGCTGGCCCGCCTGGAGGCCCAATATCGGACCGGGCCGGCCGATGACGCCGAGCTCCGCCAGCGGCAGGACCGGCTGGTGCTCGCCCAAGCCCAGCGCGACCTGCCGCTGCTGGAGGTCGAGCTGAGGACCATCGAGCAGCGACTGGAGGCCATTGCCGCGCACAAGCTGCTGGACGAGCAGGTGGCGCAGCGGGCGATAGCTCTGCGAGAGGGCGAGCGCCAGCAGGGGCTGGCCGCGCGCGCAGGCCGGCTGCGTGACGAGCTGTCACGGCTGGGCGAAATGCAGCGCACGCGTGACGGCGCCAAGCGCGTGGGCGAGGCAGCCACGGCGCTGCTGCAGGAGCAGCGCGAACTGAAGGCGCCGCGGCAAGACCTGGAGGCCCTGCGCGAGAAAGCGGCAGGTCTGCCGGAACTTGAGCTGGAAATTGCCCGCGTGAATGCCCTCGTGGAGCAGTTGGAACAGCTGGATCGAGCCGAGCAGGCTGTGGTGGATGCTCGCCTGCGCAGCGCTCACCTGGCTGAAGCGGCCGCCCGCTGGGACGCGGACCGCGAGCAGCTGGCGCACAATGAGCAGCAACTGGCGGACGCGCAGCAAAGCGCCGCCGCCGTGGCCAGCGATCTGGAGGCCGCCGACCGGCGCGAGCGTTTGCTGGCGCAGCTCAGCGCGCTGCGCGAGTGGTGCGGGGTGCAGGAGCTGGCCGCCGCGGCCCAGGCCAGCCAGCGGGAGCTGGATGCCCTGCAAGCCGAGGCCGATGCGCGCCAGGCTGGGTTGTCGAACCTCGCCCCCCAGCTCCGGCATCAGCGCCGGGCAGGGGCGATCTTCGGAGTGCTCGCCCTCGGACTGCTGGGCCTGGGCGCGGTGCTGGCGGCACTGGTCACACCCGTGGCCCTGGTTGCCGCGCTGGGCGCGGCGGTGCCGGCGTGGCTGTGGCGGCGTGCTGCCGCCAACGTGGCACGCTTGGGCGCAGAGCTGCGGGCCGGACAAGGCGAGCTGGAGGAGGCCCGGGCGCGCTGGCATCGCACCCAGGGCGAACGCGACCTCGCAC
>JBOGTU010000194.1:0-2873 GCA_050695655.1 Chloroflexota bacterium | reverse complement strand
GTTCAAGAAGACGTGGGTAAGCTGGCGCTGCATGGCGCCGGACGCGAGGCCGCCGACGATAGGGGTGCCGGGATAGGCCGCGCTGAAGCTGGTGAGGAAGGCTTCGGTGTCCAGCCGGAATGGGTCCGCAAACAGCAGCCAGGCATTGACGTCTTGCGGCGCCATCTGCGTATGATGCTGCCAGTATGCCGGCTCGATAGCCTCCACCAGGTTCGCCTGGGTGATGTAGCAGGCTCGCACGGTCGCGCCGGGAAGCGGCAGCGCCATCAGCGACAGCGCCGGCTCGTCCTCAATCTCACGCTCGGGGCCGATGATGCCCTGGCCGCTGCAGCCGGCCACGACAGCCGCTCCAGTAGCGCTTTGCACGCGGCGCACCATGGCTTCGAAATGGTCGGCGTAGGCGGCGCTCGCGAAGAACAGCGCCAGATCGGCGCTTGTCGTGGCGCCGGCGTCCTGAATGACGGCTTCGAGCGCCTCCTGCCAATCGGACCCACGGCTGATAGCTGCTGCCGTCATGCTGTTCTCCAGATCGCGGAATGAGGTACTAAGATAGCGATAGCGTGCCCATCAATGATCTTACAAAGAGCGACTACGAATCGCTGGCGCAATACCGCTACGCCATCCGGCGATTCCTGCGATTCAGCGAAGAGGCTGCCCGCCGCGCCGGCGTAACGCCCCAGCAATACCAGCTGATGCTGACCATCAAGGGCTATCCCGGCCGCGATTACGCCAACATCACCGAGCTAGCCGAGCGGATGCAGTTGGACCACCACAGTGCCGTTGGGCTGGTAGACCGAACTGCCGAACGCGGCCTGGTGCGTCGCGAGCAGGCCTCGACCGATCGCCGCCAGGTGAACGTCCATCTCACGGACGACGGCATCGGCCGGCTGCGCCAGTTGGTCAACACCCATCGCGAGGAGCTCGACCGCATGACCGAGGATCTGCGCCCGCCAGGCTTCGCCCGCTAGCAGCCGCTCGCCCCGTGTTGCCTCACATGAAAATCTGACCAAGGGGCAATCGTTGCCTCAGAAATCGTCTTACTGAGTGAGTGTAGAACAACAGTTCTTTTTGTTGGTGGCAAGCTGCTCATTTACGCCTCGACCGCAGCCGGCTCAACCTGGCGAGCTCGCAGTTTCCAGAGAAGATCGAGAGCGGTGTCGAGCTGCCGGCGCAGGGTCATGGGATCGGCAGCCATCCAGCGTGCTTGCGCCTGGGCCTGCTGCTCGGCAGTGAGGACGTTGCTGGCGAGCAGCCGGCGGAGTGGCGTCTGTGGCCGGTCGTAGCGCTTGGTCACCTTGGCCCCGTCACGTTGCTTGGCAATCAACTTGAAGACCGGCTGCCAGCCGTTGATGTACGGCCGCACGATGGCGTCGACACGCTCGACCTGGTCCAGCGCCTCGCGGCTTTCGTAGCGGTCATAGCCAATCAGCCGGCGCACCACGGAGTAGTTCTTCTGCTCCACGTGGGCCTGATCGTTCTTCCAATAGGGCCGGCAGCGGGTCAGCGTGAGCTGCTCCTGCTGGCAGAAGCGCACCATGTGCGCATTCAGAAACTCGCTGCCGTTGTCGATATCAATGCCCAGCAGCGGGAACGGCAGCCTGGCGCGGACCGCCTGCAGCGCCGCGAACACCGCCTGCTGGCCCTTGCCCCACACGGCGGCGACGTCCGTCCAGCCGCTGGCCACGTCGACCACCGTGAGCGTGTTCAAGTAGAAGCCGGCCGTGCTGAGACCACAATGGGCCACCAGGTCAATCTCGACGAAGCCAGGCTTCTGGTCATCCCAGGGCAGGTACGTCTGGATCGGCACCTGCTGCTTGAGCAGGGTGCCCGGCTTGGTGGTGCCTAAGCCATGTGGCCGGGCTTGCCGGCGGTAGAGCCCCAGGCGCCGGTCGATAGTGGCTGGACTGAGCTGCAGCAGCGCTGCCCTATCCTCTGCCTTCAGGCGGAGCACGCCCTCAGCCTCCAACGCGGGCACCACGTCTGCCAAGGCGCCGTGCAAGCGCTTGCCGCAGATCCAGTTCAGCGCCTCGGCGACCGTCTTCAACGCGGCGGTGATAGCCAGGCCATACCGCGGCGGCCGCCCCCGGCGCCGTTTCTTCCGCTTCGGCGGCCCGTGCCGCAGCAACTGGCTGGCGTACTTGGGGTGGTAGCCCGTCGTCTCCACGAACTCCCGCAGCATGCGCCCGCGCTCGGCCTTGCCGGCCTTCAGATAGCGCCGCTGCAGCTGCGCCGCCAGCTCGTGTTTGCTGTCTCGTTTCACCCTCATACTCTCGGCCTCCTTGGTTAGCTGAGTTATGAGGCAACGTTCCGCCGTTGGTCAGATTCTTTTTGAGGCAATGCGAGCAGTTGCCTTTTTCGCTGTGGCGGTTGTATGGTGGAAAGGATGCCCCCTACTAATGCAGCCAGCGGGGCATGCTTGGTAGCCAGCCGCACGGTCGCCGGCCACCCCGCACGGCCTCGTCCGGCATGAGCGGGTACGAGGGGCCGCGGCCGGAGCAGGCCCAGAGCGAGGAATGGTTCCGGAAGATCTTCACCTACGCGCACGACGCCATTTTCATCGTCGACCCGGTTCGCGACCAGATCCTGGACGTGAATCCGAGCGCTTGCAGCCTGCTGGGCTATTCGCGGGACGAGCTCTGGCGCTGCCGATATCGGCGATCCATTCTGACGAGATGCCCAGGCTGCGGGCATTCATGGATGGGGTCTTCGAGCAGGGACATGGCTATACCGACGAGCTGACCTGTCTGGCGAAAGCCGGGTGCAAGATGGCGGTCGAGATCTCGGCTGCGCCGACCGAGCTCGCCGGCAGGACATGCGTCATCGTCCAGGTGCGGAACCTCAGTGGACGAAGACGGACGGACGAGGAGCTGCGT
>JBOGTU010000193.1:0-11213 GCA_050695655.1 Chloroflexota bacterium | reverse complement strand
TCAGGCGGGGGCTGGCTCGGCCGGCAGCACGATATCGCCCCGCTTGAGGTGCACGGCCTGCCAACAGTACCAGGCGGCCAGGCTGCGATGCGGGCGGAAGCGCTCGCCCGCCTGGCGTAAGTCGCGCGGCTTGATCAGCTCCGGCAGCGTGTAGATGAGGGTCCAGCCGGTGCGGACTCCGTAGTCATCCACGGGCCACACGTCCGGCCGGCGCAACTCGAACATGAGGAACATCTCGACCGTCCAGCGGCCCACGCCGCGCACGGTGCTGAGGCGAGCGATGATCTCTTCATCGTCCAGCTCAGCCAGGCGATCCAGCGGGACGGTGCCATCGGTGGCCTTGGTGGCCAGGTCCAGCACAGCGGCGCACTTCGCCCCCGACAGGCCAGCGCCGCGGAGCGCCTCCGGGGCAGTGGCCAGCACGGCCCCCGGAGTCACCTGCCCTACCGCGGCCACAAAGCGCGCGTGGATGGCGGCGGCGGCCCGCCCCGCCAGCTGCTGGTACAGAATGGAGCGCACCAGGCTGCCAAAGGCGTCGCCCTGCTGAGGGCGCGCCACATAGGGCCCGGCGCGATCGATGAAGGCCGCCATCACCGCGTCCGCCGCGGACACATGGGCGATGCCCTGAACCGCGCCGTCATCGGCCAGGCTCAGCGGTTCATTCACAGCCCGAGCCAGGAGCGGCACAAGAGCAACGCACCAGCTGATCGTAGATCGTCGTTGGGTTGGAGGTGAGTCGCGCGGCGCTGCAGTAGAAGCCCAGAAACTATGGCCCGGCGGGATGCTGCCCGCGGAACTTCACGCCACCGACCGGTCCGGCGCGCAGCTGACGCCACATCCCGGACTCGGCATCGCCCATCGGTGGATCGGAATGGGCGAAGGCGTTCGAGTATGCTAATCGACGGCGCGACCTTTCCAAGCAAGCGAGCTAAGCCAGGGGGCGAGACCCGCCAGGATCACAAGGCCAAGGCACGCTCACCTGATAACTTCCACGACAACGCCGATGTCCAAGTCAATCCAGGTGCGATCTGCCGTCAAGGCGCTGAGCCCCAGGCGACCGGCGAGCGCGAAACACGCGCGGTCTCCCAACGATAGCCCCACGTGACGAGTGAGAGGTCGCAACCTCGCCACAGAAAGCGCATCAGCTTGTGTGAAGTCATCAATGGTTACCGTTCCACCTACGATGCCACGCTCGACCATTGCCTCAAGAGCCTGGTCTGGCTGGGCTCCCGCTTCAGCGAGCTTCGAGAGCACCTCGGACAGATTGACCGATGACATAACCAGTCCATCGGCCATGGCTTCGGCGACTCTCTCGCCTCCGGGTTCTTTTCGCAGATAGGCAATCAAGGCGGAAGCATCCACTACTCGCACCTAGGTTTCCGCTTCTTGGGACGCCTCCGCGCGCCGGTCCGCAATGAGCTCTGCGACGAGCGATCGTTCAGGTGCCAGATCGGCAAACAGCCCACGATTAGCCTCAGCGATGGCCCGATAGCTTATCAGCCGAATGGAACCATCATCGTCCACTCGGACAAGGAGCCGCTCGCCGCCCCGTAAGTGAAGTTGCTCTCGAACTGGCGCCGGCAAGACCATCCTGCCGCGCGCGCCTAGGGTGATGGCCTGGTCTCTCCCGATGGCCCCTCCCGTTGCGTACCCCATTTTGCCAGCGTACCACATCGCGGGCCATCCACCCCATGTCCGGCCGGGGACACCCGTTCGTAACCATGCAACCTATGCGACGCGCACGGCCAGGCTCAGCGGTTCATTCACAGCAGCGACGGCTGTGCCGGCCGAAGCGGTTTGCCGAGGTGTTGGAACGCCAGCGGCGTGGCCACGCGGCCGCGGGGCGTGCGCTGGATGAAGCCGAGCTGCAGTAAAAATGGCTCGTACACATCTTCAATGGTGTCGGACTCCTCGCTGATTGATGCCGCCAGCGTATCCAGCCCCACGGGCCCGCCGGCAAACTTGTCAATGATTGTCAGCAGCAGCTTACGGTCGATCTCATCCAGCCCAAGGTCATCGATCTGGAGCATGGCCAGCCCCTGCCGCGCGGTGTCGCGGTCGATGCTGCCGCTGCCCCGCACCTGAGCATAATCGCGCAGGCGCCGCAGCAAGCGGTTCACCACACGGGGCGTGCCGCGCGATCGCCGGGCGATCTCGGCCGCGCCCTCGGTGTCCAAGGGCACCTTGAGGATCTCGGCAGAGCGGGTAGCGATGTGCTGGAGCGCGGGCTCGTCGTAGAAGTCCAGCCGCTCCACCACGCCGAAGCGCGCGCGCAGTGGCGAGGTCATGGCGGCGTAGCGGGTGGTGGCGCCCACCACGGTGAAGCGCGGCAGCGCCATGCGCAGGCTGCGCGCGCCAATGCCCTTGCTCGTCATCACGTCGATGGCGTAGTCCTCCATGGCCGGGTAGAGCATCTCCTCTACCACGCGCGGCAGCCGGTGCACCTCGTCTATGAAGAAGATGTCGCCCTTCTGCATGCTGGTGAGCATGCCGGCCATATCCACGGCGCGCTCGATGGCCGGGCCCGAGGTGGTGCGCACGCTCACGCCCATCTCGTTGGCGATGACGTTGGCCAGGGTGGTTTTGCCCAGGCCTGGCGGGCCGTACAGGAGGATGTGATCCAGCGCTTCGCCGCGGCCCCGCGCGGCTTCAATGGCGATGGCCAGGTTAGCCTTCACCTTGTCCTGGCCGATGTACTCCTGCAGGCGCCGTGGCCGCAAACTGAGCTCCACGGCGCCCTCCTCGGGCTGCTGCGCCGGCGCGAGCAGCCGGCCAGCCTCCGGGCTCACCGCCGCGCCTGCTCAGCCAGAAAGGTGAGCGCACGCCGCAGCAGTTCCTCCAGCGGCAGGTCCACGCCCTTCAGGTAGGTGACGGCGGCCTCCACCTCCGCGGGCGATGAACCCAGCGCGCTCAGCGCATCGGCCAGGGCCGCTGCCGGGCTGCCGGCCGGCGCCACGCCGGCCACGCCCGGCGCGAGCTTGCCCCGCAGCTCCAGCACCAGCCGCTGCGCGGTTTTCGCGCCGATGCCCGGCGCCCGCCGGAGTCGCTCCACATCGCCAGCCTGGATTGCCTGGCGCAGCGCTGCCGGCGGCAGAAAGCCCACCAGCCCCAGGGCGCCTTTGGGGCCGATGCCGCTCACATTGAGGAGCTGCTCGAACAGGTCCTGCTCGTCGGCCGTGGCGAAGCCAAACAGCTGCAGCAGATCTTCGCGAACCTGAAGGTAGGTGCACAGCTCCACCGCGCTGCCCACCACGCCAACCGCCGCCAGCGTTTGTGGCGAGACGCTCACTTTGTAGTGCAGCCCGCCGGCACGCACCACCAAAAAATCCGTCCCGCGCCGAACCACCGTACCCTCAATGCCGGCGATCATGCCAGTTGAGCCGCCCGCAGCCGCTCCAACCCCAGGCTGGAGTGCGCGTGGCAGAGGGCAATGGCCAGCGCATCGGCCGCATCGTCCGGCCGGGGCACTGCGTCCAACCTCAGCAGTACGCGCACCATGTGCTGCACCTGGTCCTTGCTGGCCCCGCCGTAGGATGCAACGGCCTGCTTCACCTGCAGCGGCCGGTACACGTTGACGCGCAGCCCGTGCTGCGCGGCGGCGAGCAACGCCGCGCCACGCGCCTGGGCCACGCTGATGGCCGAGCGGGTGTTGCGGCCGAAGAAGAGCTCCTCTACGGCACACGCCTCGGGCCGCAGCGCATCCATGAGCTCCGTCAACTGGCGGTGAATGGCCAGCAGGCGCAGCTCCAGGTCCTGGCCGGCCGGGGTAGTGATGACACCGAAATGAACCGCGCGGTCCTCGCCGGACTCCGTATCGATCACGCCGAAGCCCGTGCTGGCCGTGCCAGGATCGATGCCCATGACGCGCACTAAAAGTTTGGTCGCAAAGCCATAAGCGGCCCTCGACGGCCCCCCGAAAGGCACTTTGAATTGACCCGCCGCTGCAGGGCAACTTCGCCCGGCCGCCGCGGCATGTTCGCGGCCAAACTGCTAGAGACTGGCGCTTGGCACGTGGCGTCAGCCCGCGATGGCGGCCATGACTTCTTCGGAAGCGTCGAAGTTGGAGTACACCTGCTGCACGTCGTCCAGGTCCTCCAGCCGCTCGATCAGGCGCAGCACCGAGGAGGCGGCCTTCTCATCAAGTTCCACAGTGTTCTTGGGCACCATGGTCAGCTCCGCGGACATGATCTTGAGCTGGCCCGCGTCCAGCGCTTTGCGCACCACATCCAGCTGAGTCTTATCGGTGTACACCTCGAGCACACCCTGAGCCTCTTGGATGTCGTCCGCGCCCGCTTCGATAGCGGCCATCTCCGCGGCGTCGAGGCTGCCGCCGGCCAGGTCCACTGTGATGAGGCCTTTCTGGTCGAACATCCAGCCCACAGAGCCGCCCTCGCCCAGGTTGCCGCCACCGCGGGTGAACACATTTCGCACGTCCGCCGCGGCGCGGTTGCGGTTATCCGTGAGGACCTGGATGATCATGGCTACGCCGCCGGGCCCGTAGCCCTCGTAGGCCAGCTCTTCCAGGGAGCCGCCCTCTTTGTCGCTGCCAGTGCCGCGGTTGATGGCGCGCTGGATGTTGTCCTGCGGCATGTTCACTTCACGGGCCTTTTGGATGGTGAGCCGCAGCCGAAAGTTGGCTTCGGGATCGCCGCCGCCTTCACGCGCCGCCACGGTGATCTCGCGGCCCACCTTGGTGAAGGTCTGGCCCCTTTTTGAGTCGTTGACGCCCTTTTGGCGCTTGATCTGCGCCCATTTGGAATGTCCTGACACCTCACCTATCCTCTCCGGCCGATTCTAACAAAGGCCTTGTTGAGGCTGGAGGCTCGGCCGGCCGCGCCGGCCGATCGTGGCAACAAAAGAGGCAGCCAGCCTCAAACTGACTGCCTCTCCGCAACGCGCCTTCTGGGCCTTTTGATTCAGCCGAAGTGACTGTTCCGGCGGCCCGCTTCACCGGCGGGCATCCCGGCGATCCTCATAGCCCCGGCGATCTGCTGCCTGCCCTCGTCAAAGAGGGCCTCAGCTGTCAGTTTGCCAGCGCCCCTCAAGCACCCGGATATTCGTACTGCGCTTCATAAACAGCCTCCTTCCACGGATTTGTGGTCCGAACTGTCCTGTGCCGCAGGAATGCTTACACCGTAGCGGGGTGATTCAGGCCTGTCAAACGACCCGCGGCTCATCGGCGCAGTTGGGCTCACTCACGCCGAGGTTGCGCGCCTGGATCAGCTGAAAGTGCAACGATTCTTCGTAAAGCTCGGATATTTGCAGCCAGGCGGTGGCCTTAGACCGCGCCTTCAATGAATCACGATAGCGCAGTCCACACCAGCATGACAGCCCGCGCGCCACCGGAAGAACGCACAAGGTCAGTGCTGGGCCGGAGGCAGCCACCCAGTTTAGTTTGGCCACACCCTGCGTCTACGCTGACGAGCGGGGACTGGCCAAGCGCCACACGGAGAAGGCGAGGAGGAGCACCACCACGATGGGGACGATCAGCCAGGCGACCGCGTGACTGGCGGGGACAAGCCAGATGGCACCGAAGAGGACAAGGACGCCGGCGGCGACCGTCCAATCGTCGCCAATGATGAAGTCGTACCAGAAGTCGTAGAAGGCTTTGAGCTGGCGCATGGCGCTACGCCGCGTGGACCAGCGCCGGGCCGGGGCGCCGCTCTCGCTGTTTGCGCAGCACGGTGACCATGAGCAGCGACGTCAACAGCACAAAGCCGAGGATTGCCAGGATGGCGCCATCCGACCCGGGCCAGGTGACGCCGATGCCCTCGCCACCCCAGAAGGTGCCGAACGTGGTGAGCATGATGCCAACGGCAAACTTCATCCAGTTTTCCGGCACCCGGCTCAGCGGCTTGTGGATGGCGATGCCCGCGATGGCCACCCACAGGACCGCGCCCGCGGCGCCCAATGCCGCCAGACCTATGCTGCCCCGGCCATCGGCCGCGGCCGTGCTGCCAAAGGTCAGCACGATGAACGCGACTTCCAGCCCCTCCAGCAGCACACCCTTGAAGGAGAGCGTGAAGCCGTACCAATCCAGCCCAACGCGCACCACGCTGCCAGCCGCCTGCGCCTCGGCCAGCTGGCGCTGGTAGATGGCAGCCTCGTCGTGCAGGGCCTTATGGCCGCCGGCCCGCAGGATGGCCTTGCGCAGCCACTGCAGCCCAAAGATGAGCAGGATGGTGCCGATGACCACCCGCAACGCGTTGATGGGCACCAGCAGCAAGGCCGGGCCCAGCGCGCCAACAATCACCGCCAGCGCCACAATGCCGCAGGTCATGCCGACCAGCGCCGCGCGCCAGCCGCGCGTCACACCCACGGCCAGGATAATGGTCAACGCCTCGACCATTTCTACCGAGCACGCCAGGAACGACGCCAGGATCAGGAACGCTGGGCCCACGGCATCACCCTTTCCACATGGCGGATTAACCATTTGGCCCGGCCTTGCACTGCCCGGGCGTTGACGGCAGGCCGCCGCTGTGCCTATGGTTGATTGTGCTTCGGGGAAATTATCGCGCACGTGGCGCGCATCCCGATGAAAGGGCCCTCCCCCAGTAAGCCAGGAGCAGCCTCTCACCTGGGCGGATATCGACCTGGGGGCAGTGGACCACAACGTGCGCGAGCTGCGCCGCTGGCTCGGCCCGGACATTCAGCTGCTGCCTATTGTCAAAGCGAACGCCTATGGCCACGGCGCGGTGGAGGTGGCGCGCGCGGTGCTGCGCGGCGGAGCCGATGCCCTGGGCGTGGCCCGCGTGGATGAGGGCGTGGCGCTGCGCCGCGAGCGCGTCTACGCACCCATCCTCATCATGGGCCACACCCCGATTGGTGACGCGGAGGAGGTGGTGGCTCACGCCCTCACACCCACCGTGAACGATCTGGAGCTCGCCCAGGCGCTCTCGGAGATCGCCGACCGGCGCATGGTGAGCCTCCCGGTGCAGCTTAAAGTGGATACCGGGCTGATCCGCTACGGCTCCCTGCCGCGAGAGGCTATCGCCCTGGCGCTGGCCATTAAGAAGCTGCCGAACCTCAACCTGGAGGGCATCTACACCCACTTCGCCTGCGGCGAGGAGGAGGACCCCGACTTCACGCGGGAGCAGCTGGCAGTGTTCTCGGATGTGGTGCACCGGCTGAAGGAGCAAGGGGTGGAGTTCCGCTTTCAGCACGCGGGCCACGTGACCAACGTGGGTGTACCGGATCTGCACCTGAACATGGTGCGCATTGGCCTGGCCGTGTATGGCCTCGCGCCGGCGGAGAACATGGCGCGCGAAATGGACCTGCGCCCGGCCATGAGCCTGAGGTCGCACGTGATCCGGCTGGCGCGGATTGAGCCAGGCGCCAGCGTGGGTTACGGGCGCACGTACCGCGCCGCGCAGCCGACGCTGGTAGGCACGGTTCCCGTGGGCTATGGGGACGGGCTGGACTGGCGGCTGCAAAATCGAGGCTGGGCGCTGGTGCATGGGCAGCGCGCGCGCATCATTGGGCGCGTGTCCATGGATAACGCCACGCTGGACCTCACGGACGTGCCCGGCGTGACCGTGGGCGATGAGGTGGTGTTCTTCGGCAGCCAGGGCGAGCAGCGCATCGGCGCGGAGGAGGTGGCGGAGCTGTGTGGCACCATCAGCTACGACGTAGTGTGCTCAGTTTCCGCTCGCGTGCCGCGCCTGTACCGGGGATTGGCGTGAACGCTCGCTCCGGCGGCGCTCCCCCACTACTGGGAGAGGAAGGCCAGCTGATGGTGTTTCGCGCACCAGGAGCGGAGGAGCACCCCTCTGTCCATGGTGCGCCGGCGGGATGGATGAGGGAGCAAGTGGCGGCCGACGGTCGCATGCCGGGGCGCTAGCGGCGCTGGGGCGAGCGACTGATGGTCCTGGGGTTTCTGGTGCTGGGGTTGGTCGCCGCGGCGCTGGGCCTGGCGGCGAGCATGCTGGTGGTGCGCTTTGGGCCACGCTTGCTGGTGGGGCCAGGCGAAGCCGCCACGGAGCACAGGGACGAGCGCTGGGCTCGCCCAGCGGCAGCGAAAAGCTTGAGGCCGGCCTGGCTCGCGCCCGGCGTTGGGGTGCTGGTAGTGCTGGCCGTCGCCGCTGCCGCCACGCTGCAACGCGCCGCTCAGGCGCCAGGACCACCGGCCGCGAGCGCGGCTCCACGGCGGACAGTCGCGCTCCCGCCCGCCGCCCTGCCGGCGGCGACGAGCCTCAGTGTGCTGGCCAGGTTGGGCGGGCCCGCCGCTGGCCCGGGGCAGTTGAACGACCCGCGCGATGTGGCCGTGGATGCCGCGGGCAACGTGTACGTCGCCGACACAGGCAATCACCGGATCGTGAAGTTCGGCCCCAGCGGGAGTTTCGTGGCGGCCTGGAGTGGCACCGCCGGCGCTGCCCTCGTTCAGCCGGTGGCGCTGGCCGTGGTGCCAGATGGCCTGATAGTGGTGGACAACGCCACTGGGCAGGTGCATAAGTTCGCATTCAATGGGGCGCCCGTGCCCGGCTTTGAGCCCGCCGCTGGCCTGTTCCGCCCGCGGGGTGTGGCAGTGGATGCCGCCGGCAACATCCTGGTTTCAGACACCGGCAACAACCGTCTGCTGGAGCTGGCGCCAAGTGGGGCGCCCATCGCCAGCTTCACGGCCAACGGCCAGCTCGACCAGCCAACGGCGGTCGCATTTGGTCCAGGTGGGGCCGTGTTTGTCGCCGAGCCGGACGCGAACGCAATCGCGGTACTCAGCTCCACTGGTGTACTGGCCGCGCAATGGGCGATGGATCCCAACAGCACGGTGCTGCCGCCCCACCTGCTGTGGCTCGGCAGTGCCGGGCTGCTGGCCACGCTGCCAGCCCAACAGGGTTTGGCGCTGTACAACCCGGCCGGGCAGGTCAGCCGCTTTTGGGCCGCGCCAGCGGAGCTGCAACGGCCGCTCGGGATAGCACCTACGGTGAAGGGCGCCGCGGCGTGGGTCGTATCCAATGGCACGAACGAAGTGCTGAGGATCCCAGAGCTGAAATAGCCGATGCAGCGTGAGGTGTCGACCTCGTCACGCAACTTCAGCCTGAAGATAGGCGAGTGAGCGCCGTCCCAGAGGAGAGGGCACTGCACCGCCCCTTCAAGTAGTGTGGTGTCCTATTTGAAGTAGTCGGCGTTGAGCTGAATGAAGTGCTTCCACTCCTCGGGGACTTCGGACTCCTCGAAAATGGCGTTCACGGGACACTCAGGCACGCAGGCGCCGCAGTCGATGCACTCGTCGGGATGGATGTAGTACAGATCGTCTTCGTCTTTGGCGTAAATGCAGTCGACCGGGCAAACTTCGACGCACGCGGCATCCTTCACGCCCACGCATGGCTCGGTGATGACGTAAGCCATCTTTCTTCGGAACTTCCTCCTCGCCCCGGCAGCGCCAGGACCCGTTGAATCCTTGGATAGCCTACCCCGCGAGGCCCAGCCTGTCAAACGTATAACAGCCGAGCGTTGGCGCACCCTGCACGTTCTCGGCCCCGGTGGCACGCTGATGCCAGTGAAGGCGCGGTGGCGCGGGGCCTCAGAGGTTTCTTATCGAACCTTCACACGTCCCTTACGTCTTACCGGTAGAGTGCAGCAGGACATCGCCCAGCAAACCGCGCGCGTATGACCTAAACGGAGGGTGCATGGAACAGAAGCTGCCATTCCCGCGACGGCTGCCCGCCATCTCGGGCAAGCTGGTGATCGGAGTAATCATTGTGGCCCTGGCCGCGGGCGGAGCCCTGGTGTATCGCAACCGCGCCAGTGGCAGTGGCGCCACTCTGCCCTACAGCACCGCCCCCGTGCAGACGGGCAACGTGGTGAACACGGTCACCAGCACGGGGCCCATTTCCGCCTCCAGTGCCGTGCCGCTGAACTTCAAGTCCTCCGGCAAAGTCACTGGCATCGACGTGAAAGTCGGCGACACGGTGAAGGTAGGTGAGGTGCTGGCGCAGATGGATACGAGCGACCTCACGGCACAGCTCAATCAGGCGAAGGCCGGCGTGGCCAATGCCCAGGCCGGGTACGACAAGCTGGCCCAGGGCCCGCTGCCCACGGATATTGCCGTGGCGCAGGCGGGCGTGACCGCGGCCGACAACGCGCTGGCAACGGCCAGAAACAACCTGGCGACAGCCCAGGCGCAAATCGCCGCTGGCCAGGCGAGTGACCAGGTTGCCGTGCAGAACGCGCAGCAGGCCCTGGCGGATGCGCAAAAGACGCAGGCCGCGCTGCCAGCGGTGATCACGCAGCAGATCGCCCAGGCCAAGAACAGTCTGTACTCCGCGCAGCTCAGCCGCGACGCGACATGCGGCCATGGCACCGGCTCAGCCTGCGACGCCGCGAACGCCACGGTGAATGCGCAACAAAGCGCGGTGGACCAGGCCAATGCCTCGGCCCAGCAGCAGATGGCTCAGCAGCAGGCGAGTGTCGATTCCGCGCAGTCCGGGCTCAACACCGCTAACGCCAACCTCAAGAACGATCAGGCCAAGAACCAGGCCTCGCTGGTGACAGCGCAGGGCTCGATCAGCAGTGCGCGAGATAACGTAAACACGGCGCAGGCGAACCTGGCCAAGGCCGAAGCACCTTCCACACAGGCCGACCTGGACGCAGCCAAAGCGCAGATCGCCTCGCAGCAGGCGGCAGTGACACTGGCCCAGAACAACCTCACCGCGGCGACCCTCACCTCGCCGGTGGATGGCACCGTCACGGCGCTCAACGGCGCCGTGGGGCAGTGGCTCTCCGGCGGGGCCACGAGCGGATCCGCCGTGGGTGCCGCCAGTGGAGCCGGCGCCAGCTCGAGCTCCTCCTCCACCTCAAGCGACTTCATAGACATCACCCAGCTGAGCGGGCTGCAGGTCACGTCGCAGGTCAACGAGGCCGACATCGCCACGGTCAAGGTGGGGCAGCCGGTCACCTTCACTGTGGATGCGTACCCCGGTCGAACCTTCACCGGCAAGGTAGCCATCATTCAGCCGCTGGGCCAGAACGTGCAGAATGTGGTCAGCTACACCGTGACCAGCGCGGTGGACGCTACCAATGCCAGTCTGCTTCCCGGCATGACAGCCTCGGTGAACATCATCACGGCGCAAGCCCAGAACGTTCTGGAGGTGCCTGTGGCGGCGCTGACCTACGCACGGACCCAGCTCGCCAGCGAGCTGGCCCGGCGAGCAACCTCGGGTAGCGGCGCGGCGGCGGGCCAGGCGCGGGCCAGCGGCGGCGCCTCAGGGTCGGCC
>JBOGTU010000192.1:0-34699 GCA_050695655.1 Chloroflexota bacterium | reverse complement strand
GCTTCGGCGATGTCGCCGCCCATGATCGCGCCCGCCAGAACCAGCACCTTGGCCCGAGGCAGGCGCGCCACCGCGCGCACCGCTCCGGCCAGCTCAGCCTCGCCCACCAGCGGGATGGTGTCCACCGAGATGCGCTCGCCGCGGATGTTGTGCCGGTCGGCCTCGGACACGGCGCCCATGACCACGTAGCCCACCTGCGCGCCGCCGCCAATCACGATGATGCGCTTGCCGAACACTTTATCGAACGAAGGCGTCATCTGCACTTCACGCACGCAAGGCAGCTGGCGCACATCCGCCAGCAGCGCATCCGCCCCGGTCACATTGATGAGCTCGAAGTAGGTCGAGGAGAGGCCACCTTCCTGCTCTGTGATATCCACGTAGGTGATGTTGGCCCCGTGGCGAAGGATCACCCCCGTGAGCTCGTGCAGCGCACCCGGCCGGTCATCCACACGCACGTAGAACGCCAGCTCGGGTGCCCGCCCATCGGCCAGCACTCCAGGCTTCTCCACGTTGGAGATCATAGACGCGCGCGTTCCGTCTCCTAAAATCGCGGTGTGCCCCTGCCCCCCCTTGGACTCGACATGGATGGGGTGATCTGCACGCCCTTCCTGGGCACCAACATGGCCATCAGCCGGCAGCTGGGACTGCCACCGCTGCCGGAGTTGTCGCACGTGCGGGACGTGACCGGTCAGAGGCGCCACGCCTACCTGCGGCTGCGCCGGCGCTGGGAGTTCCTGCGCTACATGGGCCGCCACCCGCTGCCGGGTGTGCGTGAAGGGCTGCAGGAGCTGCGGCGCCTGCGGCAGCTGGTGCTCATCACCGGGCGCAGCTGGCATGCGCGGCAGATCATCGAACGCTGGCTGGCGAAGTACGAACTTGCGCAGTATTTCGCGGAAGTGCTGCCCAACACCACCAACCTTTCCACCGCGCACTACAAGCTGTGGACCGTAAGCCGCCTGGGTATTCGCGAGCACATCGACGACGATGGGTCCATTGCCTGCTACCTGGCCAGCCACAACATCCACGTTTTCCTCACGGACTGGCCGCGCAACCTCGGCCTGCCATACCCCGAGGGTGTTACCAGGATCCGCCGCCTGGCAGACGCCGCGCGCGCCCTGCACCAACAAGTCCTGTAGCGCCCGGTGAAGGCCGAAGGCCACGGCGCCTGCCCACCCTGGGCCTCCTCGGGGCTCACCAGGTTCGGGCGCCTCGCGCAAGCCGTGTACTAGAGTTGCGGGCAGTGCAGAGGTGGGCAGCGAACCGGCCGCGCACGGCACGCGGGCGGTGGTTGGGGCTCCCGGCGCTGATGCTGGCAGGGCTGCTGGCGAGCTGCGGCGGGCCGGCCCTGCCGTTTCAGCATCCGGACCCCGGGGTGCTGCCCATTCAGCAAGGCTACAACGCGCTGCTGGCGCAGGATGTGGATAGGCCCAGCAGCGCGACCATCCTTCAGGCGGCGTATCAGGGCGCCGTTTCAGCGCTCACCAGCGCGGGCATCCAGGACACAACGCTGCGCCCGCCACAGCTCGGCAGCAGTGCCAGCGACAACTGGAACGCCTTCCTCCGAGCCTACGGCCACATCACCAGCACCTATGAGCCGCGGCTCACCTCCAGCCAGCTGGAGTACGCCGTGCTCAACGCGATGGTCACCGGCCTCAAAGACTGCCAGACCAACTTCTTCGACCCCACAGCTTATGCACAGCGCAAAGCGCAGCTGGCCGGGCAGCAGCAGTTCGGCGGCGTGGGCATCATCCTGAAGGACATCCCCGGCCATCCCACTGTGCTGCGCGTGCTCACCGGGCCTGCCCAGCTTGCCGGCCTGAAGCCAGGCGACGAGATCGTCGCCGTGAACGGCAAAGCCGATGCCGGCGAAACGTTCACTCAGGTGCGCGATGAGGTGCGCGGCACGCAGGGCACCACCGTGCGCGTCACGGTGCAGCGGCCTGGCGTACCGGCGCCACTCACCTTTGCCGTTACGCGCAGCCAGGTGCAGCCGCCCACCCTGGAGGCGGCCATCATCGGCGGGACCATTGGCTACATGCACATTTACGCCTTCCCGCCCTCGGTGCTCCAGGAGCTCGACAGTGCTCTCAAGACCTTCGACCAGCGGGGCGTGAAGGGCGTGGTACTGGACCTGCGGGACAACACGGGCGGCGATCAGCAAACGGTGGTGAGTGCCATCGGCCGGTTTGTGAAGGCCAGAACCGTGGAGCTCCAGGTCGACCGATCGGGAACACGCACACCCTTCACGACCAAGGCCACGGATTACTGGAAGCAGCCCATGCCACTAGCCCTGCTGGTGGACGACGGCACGGTGTCCGGCGGCGAGATCTTCGCCAAGGCCTTTCAAGAGGCGCACGCCGGGCCCATCATAGGCACCCCCACGGGCGGCTGCGTTTCGACCGCGCACACCTTCGCCCTGAGCGATGGCTCGGCGCTGGACATCAGCACCGCCACGGTGCTCAGCGGCAGCGGCGCGCCCATCAACCGTGTGGGCGTGACGCCCGACCAGGTGGTGCCGTACCCCGTGGACGACCTGGCCGCCGGACGCGACCCGCAGCTGCTGGCCGCCTTCCAGGCCCTACGCGGAGGCCCGCCGGTTGCCGGCAGCTCCGCCAGCCTGCCCTCACTCAACGCCGGCTGAGCGCGGGCCAAGGGCCGAGGCGAGCCCCGGTTGCACCGAGGGCCTGGTTTCTCGTAGAGTTGGCGCCGTGATGCAGGGAACCAGAGTGGGACCGGGGTGATCGACAAGATTGTGGGCTCAGTGCGCGAGGCGGTGGCCGGCGTCACGGATGGGATGACCGTGCTGATCGGCGGCTTCACGGATGTGGGCGCGCCCTTTCAGCTGCTCGACGCCCTGTACGAGACTGGCGCGAAGAACCTCACCGTCGTGGCCAATGGCGCTGGCGCCGGTGAGCGCGGCCTGGCGGTACTGGTGCGCCAGGGGCGCGTGCGCAAGATCATCTGCAGTTTCCCCACCGGTTCGGTGGCCGCGCGCGACGCAATCGCCCGTGGCGACCTGGAGCTGGAGGTCACACCACAGGGCACCATGACGGAGCGCCTGCGCGCGGCGGGCGCGGGCCTGGGCGGCGTACTCACACCCACGGGCTTGGGCACGGAGCTGGGCCAGGGCAAGCCCGTCTACGAGCTGGATGGCAAGGCTTACCTGGTGGAGCGCCCGATCCACGCCGACTTCGCGCTCATTCGCGCCTGGAAGGCCGACCGCTGGGGCAACCTGGCCTATCGCTATGCGCAGCGCAACTTCAATCCGGTGATGGCCATGGCCGCCAGCTGCACGGTCGCTCAGGTGGACGAGCTGGTGGACGACCGCGGCCTGGCCCCAATGGAGGCGGACACGCCCGGCATCTTTGTGCATCGCGTCGTACGCGTGGATCGAGGAGCAGCATGAGTGAGGAACGCGGCTGGGACGAGCATGGCATTGCCCGTCGGGTGCTGGCTGACCTGTGGGAGGGCGCCTACGTGAACCTGGGCGTGGGCATGCCGGTGATCGTGAACGAAGTCATCCCCGCGGACATGGAAGTGGTGCTGCACAGCGAAAACGGCACGCTCGGCATGGGCCCGCCACCCCCGGAAGATGCGCGCGATCCCGACCTCACCAATGCCGGCGGCGGCTACCTGACTGTGCGCCCCGGCGCCAGCGTGTTTGATTCCTCGCTGTCGTTCTCCATGCTGCGCGGCGGCCATCTCGACGTGGCCATCCTGGGCGCGTATCAGGTGAGCGCCAAAGGCGACCTGGCCAACTGGAAGCGCCCTGGCCAGACCACGGCCGGCATCGGCGGCGCCGCGGACATCAGCGTTGGCGCCAAGCGGGTGTGGGTGATGATGAAGCACCGAACCAACGACGGGCAGGCGCGCCTGCTGAAGGAGTGCACCTTCTCCCTTACCGCGCGCGGCGTGGTGAAGCGCATTTACACGGACATGGCCGTGATCGACGTCACGCTCGAAGGCCTCAAGCTGCTGGACATCGCCCCCGGCTACACCGCCGCTGACGTGGCGGCCGCTACCGACGCCCCCCTGACCAGCTAGGAGGCTCGCGCCACGGCCCGTTGAGAAAGCGGGCCCTCGATCTTGCAGCCCGGCTGCTCAAGGCAACTCGATTCGATAGAAGCGGGCGGCCGTGTTACAGAAGAGGTCGGCGCGATCCTCTGCGCTGGCGCCGCGGGTAAGCAGCTTGCAGGCGTTCCAGTAGGCGGCGTAGGGGTAGGCACCTTTGTCGACGGGGAAATTGCTCTCGAACATACAACGTGAGGGACCAAAGGCCTCAATGCAGGTCTCAAAGTAGGGCCGAAAGGCATCCGCCAGCGCCTGCGTGGTGGGTGGGTTCGGCTGCAGGTGAGCATCCAGGCCGCTCTGGCGCATGCCCAGCCCACCCAACTTCATGTGCACATTGGGGCACGCAGCGAGCCGCTTAACGGCCGCCGACCAGTGACCGAACACCTCGTTGCGCCGGTTGGCGTACGCGCCGGTGTGCAGCGGCCCACCCAGGTGGTTGAGCACGATAGGCGTCTCCGGGAAGGCCTGCGCCAGGTCGGCCAGGTCATCGATCTGGGGGTGGTAGAGCCAGGCGTCATATGAGAGATTCAGCGGTGCCAGGCAAGCGATGCCCTGGCGGAACTGCCTGTCGGCCAGCAGGCCTGGCGGAGCCAGATTCGCCAGGTTCACCACGGAGCGATCCGCGTCCCAGGTGGTGATGTGCCGCACGCCACGAAAGCGCCCGCCGCCGGCCTGGATGTGCGCCCGGAGCACCTCCTCCGCGGCGGAGCCCAGCCGCAGATCCGCGTAGCCCACAATGCCGGCGCACACGCGCGTGGGCCCAAAGCCGCCGCTGGCGCTCATGGCGGCGATGCCGTTCACAAACTCCGTCTCGCCCACCGGCTTCATCGCCTCGGGCCCGCCGGCCCGGTGCATGGACCGGCACTGCAGGAAGACCGTGGCCACGATGTTGTGGCCGCTGTTCAGGTCCGCCAGCAGCTCGTCCAACAGGTAGCGCCAGTCCGGCCGGTACCACAGATGGTGATGCGGATCGAGGATGGGCAGATCCGGATCAAGGATGTCCTCGTGCCAGCGGCTCAGCCACTCCGTGCGGACGGGCAGGTTGGATGACTGGCTGGGCGCGGGTGGCTCAGGCATGGCGATAACTTCTCCTGTGCAGGCTCGGCGGGCGGCATCCCGCGCCGCTCACGTTACCATTCGGTGCCCGTGAGAAGGGTAAGCAAAAAGAAAGGGATGAAATCCGATTCCAGGTATGCTAAAAAGAAAGCCACTGTTCGGTCATGCCCTGGGGCCTGCCGTACACGGAGAGAAACAAGGAGCTTCACGTGCCTGACCAAACCATCACCTGCCGCGACTGCGGCACCAATTTCATTTTCAGCGACTCGGAGCAGCAATTCTTCGCGGAGAAGGGCTTCACCAACGCGCCGTCGCGCTGTCCGGATTGCCGGCGCGCCAATCGCGCCGGCGGCGGCTCTTCGCGTGGGGGCGGCGGCGGCAGCCGCGACCGTGTGATGACCGATGTGACCTGCAGTTCCTGCGGCAAGCTCACCCAGGTGCCGTTTGTACCCCGTGGCGATCGCCCGGTGTACTGCTCAGACTGTTTCGCTACGCAGCGGGGCGGCTCCAGCTACGGCGGAGGCCGGCGCTACTGAGAAGGCGCGCCGAGCGCGGCCAGCTGCGCTCGGCGCAAATACCAGCGGAGCGTGCCCTCGCCAAAAACGGGGGCACGCTCAAAGGCAATGCACACGACACCTGCCGTTGACAGATCCATCTGCGCTGCGCCCGTGGGGCTGATGCAGTGGCCAGCGAAGGTGGCCATATCGGGATTGTGGCCCACAATGAGCGTGTCGTTGGTGGCGGCGCGCAGCTGGCGAGCCAATGGATCGAGACCGGCGCCGGGGCCCAGCAGCTCCGAGAGCGTTACGCCCTCACCATCAAGCAGCTGCTGAGCAATCACTTCCGCCGTCTGCCGCGCGCGTACCAGCGGGCTGCTCAAGATCACGGCCGGGCGGGCGCCCAGCCGTGCCAACCCACGCGCCACGCCCACGGTTTCCGCGCGGCCCTCGGCCGTGAGGGCACGGTCGGCATCCGCCAGGCCATCGCGCTGGGCCTCAGCCGGTCCGTGCCTCATGACGTACAGCTTCATAGACATATCTCGCGGCAAGTCTAGAAGTTTGGCCGAAGAGCCATAGGCCGCGGTCAGCCAATCTCCTGCAGGCGCGGTTGCCAAGCTCGGCCCCAAGCCTCATGGGCTGGCCCTCTGGCTGGGGGTGCTGCCCAGGCCGGACAGCACCTTGACGTAGTTCAGCGCATCCCATATCTGCTGATCGGTCAGCTTGCGCTGCCAGGCGGGCATGCCGCTGGGCTGTCCGTCGCCGTGCTGGATGACCCAGAAGTGCGGGCCGTCCATCTCGGATGATTGAAAGTGCTGCGGGTTGTGGAATGAGGCAGGGCGGATGCGCATGTTCTCTGCCGCCGGGCCGCGGCCATCGCCGGCTATGCCGTGGCACACCTGGCAGTTCTGCTGGTACACGATCTTGCCACGCGCGGCCGATGCCGGGTCACCGGCGTAGGGGTCCTTCACGCTCACGGTATCGCGTGGGACGACGAGCGTGGGCGACATCACGATATCGCCCGCGGATGCCGCCGCGGCGATCGCCGGGCCGCTGGTCAGGGCCGCGGCCCCACAGCCCAACAGCAGCACCAGCCCAGCGCCCCAGAGTGCTTCACCGGACAGGCGTGGCAGGCGCCACTGCACCACTGCCAGGGCTGTCGCTGCCAGCAGCAGGGCCAGCGACAGGCCCCCGTAGGCAGATTCGATGATGGCCGACACGACATCTCCTATCGGCGTCAACGGGTCGGAGGCATCCGAGACATCCACGACAAGCTGCGCCAGAGCCAGGCCGGCGATGACCAGGAGGATGATCCCCGTCACCCAGCGCCAGTGCCGTGCAGGCGGCACAGTAGGTCTCGCCGTTCGCAGGACCCGCCACGAGTCCAGCCGCACATACAGCGCGGCCAGCCAGCCGGCCACGAGGCTGAGCTGCGCAAAGCGCAGCCATTCACCAATCGACATCGAGCCTCACCCTTTCACATCCACGTTGAAACTGGTGTGCTGGTCGTACTGGCGGGGCAGCCGCAGCAGCACATCCACGCGCCAATGCCCGCCCATGCTCAGGGCATCTGACTGGGCCGTGTAGTTGCCATTGCCGGCGGCGCTGAGATCGACCACCGTCTGCTCCATCTGCATGTCCAGCATAGTGAACGTCATCTCCACCTTCTCGGCTTTGGCCAGCGGCTGGCCATTGGACTGCAGCGTCACCTCGAACTGGTTGGGACCGATGCGCAGAGGTTGAACCTGCAGCGCGACCTGCACATTGCCCACCGTCCTGGTCATGAAGCCGCTGGCGGAGGCCTCGGTGTTGGCCGGCGCCAGGCTGGTCAGCACGCCGGCGGCGGCGAGTACAGCCACGCCCAGCAACGCTTCGGCGGCCAAGCCCCGGCCGAACAAGCCCCGGCTCCGCGTGGCCCGGGGGCTCGCCGGTTGGCGAGTGCCCGGCTCCAGGATGAAGCGGTGCCAGCCTGCCAGCAGCAGGGCGGCGGCAAAGATGCCCGTTTTTACCACCAGCGCCTGCCCGTAACCAGTGCTGAGCACCTGGTCGAGGCCGGAGAAGTGCAGGTAGGCCTGATAGAGGCCGGTGGCGGCCAGTCCCATCACCGCGCCCAGCGCCAGGCGTGAGAACTGACCGATGAGCGGCCCGAACAGCCTGTTGCGATCGAGCTCATTCGGCTGGCCGCTGCCGGTCGCGCGGCGCGGGCCAGCCAGCGGCGGTACGACCGTGAGCGCCAGCGCCAGCAGGCCGCCCACCCAGAAGCCGGCCAAACAGAGGTGCAGCCAGTCCACGAACAGCGCCATGTCGCGCGCGGTGGGCACGGCCATGGCGTGGCTGGTCAACGAGAACAGCAGCAGCTCCGCCAGCGTTACGGCCACGGCGGCTGGCAGCTGCCACGGCAGGGGTGGCACTCGTCTGCCAGTGGCTCCGAACTCGGCCGCGGCGGCGGCGCCCAGTGATCGAAACCGCGGGCGCGCCGCCTCCCTTCCACTCCACAGGAGGGCCAGCAGCGCCACGGCTGTGGCCAGCCGGGCAGCCAGCAACTGGCCGAGACCCGTGCCCAGCGTCGCCGTCATGGCAGCCACGGTTATCTCGCCGCCGGAGCGCGCCACCTGATCGAGGATGGTGGCAACGGCGGCGATGGCTCCCAGCGCGGCGAACAGCCGGATCGCGGCTCGGCGACGGGAGCGAATCTGGCCGGTGAGCTTGTCCATCGCCGCGGATGCGAGTCCGAGCTCGACGACGACCGGATCGAATACGGCGAGCCGAAACAGCAGCAGGCCAAGTAGGCCTCCCACAGCCAGGTAGCTCAGCCAGCGAATGCTCACGCTAAGTGGCCCCTGGGTTGGCGCGGCCGGCAGCGACTGCGCCAACAGCGCGCTCGAAGCGGGCTGCACGCCGATGCCGAAGGCAAAGGCGCCGCCAGTCACATGTCCGTCCTCGGCCGAGGTCGTGTGCCAGCTGACGGCGTAAGTGCCCCTCGGAAGGCTCGGCCGCAGCTCTTCGACCACCGAGAGCGGGTCGCCGGGCGCTGCCTGTGGCTGGCCTCGATCTACTTCTTGCCGCCGCTCGTTGTAGATGTGCACCGTAGTGAGGCTCACCTCCGGCCGCTCGGTGAACCACAGTTGCACTTGGGCCGGCTCCGCCCCCAGGTCGGCGTTGCCGGCGGGCTCCGAGCGTGCCAGGTTGGCATGCGCCAGCGCGGCTGCCGGGGTCGCCAGGAGGGCGACGCCCAGCGCCACGGCCGGTGCAACGCGCTGCCATCGCGGCCTCGTCATTCGGCTACACCGCGTCCGTGGGTGCAGATCCTTTCCGGACGAATGCCACACCAATAGCGATGAGCGCCACAACCAGCCCGGCGATGCCGATGACGCGGCCCTGGTTGGCCGCGGACTGGGTAGCGCTCAGCTGGGCCTGCAGTGCGCCGGCGCCTGGCTGTTGCAGCGGGAACTCGAGTGGCTGAGCCGCCTGCACGTCGCCGAAGGTGTTGGGGCCGGACGAGAACTCCTGATCGATCGGATCGCCCTTGATGCTGCCGGTGAAGTGAAACGTGTAGCTGCCCGGCAGGGTGGGGATGAAGTAGGCGGCGTACTTGCCGTCATTGGGGCTTTCGTCCGACGCGGGTTCGAGGTCGAGCGGCATGACCTTGGCGTTGCCGCCGACGATGACCGCCGCCTGGAGCGTCTTGTTGGCGCCCACCACCGGCTTGTTACCGGCGGTAGTGGTGATGGTCAGGTCGATGCCGTTCAACTGATTCTGGACGGTCGGTTCCTGAATGAAGCCCACCAGAAAGTGATACTTACCCACGTCGCGGGCTTCGTGCGCGGAGGCCGCCAGCGGGAGAAGCAAGGACAGCCCGATTAGGGCGCTGCTCAACGGCAGCGCAAACCATGGACGCATGCCAGAAAACTCCTGATCTGCGAGTTGTGCAGGAAGGTGTGAACAGGTGTCGCTTCCTTCGCGGTGTTCGAGTCTATGCAGCCCTGGGCGGCGGCGCTTCGGGAAGCGGGTAGTGCAGATCTGACAGGCGCTCGCTGGGTGGCAAAAATCCACACCCGGCCAGGGCCAGGCAGGGCGCGGCGGGACTCGCCGTCACCGGGGGAGCCGGCGTCCCGAAGTCCGGCGAGGAGTTGCCGGACCTGAGCATTGGGCCTCCGCTGGCAGCCGCCGGCAGGGGCACTCCAGTGGACAAGTCGAGGTGGTGATGATGCCCGATGCCTTGCGCCTCAAGCGCCCAGTGCAGCATGGCCTGCTCAGGTGTGACGTGGGCATCGTGATCCCAGGCGGCGTCCGCGATCAGGGGGCCAAAGATCAGCCCCACGGCCAGCACGATGGCCAACGCGACGCTGGCGGCAAAGCCTGAGCCCCCACTCGGAGCAGCTTCTTGCCAGCAGACCTGGCTATGCATCGCCAGCGGCCTCTGAGGGTAAACGAGCGGGGCGGGGATGGTCATCGGGCGCTGGCCGCCTTCCAATCCAGACCGCCTGGGTCGCCATGCGGCAGGAGCCTGGTGAACCCGGTGCCGTCGGCTCGCATCAGGTAGGTCGCGCTCAGGTTGGCCACGGCAATCTCCCGACCATCGGGGCTCCAGGCGAGCGCCTGCTCGTCGGTGCCCAGGCTCACCAGCCTCTTGAGGCCGCTGCCGTCGACGTTGATGGTCCATGGATCCCACGGTAAGCCGTGCGCCTGGGCCACGCCGGGCAGCAGCGGGTTGAGCATGCCCACCAGCCCCATGTCAGTCCCCGCGACAGTGCTGCCCGTGCGCCCCGAGCCAGCGAAGATAATGGTTTTGCCGTCGGGCGACACCTCCGGGCTGTAGACTCCCTGGAAGTCCTTCTGGGTCAGCAGCGTGCGGCCCCCAGAGCCGTCCGGCTTGCCGACCTCGAGCTTGAAGGAGCCATCATTCACGTTGTAGTCCACCCAGACGAACAGTCCGGAGCGGGACAGGGCGGGGAAGATAGCGTTCTTGACGATCGTCTGACGGGTGCCTGTGGCCAGGTCTACGCGCTCAATGGTGATGGTGTCACCCGTGTAGCGGTTCGACTTGTCGATGATGGGGATGTCGTGCGCGAAATAGATGGACTTGCCGTCTGGCGCCCAGGTCGGACTCTCGGCACGCTCGCCTTTGGCCTTGGCCGCGACAAGCGTACGCTCGTCGGTCCCATCAGCCTTCATCACGTGAACCTCGGCCCCACCCCAGCTGTTGCCCTGGGGCGCGATGTGGTAGGCGTAGGCGATGAGGGTGCCATCGGGCGAGAAGGCCGGGTTGTTCGCGAAGTTGCCTTTGGTCTCATGAGTGAGCTGGACCGCGTGCGAACCGTCGGCCTGCACTGTCCAGAGGTTGTCGCCGTTGATCACGACCATCGTCCCGGTTCCCGTGGCCGGAGGGCCAACGGTCTTCGGGGGCGTCGTCGAATACCCGCCGATAACGGGCGCCCCGCCGCAGGCAGTAAGGCTGGCGGTCACCAGAACGGCGAGGACACACCCGGCGGCGCAGATGCCGGGGTGCCGACCTCGCCGCCTTGCGCCTGGAAGTTTGGCTCGAAACATGCCCCGGCGGCCGGGATAGATCCTACGCGCCTCAGTACGCGCTCCAGCATCGCCGCCCCGCATGCAGCGTACTCTACTTGCCCGGCCGGACCCCGGCTATCAGGCGAGGAGCGGACTTCGGGGCCGGCAACAGGCCAGCGCTTGGCGAAATGCCGAGCACTGGTCCAGCGCAGCGCCCTCGCCGACGCCAACGGTGGCGCCAAGCACGAGCTGGCGCATCCAGCTCGCCCTCCATATTGGCTTTGGCGGGTGTTGTGGCGAGTTCCAATCAGAGCCCGTCTCGGGTACGGGCCTGCCACGTACAATGCTGAGTAACATGCGGCAGAACACAATCAAGGCGAAGTGGCGCGGCAACGAACCGGCGATGGTGGGGTGGATGGGCACCGCGGACCCCTACATGACCGAGATCATGGCTCACGCCGGATTTGATGGGCTGGTGCTGGACATGCAGCACGGCATGGGCATTGGGCCCGATCGCGCGGCCCAGTGGCTGCAGGTGGTGAGCAGCACGGCCACCGTGCCGTTGGTGCGCGTGCAGTGGAACGACCCGGTGCACATCCAGTACGTGCTGGACGCGGGCGCCATGGGCGTGATCGTGCCACTGGTGCGCAACGCGGAGGAAGCCGGCCGTGCCGGCGGGGCCGCACGCTACGCACCCGTGGGCTACCGCTCGGTTGGCCCAAACCGGGCACGCCTGGCGCACGGGCAGGATTACATCCAGCACGCCAACGAAGAGATCATCTGCCTGGTGATGGTCGAAACCGAGCCTACAATCCAGCACCTTCAGGCCATGTGCGCCGCGCCCGGCATCGACGGCTTCTACGTTGGCCCGTCGGACCTCGCCGTTTCCATGGGCCTGGGCCCCGGCGCGGACAATCGAGATGCGCGCCACGTGGCGGCGGTGCAGGCCGTGCTGGATGCCGCCAACGCCGCCGGCCTGGTGGCAGGCATTCACACCAGCGGGCCGGAGGAATCCGCGCGCCGTTTCCGCCAGGGCTTTCGGCTCGCGCCCATCGGCTCGGATACCGCCTTCGTCACCGCTGGCGCCAAGGCCGCCATCGACCGACTCCGCTCCGCCCCAGCGAAGTAGCTTTCCGTTCGCCCGCCAGAATGGGCTGGTCGCGGCCGCGAACCCGGCTTATGCCGCTGCTCATCCTGGCGGTAGCTGCGCGCCAGCGAAGGCCGTGCCCTCAGCCGGGGAACAACTCCTGGAAGAGGCGGACGGTGCCTTCGGGGTTGGTCCGGATCATGCCGTGGCCGCCGGAGATCTGGCGGACGGTCCAGCGAGGGTTGCTCCTCAGCCGCTCGGCGCACTGATCGAAGAAGCCGCCGCCCTGGCCAGCCTCACGGCCGGTGGCCTGGATGTAGGTGAGGCTGAAGGGCCGGCTTTCCGTGGCTGCCGCGAGGTGCACCTTCTCCTCCAGCGTGGCCCGCGGGTGATCGACGCGCCGGGCAGCATTCCACTGCACATCGGGGTCGGTGGGATCACCTCCACGCGCGGGCCCAGGAACCAGCCAGCCACTCGGCCGCTGGCCGCCGCCGCCCAGGTCATACAGGCTCTGGCCATCCTGAGGGAGAAACGCATCCAGGTAGACCAGGTGCGTGATGCGCTCCGGCATCTGGTCGGCTACGCCGGTGACCACCATGCCGCCGTAGCTATGCCCCACCAGGATGATGTTCGTCAAGTCCTCGTACCAGATGGCATTGGTCACGTCCTTGATGTGGGTGGTGAGGTTCACCTCGGGCGTGGCCAGGTGAGAGCGCTCACCCTGTCCTGTGAGCGATGGAGTGAACACTTGGTGCCCAGCGCGCTGCAGCAGCGGCCGAACCTGGCGCCAGCCATACGAGCCACCCCAGGCTCCGTGAACAAGTACGTAGGTGCTCACTGCATCGAACCTCCTCTACCCTCCGCGCGCCTATCGTCGGCAGCGGTGGCGCGGTCCATTATCCGCGCTCGGGGGCGGCTGGTACAGTGAGATCAATAACAGCAGCGTGAAAAAGGGGACGGCCATGCCGGGGAAGACGGCCCAGCTGGCTCAGCGGATGAGCCGCCTGGGAACGGAAACCGCGTTCGATGTTCTGGTGAAGGCTCGCGCCGTGGAAGCAACGGGGCGCTCGGTGATCCACCTGGAGATCGGCGAGCCAGACTTCGAGACGCCGGCCCACATCGTGGAGGCGGGCATCGCCGCGCTGCGAGGCGGCGCCACCCATTACGGCCCCGCGGCCGGCCTGCCGGAGCTGCGCGAAGCCATAGCGCGCCAGGCGGGCGCCTTTCGCGGCATGACCATTCGGCCGTCACAGGTGGTGGTGACACCGGGGGCCAAGCCAATCATGTACTTCTGCCTCACCGCCTTACTGGACGAAGGCGCGGAGGTGGTGTACCCCAATCCTGGCTTTCCCATCTACGAGTCGGTGATCGATTTCCTGGGCGCCGCGGGCAAGGCGGTGCCACTGCTGGAGGAGAGCGGCTTCTCCTTTGACCTCGATGCGCTGCGCCAGCTGGTTGGCCCGGCCACGCGCCTGATCGTGCTCAACTCGCCACAGAACCCTACCGGTGGCGTGCTCAGCCGTGAGGCCCTGAAAACGGTGGCCGAGCTGGCGCAGCGGTACGACTGCTGGGTGCTGAGTGACGAGATCTACGACCGCATACTGTACGACGGCCAGCACCTGAGCATCGCCAGCCTGCCCGGCATGCAGGAGCGCACCATCATCCTGGACGGCTTCTCGAAGACCTACGCCATGACCGGCTGGCGCCTGGGCTATGGCATCATGCCGGAGCTGCTGGCGGACGCCGTGGCGCGGCTGATGACCAACAGCAACTCCTGCACGGCCACGTTCACACAGATGGCAGGGATAGCCGCGCTGGAAGGCCCCCAGCAACCGGTAGAGGCGATGACCGCCGAGTTCCTGCGGCGTCGCAACGCCGTGGTGGAGGGTCTGAACGCCATTCCCGGCATCTCCTGCAGCTGCCCGGCAGGGGCCTTTTACGCCTTCCCCAACGTCAGCCGGCTGGGGCTCTCGGCGCAGGCCTTCGCGGACTTGCTGTTGGAGCGCTACGGCGTCGCCGCGCTGGCCGGGCCAGGCTTCGGCCGCTACGGCGAAGGCTACCTGCGCCTCTCCTATGCCAACTCGCTGGAGAACCTCACCGAAGCGATCCGCCGTATTGCCCACGCCGCAGCGGAGCTGTGAGAGGTTGGAGAGAGGGGGATGGCTCGCCGGGTTGGTGGCGAGCCATCCCCACCATGGATAGCAAATTAACGGTAACTCCGGTATGTGAAGTTACCGTTAACGTGAGGTTATCGTTTGAAGAACATGCCGCCGGAGGGTCAGCGCGTGGCTGATGCCGGCACCGGCAGCCCGCTGGACGAACTGATTGCCGACGAGCTGATCGACGAGGTGAGCCGCGTGGTGCAGCAGTACCGCGTGGTCGTGGAGGGCGTGGCCATTGGAGTCATCGTGTACCAGGTGCTGGGCTACGGGCCCGGGCGCTTCGTGGGCATCAGCGACCACGCCATCTGGAACCGCCACGCGGGGCAGACCGAGGCCTACCGAAGCACCCAGTTCAAACCAACGCCGGAGGAGGCGGCCGTGAGCGCCATTGACGACATGCTCCAGTACTACGAGCCCGGCCACCCCGAGTACTGGGTGAAGGGCAAAGACTAAGCGGCGTCCCCGGCGTTTTCCACCAGCGCGGCGATGCCCTGCCCACCGCCGATGCACATGCTGACGATGGCGTAGCGGCCACCCTGGCGCTCCAGCTCGTGCATGGCTTTGATAGTCAGGATGCAGCCGGTAGCACCCACGGGGTGCCCGAGAGCGATGGCGCCGCCGTTGGGATTCACCCGCTCCGGATCGAAGCGGGTGTCGCGAATGACGGCCACCGCCTGGGCGGCGAAGGCCTCGTTCAGCTCCAGGAAGTCCACATCCGCCGGCGTCATCTCGAACCGCGCCAGCAGCTTGCGGATGGCAAAGGTGGGGGTGTAGCCCATCAGGCGAGGCTCGTGCCCAGCAACAGCGGCTCCGAGGAAGCGCAGCCGGGGCCGCAGCCCCAGCGACCGGGCGCGCTCCTCCGTCATCAGCACCACCGCCGCGCCGGCATCATTCATGCCCGCGGCGTTGCCGGCGGTAACGGTGCCACCCTCCCGAAACACCGGCTTCAGCGCGGCCAGCTTCTCCAGCGTGGTGTCCGGGCGGGGGTGTTCGTCGCGCTCCACCACTGCCGTGGCGTTGCGCTCCTGCACGGTGATCGGCACGATCTGCTCGCGAAACCGGCCAGCATCAATGGCTGCCGCGGTCTTCTGCTGGCTGCGCAGCGCGAATGCATCCTGCTCGGCGCGGCCCACGCTGTAAGTTTCCGCGACGCACTCGGCGGTCACGCCCATGAGCATGTCGCCAAACGGATCGTGCACCAGCGCCTGGGCTCCATCCTCCAGGCTGCGGTCGCCCAGCTTGTAGCCGTCGCGCGCGCCGAAGTCCAGGAAGGGCTGCCGGCTCATGTTCTCATCGCCACCAGCGACCACAATGTCCGCGGCGCCGCTGAGCACCTCCTGCACACCCGTCCAAATGGCCTGCAGGCCGGAGCCGCACAGGCGGTTCACATTCATGGCCGTGCTGGATACGGGCAGCCCCGCGCCCAGGGCGCAGCGGCGAGCGTTGTAGGCGTCGCCGGCGGCACCCACCTGGCCCATGATCACTTCGTCCACCTGGTCCGGCCGGACGCCCGCGCGCTCCAGCGCTGCCGCGATGGCTGCTGCGCCCAGCTCGTGCGCCGGGGTGCCCTTAAAGCTGCCCCCAAAGCGCCCGATGGCCGTGCGCGCGCCGTCTATGATGACGACCTTTGGTTGTTCCAATGCCGCCTCCTTTTGCTCGAACGCCCTCGCCCCAGTCCCTCTACTATCTCACGCTGAGCGCCCCGCGCGGGGCCACGGCTTGTCCGGATCCGCGCCGTACTCGCGCAGCTCGTGCACCTGGCCGCGCTCCACGCGAAAGCAGAGCAGCCCGCCGGCAGGCGTGGGTGCCAGCGCGAAATCACCATCCACAATGAGCCGGCGCGGCAGCACCAGCGAGGCCAGCAGGTGCTGCTGCGCGTGCGACAGCGTCATACCCGGGCCGAGCCAGCGGCTGATGGCGCTGAAGTCGTTCTCCTGGCAGGCGCGGTGCAGGCGGTCGACCACCACGGGCGTTGGCGGCGCGGCCTGCCAGTGGCGATGCTCTTCAATGAAGTACACCGAAACGCCGAGCAGGAAAACGAACAGGCGCATCACGCCGTCCAGCTCCACGGGGGAGACCCGCGTCTGCAGGATCTCGCCGGTGAAGATGCCGCGCACCAGCCCAGCCACCAGGATGATGGCGCTGATCACCAGCGCCGCCTTCAACAGCACGTAGGGGTTGACGTTGATCTTGCGCAGCTGGATCACGGCCACCGTCAGCACCATCACGCCGGCCTCACCAGCCGCCACGAAGCCCGGCCCAGCGATGGACGTCACCGCCAGGATGACGCCGAGCACCAGAATGAGCGCCGGCAGGTTGGCCAGCGGCTCGCGCGGGTCCAGCGTGATGGCCAGGCGAGCGCCCGCGAAGGCCAGTGCCACCAGAGCAGCGACAAACAGCGTGAGCAGCAGGTTGCCACGGATGAGCAGCAGGGTTTGGCTGTGGGTTTGCGTGGCTTCGTCGATGGCCCACAGCGAAAGCCCCACGAAACCGTTGATGGCCAGAATACGCGAAACCGCCTGGAACCAGAAGCCGCCGTAGCGCAGGCGGTACAGCAGCGCGGCGGCCGTCGAATCGCGGTTGGGGATGGGCGGCGCGTGCAGGCCACGGCGGGTTCCGGGAGCGCGCTCCTCGGCTTCAGGCTCGCTTGGCTCCCATGTTTCCGCTTGACGCGGCACCGCGCGGGAACGAGAACTCAGGCGCACTCCGCTTAAATTATGAGCCAGCCGTCAACCCGTTTGGTACCATGAAGCCTCCCATGCCGTTCAAGGACGTTCCCGCCCGCGCCGACTTTGTGGCGCTGGAGCAGCGCATCCTGCGCTTCTGGGACGAGGATCGTTCGTTTCAGAAGCTGGTCGTCAAGAATGCCCAGGGGCCACTGTACTCCTTTATTGACGGCCCCATGACAGCCAACAACCCCATGGGCGTGCACCACGCCTGGGGGCGTAGTTACAAGGACTTTTACCAGCGCTACCACGCCATGCTGGGCCAGCGCGAGCGCTACCAGAACGGCTTCGACTGCCAGGGCCTGTGGGTTGAGGTCGAGGTTGAGAAGGACATGGGCTTCAACTCCAAGCGCGACATCGTGGAATACGGCCTGGCGGAGTTCTCGAGGGCCTGCAAGGCGCGGGTGGAGCAGTTCTCCGGGCGCATCACCGAGCAGAGCATGCGGCTCGGCAACTGGATGGACTGGGCCAACTCGTACTTCACCATGTCCGATCGAAACATCGAAACGATCTGGCACTTCCTCAAGCGCTGCCAGGAGAAGGGCTGGCTCTACGAGGGCACGCGCGTGATGCCCTGGTGCATCCGCTGCGGCACCTCGCTCTCGCAGCACGAGCTCATCGACAGCTATCGGGATGTGACCCATACTTCCGTCTTCATCAAGCAGCCGATCGTAGGGCGCGAGCACGAGTACCTGGCCATTTGGACCACCACCGCCTGGACGCTGCCGGCCAATACCGCGGCTGCCGTGAACCCGGACCTCACCTATGTGCTGGTCCGCCACAGGGGCGAGCTGCTGTACATGTCGCGCGGGGTGGTGGGGCGCGTGGCAGGCCCAAACGCGGAAGTGCTGCGCGAGCTGCCGGGCAGCGAACTCGTAGGCTTGCGCTACCGCGGCCCGTTCGACGAGCTGACGGCGCAGGCGGGGGTGGACCACCACGTGATCCCCTGGGGCGAGGTGGCCGAGGACGAAGGTACCGGTATCGTGCACATTGCGCCTGGCTGCGGCGCGGAGGACTTTGAGCTCTCGCGCCAGCACAACCTGGCGGTGCTGGCGCCGCTGGATGACAGCGGTCACTATGTGGCCGGCTACGACAGCCTGCTGGGGCGGCGATCGACCGAGGTGGCGGACTTTGTGTTCGAGAGCCTGCGGAGCAAAGGGTACCTGCTGCGTACCGAAGCGTACGACCACCGCTACCCCGTGTGCTGGCGCTGCGGCGAGGAGCTGGTGTTCAAGCTGGTTGGTGAATGGTTCATCTCGGCCGATGAGGTGCGCCCGCGCATGAGGCGCGAGGCGGCCAAGGTGCAGTGGACTCCACCTCACGCCGGCGACCTGATGCAGGACTGGCTCACCAACATGCGCGACTGGTGCATCTCACGCAAACGCTTCTGGGGCTTGCCCCTGCCCTTCTACCAGTGCGCCTGCGGCCACCTGACGGTGGTGGAATCGCTGCAGGACCTGCGCGACCGCGCGGTAACGCCCTTCGCCTACACGCCGGATGCCAAGTACCCAGCCGCACAGCTGGCGGCCGATGCACATGGCGCCCCTCCCCCGGATGGCGCCGTGTTGCTGCCGGAGCTGCACCGGCCCTGGATCGACGCCATCCGCATTCGCTGCGAGCAGTGCGGCGAGACCACGGAGCGCGTTGCCGAGGTGGGCGACTGCTGGCTGGACGCGGGCATCGTGCCCTTCTCCACGTTGGGCTTCGGCGTGGACAACGCGGCCTGGCGCGAAGCTTACCCAGCCGACTGGATTTCCGAGATGCGCGAGCAGATTCGGCTGTGGTTCTACTCCATGCTCTTCATGAGCGTGACGCTGGAAGATCGCGCGCCCTACCGCGCCTGCCTGGTCTACGAAAAGATGACGGACGAGCAGAGCCGGCCCATGCACAAGAGCCTGGGCAACGCCATCTGGTTCGACGATGCCGTGGAGAAGATGGGCGCAGACACGATGCGCTGGCTGTTCGCGTCGCAGAACCTGAAGACGAACCTCGCCTTCGGCTATGGCCCCGCGGATGAGGTGCGGCGCAAGCTGCTGACGCTGTGGAACGTGTACTCGTTCTTCGTCACCTACGCCAACATTGATGGCTTCGACCCGAGCGCCACGAGCGTGCCCCCGCGCCAGCGGGCTAGCCTGGATCGCTGGCTGCTGAGCCGGCTGCAGGAGGTGGTGGGCCAGGCGCGGACGGGCTTCGAGCAGTACGACGTGGCACCCTTCACCCAGGCGTTCGAGCGCTTCCTGAACGATGACCTCTCCAGCTGGTACGTGCGGCGCAGTCGCCGGCGCTTCTGGAAGTCGGAAGAGGACGCGGACAAAGCCTCGGCCTACCAGACGCTGCACGACGTGCTGGTCACCATCTCTGTGATGCTGGCGCCGATAGTCCCCTTTATGGCCGAGGAGATGTATCAGAACCTCGTCCGCACCGGCGATGGCGCAGCCCCCAGCAGCGTGCATCTCCGCGCCTACCCCCAGGTGGACGAAAGCCTGCGCGATGTTCCGCTTGAAGAGGCCATGGCACTGGTGCAGCGGGTGGTGGAGCTGGGGCGGGCGGCGCGCGCGGCATCACGCATCAAGGTCCGCCAGCCGTTGCCGGCGGTGCGCCTCGCCGTGAGCGCACGGCTGAAGTGGCCGGCCGAGCTGGAGGATCACGTCCGGGACGAACTAAACGTCAAAGCGGTGGTGCTGGCCGAGGAGCACACCCTGGCGGAGCGCTCCTATCGGGCCAATTTGCCACTGCTGGGCCCACGCCTGGGGCCGCGCCTGCGCGCAGTGCGCGCGGCGGTGGAGGCCGGCCAGCTGGAGCCGCTGCCGGGTGGCGGGTACCGCGCCGCGGATGAGGAACTGAGCCCGGACGACGTGCTGATCACCCTCAAGGGCAAAGAGGGGTTCGAGGTGGCCGGCGACTCGGACGTGCTGGTGGCGCTGGATACAACGGTGACGCCGGAGTTGGAGGCTGAGGGCCGTGCGCGGGAGCTGGTGCGCCGCCTGCAAGAGCTGCGCAAGGACGCGGGCTTTGCCATTGCCGATCGCATCCACCTGCGCTGGCAGGGCACCGCCGTTTGGGGCGGGGTACTCGCGGCGCACAGGGCGACCATCGCCCAGGAGGTGCTGGCGGTCGACGTCGGCCGCGGCCTGGCGGGGCACGGCCACCTGTGGGAAGGCGATATCGATGGCGAGCGCATCAGCCTCGAAGTCGAGCGATCCTGAGGGGGGAACGGTCATGAGCCGCTCGGAGCTGCACCCCCACCTATCTGATGCGTCCACGGCGGCGCCTCGGCGACGCTGGCGGCCGCCTTTTTTGGCCGTGGCGCTGCCGGTGGCAGCGATTATCATCATCGCCGATCGCATCACCAAGAACTGGGCCGAGTGGCGGCTGTCTCAGGTGCCAGGCAACTCCGTGGAGGTGATCAGCAACTGGCTGCGCTTTTCACTCAGCCACAACACCGGCGCGGCGTTCAGCACATTGCAGGGCCAGGGCGCGCTGTACGTGGTGATCGCCCTGGTCATCGTCATCGTCGGCGTGGGCTACTTTCGCTTTCTGCCGCGGAACAACTGGCTGCTGCAAGTATGCGTCGGGTTGCAGCTCGGCGGCGCCATCGGCAACTTAATCGATCGCTTCCAGCACGTCTACGTGGTCGATTTCATTGACGTTGGCGTGGGCAACCTGCGCTGGCCCTGGTTCAACATCGCCGACAGCTCCATCGTCATCGGCATCATCGTCCTCGCCGGCTACCTCTTCTTCCAGCCGGAGCGCCCCGCCCCGGAACGCTGACTGAGCCTGTCAGGCGGTCATAGTCGTGGCTTCCGCCTATCTCAGCCGCGTGGCCGTTGCGTCAACCGTCATCGCCTCCGCCAGCCATTCCATGAGCTCTATGTGCAGCTCCGGCGAGAGCGCCGCGTCGTTGAGCCACTCGCAGAACGTCGCGGATGGCAACCGCCCGCCAATGAATTCTTCCTTCAGACTCCGAATGTCGTCCTCTCGCTCAAACCAACGAAAAACGACGCAAAACCCACTCATGCTCAACCATCACGACTGGTCTCTCCACGCGCAGGCTCAGTTGACGCTGGAAGACGCCCCAACGCTCCGCAGTGCACACACCCCCGAGGCCCTGGCCAACTCAATGCACCTGCGCGCTGGAGCTAAATGGTTGGCCCCCGACCCACGCGGCCGCCGGACGCGACCGTCGGTGCGGCCAGCCATCGCGACGGCGCGAGGTCGATTCGACGGACGATCCAGCCCTCACCTTGCCTCCCAGTCTCATGAGGAGCCCGATGGACACAGGTGATGCGGGTAAAGGCCGCGCTACACGCCGGCGGGGGCTCTCTCCCGGATGTCCTTGCGGGCAGCCACGACCTTGTTGAGCGCGTTCACGTAGGCCTGGGCACTGGCGATGAGGATGTCCGTATCGGCGCCGCGGCCAATGAAGCGCTCGCCCTGGCTCTCCAGGCGGATGGTCACGTTGGCCATGGCATCGATGCCCTCGGTAACGGACTGCACAGTGAACTCGGTCAGCTTGTTGGGCACGCCCACAACCTTGTTGATGGCCTTGTAGGTCGCGTCTACCGGGCCGGTGCCGATGGCTGAGTCGGCCATCTCCTGGCCATCGGCGTTGATCAGCCGCACGGAGGCTGTGGGCATGCCATTCGGGAAGGCGGTGTTGATGTTCACCGCCTGCAGACGAATCGCCTCCAGCGAAATGCGCATCTCATCGCTGACAATGGCTTCGAGGTCCAGATCGCCGACCTCCTTCTTCTTGTCGGCCACCTCCAGGAAGCGCGTCCAGGCCTTGGCCAGCTCGTCATCAGTCAGCACAAAGCCCAGCTTCTCCAGCCGGTGCTTGAACGCGTGCCGGCCCGAGCGCGCGGTGAGCACAATGTTGCTCTCCGTCCAGCCGACCTCTTCTGGAACCATGATCTCGTAATTCAAGCGGTCCTTGAGCACCCCATCCTGATGGATGCCGGAGGCATGAGCGAAGGCATTGGCGCCGACGATGGCTTTGTTGGCCTGCACCGGCATGGACATGAGCGTGCTGACGAGCCGGCTGGTCTGCACCAACTGGGTGCTGTCCACGCCGGTCTCGAAGCCATAGGCGTGCAGGCGCTTCTTCAGCGTCATCACGATCTCTTCCAGCGAGGCATTGCCGGCCCGCTCGCCCACGCCGTTGATGGTGCATTCGATGCGGCGAGCGCCGTTCAGCACCGCCGCGATGCTGTTGGCCACGGCGTTGCCGAGATCGTTGTGGCAGTGGATGGAGATCACGGCATCCCTGGCGTTAGGCACGTTCTTGAACACATTGGCGATGAGCTCGCCCCACTCGTGCGGCAGCACGTAGCCGGTGGTGTCCGGGATGTTGACCACTGTCGCGCCGGCCTTGATGACCTCATAGATGGTCTGGTACAGGTACTCGGGATCCGCGCGGCCGGCATCTTCGGGCGAGTACTCCACGGCCTCGCAAAAGCGCTTGCAGTAGCGCACCGCCTTGATGCCCTGCTCCAGCACTTCCTGGCGCGTCTTGCGCAGTTTGCGCTCGATGTGGATGTCCGACACGGACAGCACGATGTGGATCTGCTTCCGCTCGGCCGGCGCCAGCGCCTCGACTACGGCATCAATATCCTTCTCCACGGCGCGGCCCAGCGCGGTGATCACGGGGCCACGCACCTGGCGGGCAATGGTCTGCACCGCCTGGAAATCGCCCGGCGAGGAGATGGGGAAGCCGGCCTCGATAACGTCCACGCCCAGCCGCGCAAGCTGGTGGGCGATCTCGATCTTCTCTGAGAAGCTCAGTGAGCAGCCAGGCGACTGCTCCCCATCGCGCAGGGTGGTGTCAAAAATCGCTATCTTCTCCGCCATTCCCTCGTCTCCGTCTGTTTATCTTGTGTTTTGGCGCTTACCAACCGGCATCCGCCGTGCCTAATGTCCGCCTTCTTTGATCCAGGGCATCATAGAGCGCAGCTCCTTGCCCACCTGTTCGAGCTGGTGGTTGGCCGCCTGGCGCCGCAGCGAAAGGAAGCCGGGCCGGCCGACAGCGTTCTCGGTGATCCATTCCTTGGCAAAAGCTCCGCTTTGGATCTCCTTGAGGATGCGCTTCATCTCTTTCTTGGTTTCCTCGGTCACCACACGGGGGCCGCGGGAGTAGTCGCCATATTCGGCAGTATCCGACACGGAGTAGCGCATGCGCGCCATGCCCCCTTCGTAGATGAGGTCCACGATGAGCTTCATCTCATGGATGCATTCGAAGTAGGCACTTTCGGGGGCATAGCCCGCCTCCACCAGCGTTTCGAAGCCGGCCTGCATAAGCGCTGTCACGCCGCCGCACAGCACCGTCTGCTCGCCGAAGAGGTCGGTTTCCGTTTCTTCCCGGAAGGTCGTTTCCAGAATGCCCGCGCGCCCGGCGCCAAAAGCCTTGCCATAGGCCAGGGCGTTCTGCTGGGCGCGGCCGGAGGGGTCCTGATGCACGGCCACCAGGCAGGGCACTCCGCGCCCATCCACAAACTCCTCGCGGCAGCGGTGGCCCGGCGCCTTGGGGGCGATCATCGTCACGTCCACGTCCTTCGGCGGAACGATTTGGTTGAAGTGAATGGTGAAACCGTGAGCGAACATGAGCGTCTTGCCCGGCTTGAGGTGCTGCTCCACGGCCTCGTGGTAGATGCCGGATTGCAGATGATCCGGCGCCAGCATCATGATGGTGTCTGCCCACTCGGCCGCCTCATTCGAGTTCAGCACGCGCACCCCGTCCTGCTCGGCCACCTTCCAGGACTTTGAGCCGGGGTAAAGGCCAACCATCACGTCGACTCCGCTGTCCTTCAGGTTCAGTGCGTGAGCGTGCCCCTGGGAGCCGTAGCCCAGGATGGCGATCTTCTTGCCCTTCAGCAGGTTGAGGTCGGCGTCCTTGTCGTAATAGACCCGTACTGGCATGTTGTCGTTTTCGCTCCAGTTCAGAAATTCAGCATCACGAGTGCTCGGCTAATCATCATCCACTACTCGCGTGGTGCCACTCACCCCGCGCAGCATGGCCACGCGGCCGGTGCGGGAAATCTCCTTGATGCCGAACTTGCGCAGCAGCGTGGTGAGCGACTCGATCTTCTCCTCCTCGCCCGTACACTCCACCACCACGGAATCGAGCGCAACGTCCACAATCTTGGCGCGGTAGATGTCCGCGATCTGCATCACCTCGGCGCGAGTTTGGCCGCCGCAGGAAACCTTGATCAGCGCCAGTTCACGCGCGATCACCTTGTCCTCGCTCAGGTCCGTGACCTTGAGCACATCGATGACCTTGTAGAGCTGCTTGGTGATCTGCTCCAGCATGCCGTCCGTGGCGTGCACCACCAGGGTGAGGCGCGAGAGCCGCGGTGTTTCCGTGGGGCCCACGGTCATGCTCTCGATGTTGAACCCGCGTGCACGAAAAAGGCTCACCACGCGGTTCAGCGCGCCTGGCTCGTCCGCCAGCAGGGCCACCAGCGTGTGCTTCTGCAGGCCGTGTGGGCTACTGACCACGGCCGTTCCCTCCCACGCTGGCCACTTCGCCCTCCAGGGCGTTGATGTGTGACTCCTCCACCAGCTCCAGCAGGTCTGGATCTTCGATCAGCTCCTCGGCCGTGGTGCCGGCGGGAATGATGGGGTACACGTTCTCCTCTGCTTCCACCACGAAGTCAATCACCACCGGGCCGGGATGATCGAACGCCTCGCGCAGCGTGCGCTCCACGTCCATCTTATGAATGCAGCGCAGGCCCTTCACGCCATACGCCTCGGCCAGCTTCACGAAATCGGGATTGGACATGGCCACGGAGGAGTAGCGATTCTCGTGGAACAGCTCCTGCCACTGCCGCACCATGCCCAGAAAGCCATTGTTGATGATGGCGATCTTCACCGCCAGGTTCTCCTGCACGGCGGTCGAGAGCTCCTGCAGCGTCATCTGGAAGCCGCCATCGCCCACCACGGCGATGACGAGCTCGTTGGGCCGGCCCATCTGCACGCCCAGCGCGGCGGGGAAGCCAAAGCCCATAGTGCCCAGCCCGCCGGAGGAGATGTGCGTGTTCCGCTGCTCGTAGGAGAAGTGCTGCGCGGCCCACATCTGGTGCTGGCCCACGTCGCACACGATGATCGCCTTTCCTTGGGTAGCCTCGGAAATCTTGCCAATGACGTACTGGGGCAGCAGCTTGTCCGTCTCGCGGATGCGGATGCCGGGGCGGTTGCGTTTGACGTGCTGCACCTGCTCCACCCAGGCGCGGTGCTGCGCCCCACCCAGGCCGCGCAGCTCTTTGTTGAGCACCATGAGCACGTTCTTGACGTCGCCCACCACGGGCACGTCGCAGCGAACGTTCTTGCCGATTTCGGCGGTGTCGATGTCGATGTGAATGATCTTGGCCTTGGGCGCGAAGGCGGAGAACTTGCCGCATGCGCGATCGTCGAAGCGCATGCCAATAGCGATCACCAGGTCCGCGTCGTGGATGGCTTTGTTGGCGTGCACGGACCCGTGCATGCCGAAGAAGCCGAACGAGAGGGGGTGCGACTCGGGGAAGGTGGACAGGCCCAGCAGCGTGTTCATCACCGGCACGTCGCCCAGCTCCGCCAGCTCCTGCAGCTCGTCATACGCGTCGGAGATGCTGACGCCGTGCCCGGCCAGAATGACCGGCTGCTTCGATTCCGTGATGGCCCTGGCTGCCTGCCGAATCTGCCGGATATTGCCGAACAGCGTGGGCTTGTAGCCGCGCACCTGCAGCACCTTGGGATACTCGAACGTAGCCAGCTGCTGCTGCACGTCCTTGGGAAAGTCCACCAGCACTGGGCCGGGCCGGCCGGTGGTGGCCACGTGGAACGCCTCCTTGATAGTGAGGGCAATGTCCTCGGGCCGCATGACCAGCCAGTTGTGCTTGGTCACCGGCACAGTGACGCCGGTGATATCCGTCTCCTGAAAAGCGTCCTTGCCCATCATGCCGGTGGACACGTTGCCGGTGATCGCCACCAGCGGCACGGAATCGAGCATAGCGGTGGCAATGCCCGTCACCAGGTTGGTGGCGCCGGGGCCAGAGGTGGCGATGCACACGCCCGGCCGGCCGGTGGCGCGAGCGTACCCATCGGCCGCGTGCGATGCGCCCTGCTCGTGCCGCACCAGCACGTGGCGCAGCTCGGGATATTCAGGCAGTACGTGGTACAGCGGCAGAATGGCGCCGCCGGGCAGGCCGAACACGAGGTCAACGCCCTCGCGCAGCAGCGATTCGCAAATGATGTGCGCACCGGTCATGCGTCCACCCTGGGGGCGCCGATGCGTGACCGCTTCGACAGCAGGCTCGGCTGGTGTGGCAAGCGCCACGTAGACCTCCTCTTCGGAAACGGCTCGAAAAGGAATGCCATCCAAAAGCCAGGGCTGCCCTTCGCACGGGCTACTCTCCCGGCTGCGCCGGCCCGTTCCATTTTCGAGGCATCCCCTCTTGGCCTTGTGGGCCAAAAAATCTGCCGCTCGGTCGCGGCTGGCAACACCGCCCGTGCACTCATGGCCTGGGCCGCGTCACCAGTTTGGGAAACCCTCGTTCCGCACGCCGTCGTACGGACACCCCCAAGCTTACGAAAGCCGCCCGCCCCTTGTCAATACATGACCCGATTGTTGTCGGTGTTCAGTGATTTTGTCAGTAGCTGACTGTTCAGTGATTTCGTCAGTCCGGTTGATGCACTGGCGCTGCATCGGGTGTAACATCGGATTCCCACGGACTCCCAGGTGGACGGCCCAAAGGATCGCTAACACGCTTCTCGGAGGGTGCCAATGCCGAGCCGGATATCAATCAGCGTTCAGGTTAATGGCGAAGTTCACGAGCGCGAGGTGGATGCGCGCCAGTTGCTGGTGCACTTCCTGAGGGATGAGCTGGGCCTCACCGGCACCCATGTGGGCTGCGACACCAGCCAGTGCGGCGCCTGCACCATCCTCATGGACGGCCAGGCGGTGAAATCGTGCACCGTCCTCGCGGTGCAGGCGAATGGGTGCACGCTGCGCACAGTCGAGGGGCTGGCGCAGAACGGCACCTACCACCCGGTGCAGCAGGGCTTCTGGGAGAAGCATGGGCTCCAGTGCGGCTACTGCACGCCCGGCATGATGATGACCGCGGTGTACCTGCTGGAGCAGAACCCCAATCCCACCGACGAGCAGATCCGGCACGACCTGGAGGGTGTGCTGTGCCGCTGCACCGGCTACCACAACATTATTCGGGCCATTCAGTACGCCGCGGCCGAAATGCGCAAGACCGGCGCGGCCGAGGAGCCGAGGGCATCATGACCCCACCCACCCGGTTGCACCAGGCGCCGCACTACCTGGAGGTTCGCGCCAGCGTGGCGCCGCGGGTACCGGCGCGCGCCCAGTTCGATGCGCAGCGCGAGCTGACCCATCAACCAGCAAGGAAAGGAGCCTGCTGAGCCATGGCTGCAGCTGCACCACCCAAGGGGGTGTTCGGAGACTCCGTGAAGCGCAAAGAGGACCCGCGGCTCATCAGCGGCAAAGGCCAGTACGTGGACGACGTGCGCCTGCCGGATACGCTGTATGTCACCTTTGTGCGCAGCCCCCACGCGCACGCACGCGTCACCGGCGCCGACGTGGCCCGCGCTGAAACCGCGGCGGGCGTGGTGGCCGTGTACACCGGCCGGGATGTGGCGGACATCCCATCCGTGCCCTGCGGCTGGCTGCTGCCCGACTCCGACCTCAAGATCCCAGCGCACCCGGCCATCGCCATCGACACGGTGCGCTTCACGGGCGACATCGTGGCCGCGGTGGTTTCGCGCTCGCGTGCAGCGGGGCGCGACGCCGCCAACCTGGTGCAGGTTACGTACGAACCGCTGCCCGCCGTGACTGATGCCGAGCAGGCCACCAAGCCGGGCGCGCCCCAACTGCACCCGGACGTGCCCAATAACACCGGCTTCCATTGGAACGCCGGCACAGGCGACGTAGACGCCGCGTTCGGCGCGGCCCCGGTGAAGGTGAGCTTGCGCATCCGCAACCAGCGGCTCATCCCCAACGCCATGGAGCCCCGGGGCATCGTGGCCAGCTACAACCAGGCCAGCGGCGCCCTCACCTACTGGACCTCCACGCAGATTCCGCACACCATCAAGCTGCTGCTGGCCATGGTCATGGGCGTGCCGGAGCAGAAGATCCAAGTGATCGCGCCGGATGTTGGCGGCGGCTTCGGCAGCAAGCTGTACCTCTATCCAGAGGACCTGGCCATGGTGCACCTGGCCAAAATCCACGGCCAGCCCTTGAAGTGGATCGAAGAGAAGCGCGAAAGCTACGTGGCCACCACCCACGGCCGCGATCAGATCCAGGACGTGGAGCTGTGCGCCACTGCCGAGGGCCGCATCACCGGCCTGCGAGTGAAGGTCTTCGCCAACCTGGGCGCCTACCAGTCCCTGTTCGCGCCCGGCATCCCCACCATCCTGTTTGGCACCATGCTCACCGGCGCCTATAAGATTCCCGCGATCCACGGTGAAGTGCTGGGCGTGTTCACCAACACCACCCCGGTGGACGCCTACCGTGGGGCTGGCCGGCCGGAAGCGGCGCACTTGATGGAACGCATCGTGGATCGCCTGGCGCAGCAGATCGGCAAGGACCCGGTGGACGTGCGACGCTTGAACTTCATCCCCGCCGGCGACTTCCCCTACACGACACCCACCGGCCCGTCGTACGACAGCGGCGACTACGCCAAGGCGCTGGACAAAGCGCTGGACATCAGCGGCTACCGTGCCCTGCGCGAGGAGCAGCGCCAGGCGCGCGCCCAGGGGCGGCTCATGGGGATTGGCCTCTCCAGCTACGTCGAGATCTGCGGCATGGGGCCCTCTAAGGTGGTGCAAGCCACGGGCGCTCAGGCCGCGCTGTGGGAAAGCGCCACGGTGCGCGTGCACGCCACGGGCAAGGTAACGGCCTACGTGGGCACCTCGCCCCACGGCCAGGGGCACGAGACGGCCTTTGCCCAAATGGTGGCCACCGAGCTGGGCGTGGGTTTTGACGACGTGGATGTTGTGCACGGAGACAGCGGCTCGGTGCAAATGGGCGTGGGCACCTTTGGCAGCCGCAGCATGGCCGTGGGCGGCGGCGCCCTGCACATGTCCCTCACCAAGATCAAGCACAAGGCCCTGGAGATCGCCGCCCACCTGCTGGAGGCCAGCGTAGATGACATGGTCTACGAAGAGGGCAACATCCACGTGAAGGGCGACCCCGGCCGGGTGAAGACGATTGGGGACGTGGCGCTCACGGCGTTTATGGGGGGCGGCCTGCCCGAGGGCATGGAGCCTGGGCTCGACGCGACCAGCTACTTCGATCCACAGAACTTCACCTGGCCCTTCGGCACACACATCGCCGTGACCGATGTCGATCGGGACACTGGCCAGGTGCGGCTGCGCAGCTACTACGCCGTGGACGACTGCGGCCCGCTCATCAACCCCATGCTGGCCGAGGGACAGGTGCACGGTGGTGTGGCGCAAGGCATTGGGCAAGCACTGTGCGAGCAGGCCGTGTATGACGACAGCGGCCAGCTGGTTTCCGGATCACTCATGGACTACGCCATCCCCACGGCGGAGATGCTGCCGGACTTCCAGCTGGACCACACCGTGACGCCCAGCTCAAGCAACCCCTGGGGCGTGAAGGGCATCGGCGAGGCCGGGACCATCGCCGCCAGCGCCGCTGTCGTCAACTCAGTGGTGGATGCCCTGGCCCCGCTGGGCGTCACGCATCTGGACATGCCGCTCACCTCCGAGCGCATTTGGAACGTCATCCAATCTGCTCCGCTGGTGGGGAGGTAACCGCATGTTCCCCAGCACATTCGAGTACTACGCGCCCTCGTCTTTGCAGGAGGCGCTCGCCCTGCTGGGCAACGGCAACAAGGTGCTGGCCGGCGGCCACAGCCTGCTGCCGCTCATGAAGCTGCGGCTCGCCGAGCCGGCCGGACTGGTGGACATTGGACATCTGCCGGGCCTGGATGCCATCCGCGACGAAGGCGACACGGTGGTGATTGGCGCGCGGGCGACGCATCACGCCGTGGAGCATTCCCCGCTGCTGGCCAGCACGGTGCCGCTGCTGCCGCAAACGGCGCGCTGGGTGGGCGACATTCAGGTGCGCAACCGCGGCACCATCGGCGGCAGTCTGGCGCATGCCGACCCTGGCGCGGATCTGCCGGCCGCCCTCCTGGCCCTGGATGCGACGTTCGTGGCGCAGAGCAGGCGCGGCCAGCGGCGCATCGCCGCGGGCGACTTCTTCCAGGGCCTGCTGGCCACCAGCCTCGCGGACGAGGAGCTGCTCACGGAGATCCGCGTGCCCAAGCTGCCGGCTGGAACCGGCACCGCGTACCAGAAGTTCCCCAACCCCGCCTCGCGCTACGCCATAGTGGGCATCGCCGTGGCCATTGGGCTGGCCAGCTCGGGCGCGATCGGCTCCGCTGCGATTGGGGTCACCGGCCTCACCGACCGGCCGTTTCGTGCCGTGGCGGCTGAGGCAGCGCTGCGAGGCAAACAGCCTGTGGTCGAAGAGGTGGCCGCCGCCGCCGCGCTGGTACCGCGAGGGCAGGAAGCGGCTGGCGACATCCACGCCTCGCCTGCCTATCGCGCCCACCTGGCGCAGGTGCTGGCCCAGCGCGCCATTCTGGACGCCGCCGCCCATGTCCGGCAGTGATTGATCAGTCCCCCAAGACCACCTGCTCCACACGGGCGCAGCCATGCTCGATGTGGAGCACAGCCAGGGTACGCGTACTGGCCAGCGTAGGGCTGCCGGGGTTGAGCAGCAGCGTGCCGGCCGCCCACGTCACCGAGGCTTTGTGCGAGGCGGCATGCAGCAGCACATCCGGCCGGCGCCCAAAGGCCGCGCCAAGCAGCTCGGGCAGCTCAGGCTGAACCGCCACGGGGTCATTGGCGGCGAGGAAGCCATGCTTCACGCCATCGAAGACAGCGCCAAGGGTGACCCCGCCAATGGAGAACAGGCGCAGCTCGGCTGGCACGCGGGGATCGTCGCTGGGATTGTCGGCGCCCAAGACGCCGCGCACCTGAGCGTGCGCGGCCAGGGTATCCAGTCCGGTCGAAGCGCCCATGTCGCCCAGTGTGAGGACGCCGTCCAGGCCGGCCAGGGCGGCGGCCAACCCCTCAGGGAAAGCCGGCGTTTGCCCGGGATGGATGTGCGCATCGGCCAGCACGGCGTAGCGGCTGCCGGGCAGCGCCTCCAGGAGAGGAACGGGCATGACTAGAAGTTCGGCCGCAAGGCCATAAGCGGCGCTCCGCCAACCCCCTGCAGCCACTTCGATTTGATCCAGCGCTCCTGGGCAACCCCACTCGGCCGCCGCGGCATGGTTCCGGCCAAACTTCTATCTCCTTTCGCGGACTTAACGTAACCCACATGGTAGACTGCAAATGGATGCGTTCCATATTTTGAATCTGGCGCCGTTGCATCCACCCCTCACTGCCGCCACGGCAGTTTGCGCGGGTTTTCTGCGCCTCCAAGGAGTTTCACTAACCTGAGCGTATGAATCCGCTTGCCTTTTTATTCCGCCGTCGGCAGCCCGGCCAAACGCCGCTGCCGCAACCGTTACCCACACCCACGCGTCAACCCGCCGCGGCCGCGGCGCCCACCCTCACCAGCATCGCACGCCCCAGCCACGCGCCGCGCCGCGCGGCCCAGCCGCGATCCGAAGCCGGACGGCCGAGATCCGAAGGGGCACTGGCCCGATCCGAAACTGCGCCGGCCATCGGCGAGGCCCAGCCGGACAGGCCACGTCGCCAGCGCCACCGGCGCCGCTCCGGCAGCACCGCGGCCGCGGTCGATGCGCCTCGCGAGCCGCTCCTCTTCCCCATCAAGGCCGGCCCCGGCGTCTTCTCAGAGTTGCCCGAGCTCGAGCAAGCCGTTGCCGATGCTGGCTGGACCAGCCCAACACCAATCCAGGAGCAAGCCGCGCCGGTGCTGCGGTCCGGCGTGGACCTGGTGGGGCAGGCGCAAACGGGCAGCGGCAAGACCGGCGCATTTGGCCTGCCCATGCTGGAACTGATCGATCCACAGCTGCCTGCCGCCCAAGCCCTGGTCGTGGTGCCCACGCGCGAGCTGGCGGAGCAGGTGACCACGGAACTGGAGCGGCTGGGCAGGTACCGCCGCATTCACCCCGTCGCCGTCTATGGCGGGGTTGGCTACGACCGCCAGATGCAGGGCATCCGCCGTGGCGCGCAGGTGGTGGTGGGCACGCCGGGGCGACTGCTGGATCACCTCGAACGCGGCACTCTGAGCCTGCACGATGTGCGTCTCGCCGTGCTGGACGAGGCGGATCGCATGTTGGATATGGGCTTTCAGCCGGACATTGAGCGGCTGCTGCGGTTCACGCCGCCCAACAGGCAGACAGCGCTGTTCTCCGCGACCATCCCGCCGACCATTCATGACCTCATTTATCGCTATCTCAAGGATCCGCGGTGGATTCGCATCGAGACCAAACTGCCCACAGTCGATACCGTGGAGCAGCTCTATTACGAGGTTGCCGAGCGCGACAAGTTCGATGGCTTGTGTGAGCTGCTGGACATGAACAGCTGGCCCAGCCTGTTGGTGTTCCGCCGCACGCAGCGGGGCGTCGATCGCCTGGACATGCTGCTGCAGCGCCACCGCTACTCTGTGGCGGCGCTGCACGGCGGCATGAGCCAGCAGGAACGCCAGCGAGCGCTCGGGCGATTTGTGGATGGCAGCGTGCGCATGCTCGTAGCCACCAACGTCGCTTCCCGCGGGCTGGACATTCCAGACGTTTCCCACGTCATCAACTACGACATGCCCGAGGATTTCGACACGTACATCCATCGTGTGGGCCGTACCGCGCGCATCGGCAAGCGTGGAACGGCCGTTACCTTCGTGGCCGAGAGCGACATGGAGATGTTCGAGGAGCTGCGCAAGCGCCTGGGCAGCCAGCTCCGCCAGGAGCGCTTAGCGATTTACGGGTAGAGCCCGCCAGTCGCCGATCACGCCGGCCGGTAGCTGCTAAGCGCGTTCGCGATATCGCTGAAGGCCGCTTGCAGCCGGGCAGCAGTGTACTGAGTGGCCTGGCTGTGGCTCACGGCCGCGCCCAGCGTGCCGCTGGCGGACCGTAAGGTGGCCTGAGCTTCGGCCACATGGCCGGCCTGCGTGCTCTGTTTGGCGCCGGTAATGGCCTGCTCCAGATCGAGGCGCACGTCATGGCCCATGAAGGGCGCGGCGGAAACGTCATTCCAGGCGCGGTCGTACAGGCCGCTGAGCGTAGCCAGAGTAGCGCCACTGACTGCGTCGGTAGGTGCAGCCGCGCTGGGTGCCTGCAGCTCGGCCACCGCGGTAGCCACGGCGGCGGGGTTTGCGGCCAGGCGGATATCGGCCGGGCCGGCCGCGTGGTGCGATTCGGCCACAATCACCACGTCGTCCGCGGCGTTGGAGGCCACGATCTCCGCCCGGGTGAGGGCCTGTTGCACCGTCGGGTGCGAGGAGGCGACAATCGCCTGTGCTTCCAGCTCCGTTGCCTGGCTGGCCAGCTGCGTGCGCACCGTGGCAACCAGCGCCGGGGACGGCGCCTGCATGTGCTGCACGGTTGCGCCCAGGTCGCCGAGCGCCGTGCTGTAGCGGGCTACCAGCGTGGCAAGAGTGGTCGGGTCCACCGCGGTGGCGGATTGCGCCAGTTCGTTGGCGCGCTGATCGGCCACGTGAAGGTAGGCCCCGGCGCGGGCGGAGTCGCCCACCGCGAAGGCCAGCTGCAGCCGGTTGACTGCCAGCTTCACGCCGTACAAGCGGCTGTTTGGCAAGGCGCCGCCGGAGGCGATGCCCAGGCTCAGAGTGAGGCTGCCACCCAGGGCCAGGCCGGCAGCCACACGCGTGCTCCACGCGGGCAGGTTCGCCAGCTGCACGAGCAGCGCCTGCCACGGGCTGCGCCGCCGCGTGGCCTGCACGTGCCGCATAAGGCGCAGGCGCGCGGCGTTGCGGAACTCGGCGCTGGGCGCCTCGTGTGGCAGGCCGGCCAGCTGATCGGTCAGCTGCGTGAGCAGCAACAGCCGGTCCTTCATTTCCGGGTGGCGGCGCACGGCATCCTCTCGGCTCAACTCGCCGCTGAGCACCCTGGCCATGATCTCCTCAGGCTTGGCCACTCGCGCCTCCACGGAGCTGGGGTGGGCTGGTTGGAACGATGGCGAGGCAGCACATGGGTGGCTGGGGGTCTCCGCTCAGGCTCGGTGACTGGGCCGGCTGAGGCCATACTGCTCATCCTGCAGGATGCGCTGCAGCGCCAGCAGGGCACGATATTGCAGGGCGCGAATGGCGCCCTCTTTCTTGCCCATAGTGGCGCTGATCTCCGCGTTATCCATGCCGTCGATGAACTTCAGCAAAATCACCTGCTGCTGCTCATCCGTCAACCGGCGGACGGCGCTCATGAGCAGCTGGCGCGTGGCCTGCTTCTGCGCGGCATCTTCGGGGTCGCCATCAGCGGCGGCCGCGGCCATGACCTCAGAGAGATCCGTGTTGCTTTTGCGGGTGCGATAGTGGTCGATCACCACGTTGCGGGCCACTTTGAAGAGCCAGGCGGCGAAAGGCTTGCCCTCCGGCCGGAAGCGGCCAATGGCCTCCCAGGCTTTGATAAACACTTGCTC
>JBOGTU010000191.1:0-17426 GCA_050695655.1 Chloroflexota bacterium | reverse complement strand
CGGCACCCCTGCACACCTCGCGCGGGCACGACCAGCGCACGGGCTCCGGCGGCCGCGGCAGCAGCGAGCGCGATGCGCCCTGGCAGCGAGAACAGCGGCCAGCCAGCCAGACGACCAGCGGCCGCGGGGCCCCCTGGTCCACCGCGTTGCGCGATCGGCCTAACCAGCCGGCAGCCACACCTGGCCAACAGCAGGCGTGGGGTCCGGCCCTCGCCGGCCGAAGCTCTGCGCGACCAGACCGGCCCAACCGTTTCGATCGCCTGCCGCGGCCCGGCCGCGTCGATCAGGCCGCCCGCCCCAGCGGCGGCAGCTTCCGCCGCACCCTGGAAGCGATGGAAGACGAAGAGCAGCAGCCCGGCCGCAAGGCGCGCGGATGACACTGGAGAGCGCCAACATCCGCAACGTGGCCATCATCGCCCACGTCGATCACGGCAAAACCACCCTGGTGGACGGCCTGCTCAAGCAGAGTGGCGCCTTTCGCGACAACCAGGTGGTGGATGAGCGCGTGCTCGACTCCGACGATCAGGAGCGCGAGCGCGGCATCACCATCTTCTCCAAGAACGCCTCCGTGAACTACGGCGAGTACCTGATCAACATCGTGGATACGCCCGGCCACGCGGACTTCGGCGGCCAGGTGGAGCGCGTGCTCGGCTCGGTGGATGGCGCCTTGCTGGTGGTAGATGCCTTCGAGGGCGTGATGGCGCAAACCCACTTCGTGCTGAAGAAGGCGCTGGAGCTGGGCCTGGCCGTGATCGTCGTCGTCAACAAGATCGACCGGCCGGGCGGCGAGCCCTACCGCACGCTGGACCAGGTGTTCGACCTGTTCGTGGAGCTGGGCGCCAGTGACGCCCAGCTGGACTTCGCGCACGTGTTCGCCTCCGCCCGCAACGGCACCTGCCGGCGCGAGATGGATCAGCCGGACAGCAACCTCAGCCCCATCTTCCAGCTCATCATCAACCGCGTGCCGGCGCCCACCGTGGGCGACAGCCCCGACCCGGTGATGCAGATCACCACGCTGGACTACTCGGACTACGTGGGCCGGCTGGCCATCGGGCGGCTGCGCCAGGGCACGCTGCGCACCAACCAGATGGTGACGCACCTCGGCGCGGACGGCAGCGCGCGCCGTGTCCGCGTGACCAAGATCTACTATCCGGACGGCATCAAGCAAAAGGAGGTAGATCTCGCCGTTGCCGGGCAGATCATCTCCGTCTCCGGCGTTCCGGACTGCACCATTGGCGACACGCTCAGCGGCGAGGAGCCGGCCGTGGCGCTGCCGCGCATCTCGGTCGATCCACCCACCATCTCCATGCGCTTCATGGTCAGCGATTCACCCTTCTGCGGGCTGGATGGCGGCCGCTTCCTCACCTCCAACCACGTGTACGAGCGGCTGCAGCGCGAGGCGCTGTCCGACGTGGCGCTGCGGGTGGAGCGGACGGCGGAAACGGGCGCCTTCCTCGTGTCGGGCCGGGGCGTGCTGCACCTCTCGGTGCTCATTGAGACGATGCGTCGCGAGGGCTACGAATTCACGGTGGGCCGGCCCAAGGTCATCACCCGCCGCATCAACGGCCACCTGCACGAGCCCATCGAGACCATCACCGTCGAAACGCCCGAAGGCACCTCCGGCCCGGTGATCGAGGAGATCAGCAAGCGCCGCGGCGAAATGACCGACATGAGTGTGAACGGCGCGCAAACGCGGTTGCGGTACGACATCCCCGCGCGCGGCCTCATTGGCCTGCGCAGCAAGCTCATGTCACTCACCAGGGGCTACGCCGTGTTCCAACAGTCCTTCAAGGGTTACGAGCCCATCCGCGGCGCCATCGAAACGCGCACCACCGGCGCCTTGCTTTCCAAGGAACGCGGCCCGGCCGTGGCCTACGCGCTGTGGAAGCTGGACGATCGCGGCACCATGTTCATCACCCCCGGGGCGGAGGTGTACCCCGGCATGATTGTGGGCGAGAACGCACGCGAGGGCGACCTGGTGGTGAACGTGAACCGCGGCAAGCAGCTCACAAACATGCGCACCCACGCCGCGGACGATGCCATCGTGCTCACGCCGCCGCGCCTGCTGTCGCTGGAGGAGCGGCTGGAATTCATCAATGACGACGAGTGCCTGGAAGTGACGCCCAAGAACCTGCGCATGCGCAAGATCACGCTGGATGAGCAGCAGCGGCGCCGCCAGGATTACGCCGCCCGCGAGCCTGATCTCATGCTGGCCTAGCCGAGCTTCAGCCGAATTTGATGTTTTGAGTCAAGTTTTGGCAGCGCACTAACTCCGTCGGAACGGGGTCACGGCCATCCGCGCGATAGGCTTCCGAGCTGCATAGCCCACCGGTCGACCGCCACCGCCTCGAGCTGCGCGCTCCGAGGGACAATGAGTGACGCTGAAGCTCCTCCAAGGCATCTCTGATCTCGTCGGTCTGAGGCGCGCCGGCGAAGCCGGACGCCTCGCGGGAAGTTTGGCCGCACGGCCACAAGCGGCCCTCGATCGGCCCTCGCGGCACCCACCGCGAGTTGAGCGAACGTGCCTGGGCAGCAACAACATTTCTGGAGAAGCTTAGCAAGCAAGAGCCCAGAGCAGGCGGCGGTGGAGTGCGCTAAGATCAAGTCTTGACACTCCTTGACGCTGACGTGAACGTTACTCCGGCCGTCCTCCTGCGCGCCGCCTGCACGGCCCAGAAGCTTCTGGGCCGTCGGTGAGCGCACCCCCCAGAGAGCAACGCCAGCAAAGCGCGCTGCAGGTTGCCCGCCTTCCGACCCCGGCAGTGGGGCCCGAAGGGGCGCGGCAGCGCCGCCCGCTGGATTACAAGTGGATCGTCCTCATCAACACCACCATCGGCGTGCTCATGTCCTCGCTGGACAACTCCATCATCACCATCGCCCTGCCGGACATTCTGAAGTCGCTGCAGGCTTCAGTGGTGGAGGTGATGTGGGTCGTCATGGGCTACTCGCTCATCATCACCGCCCTGCTGCTGCCGTTCGCGCGCTTCGCGGACATGAAGGGCCGGGTGAAGATGTACAACCTCGGCTTCATCGTCTTCACCCTGGCCTCGGCGCTGTGCGGCTTCTCGCAAACCGGGGGGCAGCTGGTCATCTTCCGCCTGGTGCAGGGCGTGGGCGCGGCCATGCTGTTCGCCAACAGCACCGCCCTGGTGACAGATGCCTTTCCCGACGAGCAGCGCGGCTTCGCTCTGGGCGTGAACATGATGGCCGCGGTGAGCGGCTTCGTCGCCGGCACTGTGCTGGGTGGCGTCATCACTCAGTTCTGGGGCTGGCGGTTCATCTTCTTCATCAACGTGCCCGTGGGCATCTTCGCCACCTTGTGGGCATTCTTCAAGCTGCACGACGTATTCGAGGCGGAGCACGAGGCCCGCTTCGATCTCGGCGGCATCGTCACCTTTCCGCTGGCTGTGAGCGCGCTGCTGGCCGCGCTGACCTACGTGGTGCTGGGTCGCTGGGGCAGCAGCACGACGAACCTCTTGTTCGCGCTGGGCGTGGTGATGCTGGCGGTGTTCCTGGTGCTGGAGCTGCGCACGCGCGAGCCGATGATGGACCTGGCGCTGTTTCGCATTCGCATCTTCTGGGCAGGGCAGACCAGCCTCTTCCTGAATGCGCTGGCACGCGGCGGCGTGATGTTCATCATGACCTGGTACTTCCAGTCCGTGCTGGATGATTCGCCGCTGACCGCGGGCTTGAAGATGCTGCCGCTGGCGGTGATGATGATGCTTTCGGCGCCCATTGCCGGCCGCCTGTCCGACCTGTTTGGATCGCGCTGGCTGAGCACTTTTGGGCTGGTCATGACCACAGCTGCCCTGGCCTGGATGTCCACCTTCGCCGTCAATGTGCCCTACGTCGTGCTGGCTGTGGCGTTCGTCGTGCTGGGCACTGGCAACGGCTTCTTCAACGCGCCCAACATCAGCGCCGTCATGGGTGCCGTGCCGCCGCAGCGCCGTGGCGTAGCCGCGGGTACGCGCACACTGCTGCTCAACACGGGCCGCACCATCGCCATCGCGCTGACCATGGCCATCGTCGCAACGGTGATGTCCTACCAAACGCTGGCCGCGCTCTTCGCCGGCACAGCGAAGGCGCACGGGGCGGACGCCATCGTCTTCATGGACGGGCTGCACAAGGTATTCCTGGTGGCGGCCTTCGTGGGCGTGGCGGCCATCATCTGCTCCGCCGTGCAGGGCAAGGGTGGGCCCGTGCCGCAAGCACTCCGCGTGACGGAAGGCGCCGAGCTGTAGCATCAATGAGCCGCTGGCCGCCGCCCACTCCACTTTCGGTGTTCGCCAGCCGTGGTGGCGCGGGGCTTCGCCGCTGCCGGCTACACTAGCAGTACCGCGGGGAATGGCGCAGCCCGGTAGCGCACCTGCTTTGGGAGCAGGGGGTCGCCGGTTCAAATCCGGCTTCCCCGACACCTCACCTTCGGGGCCGGCGTGGCGCGGGGCGTGTTCAGCCGGCTATCAGTCAGCCCGGCGGCCAGGCCATTTTCCGGCCGCCCAGGACGTGGAAGTGCAGGTGCATCACGCTCTGGCCCGCGTCGGTACCCACATTGGTCACCAGCCGGTAGCCCCCGTCCAACCCCTCCGTGGCAGCAATGCGATTGGCCACGACCATCATGCGCAGCACCAGTGTGGGGTGGTGGTCGCCGATGTGGGCAATTGACTCTACATGCTCGTTCGGAATCACCAGGATGTGCGTGGGTGCCTGGGGATTGAGGTCGCGGAAGGCGGTCACCAGCTCGTCGCGATAGACGACGTTCGCCCCCACCCCGCCCGCGGCGATGTTGCAGAACACACATGACTCAGCCAACCATCTCTCCCCACAAACCGTCGGATTCCGGGCGCAGCAGCCGTACCCGCGCCATTGTATTGGGCTGTGCGCCGGCCGCGTAAACCCGCACATAGTTGCCGGTTAACCCGCTCGCGTCCTCGAACAGCACCGGCGCCGTGGTGCCCACCAGCCCCGTGGCAAAGCGGCGCTTGCCCGCGTCGGACAGCCGCAGCAGGCGTGCGCCACGGGCGCGCTTCACACTGGCCGGCACCTGATCGGGCAGGTCCGCCGCCCTGGTTCCTGTGCGCGGCGAGTAGCGGAACACGTGGATGCCGGCGAACACCATCGCCTCAACGAATGCCAACGATGCTTCAAACTCCTCGTCGTCCTCACCGGGGAAACCGGCGATCAGGTCGGTCCACACGGCGGCATCGGGCAGCGCCGCGCGGATACCCTGCAACAAGCAAGCATACCAGTCCGTGTCGTAACGGCGCCGCATGCGGCGCAGGGTGGCATCGCAGCCGCTCTGCAGCGGCAGGTGAAAGTGCCGGCACAGCCGCGGACTAGCCCACAGCGACAGCCAGGCCAGATCGAACTTGAACGGCTCGATGGAGCTGAGGCGGATGCGTGGAATGGCTGTTTGCTCGAGTATCGCCTCGAGCAGATGTCCTAGGCTCGAACCAGCGTTACGCCCATAGGTAGTGAGATTCACGCCTGTAATCACCACTTCCTGGTAGCCTTCCTCCGCTGCGCGCCGGATCTGGGCCAGCGCCTCCGGCTCCGGCAGGGCATGCGCGCGGCCACGAGTGAAAGGCACGATGCAGTAGCTGCAGAAGTCGTTGCAGCCGTCCTGCACCTTCACGTTCAGGCGGGTGCGTGGCACCGCGCGCACAAGTCCGGTGGCCTGTGGCGAGCCCGTGGGACGCGGCTGCACGCCGCGCTCGATCAACCGCTCGGAGACGAGTTCCACCAGGTGCGCTTTCTCGCTCAGGCCGGCCACCACGTCCGCCCCGGTGAGGCGCTCCACTGCTTGTGGTGCCAGCGCCGCGTAGCAGCCGGTCACGGCGATCAGCGCATCCGGGTTCGCGCGCCGCATGCGCTGGATCACCTGGCGCGACTTCTGGTCGCCCACATTGGTCACGGAGCAGGTGTTGACCACGCACACGTCCGCCGGTGCCTCCACCGGCACCAGCGTGTAACCCGCCTCCACGAAAGACTGTGCATACGCATCACTGTCAGCCTGGTTGACTTTGCAGCCAAGCGTGGCAACAGCAACCGTTGGGCGCGACTCAAACATCGGGAGGCTTGATGGTAGCACCGCACCCACTGGCCGGCTGCCGCCCGACCCCGCCGCGAGGCTGCGCGATGAGGCCCCTACAGCTCGCCATTGCGATGCAGCAGGATGGCCGCGGCGGCGATGGCGGCGGTGTCGGCGCGCAGGATGCGGGGGCCGAGGCTCACGTGCATCGCTCCACGCTGGCGCGCCTGGTACGCTTCGACCTCCGAAAATCCTCCCTCTGGCCCGATGATCAGCCCCATGCGCTTGGCCGGGCGGTGCACCGTACTGAGGCGCGGGCCATCGGTCGCCTCCTCCCAGGGCATGTAGGGTATACCTTCGCGCGTTGCCTCCGCCAGGGCCTCATCGAACGAGAGCGCAGGCGACACCTCGGGCACGATGCGCCGGCCGCACTGCTCGGCCGCTTCGATGACAATAGCCCGCCAGCGGTCCGGATGGTCGCCCGCGGCCACCGTTCGCTCGGACACAAACGGCACGAAGCGGCTCACGCCAAGCTCCGTACCCTTCTGCAGCACCTGCTCGAAGCGGCGCGAACGGATCAGTGCCTGGTAGATGGTGAGGTGCGTGGACGGCTCTACCACGGTGGTCAACCGCTCCAGCAGGGCAGCATCGCTGCCCTGCAGCTGGGCGAGCCATTCGCTACCCGAGCCATCGAACGTGGCGATGTGATCGCCATCGGCCAGGCGGAGAACGGACCGTACCTGGTGCACCTGTGCCTGCGAGAGGTGCGCCTGGCCGCCGCTGATGGGCGCGAAGAAGCGGTGCAGCGTCATACCTGGTAGGGTAGCCGCCGCGGCACTTCCGTTCGTCGGCACCTGACCGTACCCACTATCACAAGCAGATTGTGGATAGCGAGCAGCAGTGGAGACCGGCGGGCACGAAACCGCGGGCGCCCCGAGCTGACCCAGCGGGGAACAGGCAAGGGCCAACAGGCGACTCCCGTCCAGTTCCCTCCCAGTCGGGAGAGGAGCTGGACGGCGGCAGCAAGATCATGTTGCCCTCAGTCGGTCGAGGCGCGCGAGCCGGCCAGCGCGGGCTCCAGCCGGGCTGGGTCGCCGGCCGAGGCCAGTTCTTCAGGGTGGGGAACGCCCGGCTCATCGCCCTTGTGGCGCTGGAAGAACTGCTTGATGTCGTCCAGCGTGCTGTACACCACGGGCACCAGCAGCAGGCTCAGCAGCGTGGACGAGAACATGCCCCCGGCCACTACCGCGCCAATGGAGGCCCGCGACTCCGCGCCGACAGTGAGCTGAAGCGCCAGGGGCAGCATGGACACCACCATGGTGGCGCTGGTCATGAGAATGGGCCGCAGGCGGATGGGCCCGGCGCGCAGCAGTGCCTCCCGCCGGCCCACCCCTTCGCGGCGCATGCGCTCGGTGAAGTCGATCACCAGGATGGCGTTCTTCGCCACCAGGCCAAAGAGCATGATCAGGCCAATTAAGGAGAAGAGGCCCACGTTCTCCCGCAGCAGCACCAGCGCGGTGAAGGCGCCGAAGAGCGATACCGGAACCGAAAACATGACTGCCAGTGGGTAGATGAGGCTCTCGAACAGGGCCACCATGAGCATGTACATGAGCGTGAGCCCCAGCGCAAAGGCGGTGGTGAACGAGCTGAACGAGTCCGCCTCCAAACTCGTGTCGCCCCCATAGGCCACCACGTAGCGCGGCGGCAGGTGCATGGCGGCGATGCCGGCCTGCACGTCGCCCGACACGCTGCCCAGGGGCCGAGACCCATCCAGCGAAGCGCCAATGGAAACGGTGCGCTGGCGATTGCGCCGCTGCAGCTCCGGCGCGGCGCTCACCCGCTGCACCCTGGCCACCTGCCCCAGCCGCACCAGGCCGCCCCGGCTGGAAACAATCGGCAGGGCGGCGAGGTCCGCGGGGCTGGTGTGGCTGCCGGCGGCCGAGATGAGCCGCACATCGACGCGCGGCTGGCCGGCCGGGCGCAGCTGCGTCACCACCTCACCGGTGAGAGTGTCACGCAGCACGCCGGCCACCTGCGCCGAGGTCACACCCAGGTCCGCCATGGCGCCGTGGTTGGCCACCGCGTCCAGCTCGGGCGCGCCAGCCACGTTGCTGTCCGTCACCGCTTGTGTGCCGGGCGTGCGCTTCACCAGCGCTTCGATCCGGCTGCCATAGCTCGCTACCAGCGCCGGGTCGGGACCGCTGAGGGTGACCACCACGGGCTGCGCGGACCCGCTGGCGCTGGGCAGCTGGGTGCGCCCGCTCAGGCCGGGAATGCTGGCCAGCAGCGCATTCACCTGAGGCAGCACCTGATCTACCGATCGCTGGCGCTGCGAACGATCCTTCAGCAGTACGGTGAGCTCCATCAGCCGAGGGCTGTCCTCGGCCTGGAAGCCGGTTTCGTTGCCGGTGCCCACGGACGTGAGCACCTGCTGCACCTCCGGAATGGCGCGCAAGCCCTGCTCCAACTGTCGCGCGGCCTGGTCGGTCACGCCCAGGTTGGCGCCCGGCGGCATGTGCGCCTCAATGGTGAACACGCCTTCGTCCGACGTGGGGATGAACTCGGTGCCCAGCAGGTGCAGCGGGAAGTACGCCAGCGCCAGCACCACGCTCAGCGCGCTCAGGGCCAGCACCGTTTTGCGGTGGTCCAGCGACCAGGCCAGCAGGCGCCGGTAGAAGCGTTCCACGCGGGCGAAGCCGCCATCCCACCACTCGCCGAAGCGCTGCAGCGGGCTCAACCGCGGCAGCTTGTCGCGCACCCGGAGCCAACGCGAAGCCAGCATGGGCGTGAGCGTGAACGACACCAGCAGCGAGAAGAGCACCGCGGCCACCACGCTGAAGCCGAATTCGCGGAAGAACTGCCCCACGATGCCCGTGAGAAAGCCCAGTGGCGTGTACACCACCACATCCACAAAGGTGATGGCCAGCGCGGCCACGCCAATCTCGTTGCGCCCGTCAATGGCAGCCGCCCATGGGCCCTTGCCCATGCCCAGGTGCCGGAAGATGTTCTCCAGCACCACGATCGAATCGTCCACCAGCACGCCAATCGAAAGCGCCAGCGCCAGCAGGGTGAGCTGGTTGAGGCTGAAACCGGCCACCATCATGACGATGCAGGTCGCCACGAGCGAGGTGGGGATGGCCAGCAGCACAATGATGGTGCTGCGCCAGGTGTGCAGGAACAGCAGCAGAACCAGGCCAGTGAGCAGCACCGCCTCCAACAGGTTCTCCTGCACGCCGTTCAACGAGTCGCGGATGAACACGGAGCCGTCGTACGACACGGCCAGCTTGGCGCCATTCGGCAGGCCCGGCTGCAATTGCTGCACCAGCGCTCTGATGCCGGCTGCCGTGGCAACGCTGTTCGCATCCGAGGTTTTGCTCACCACGAAGCCAATGGCGTTGTGCCCGTTGGCGCGGTACAGCAGCGTTGCCCGGGCGGTAGTGTCCACCACGCTGGCCACGTCCCGCAGGCGCACAGTGCCGCCAGGCCGGCTGGCCACGATAAGGCTCAGCAAATCCGCCGGCTGCTGATACAAACCGATCAATCGGGCGTTGTACTCCTTGCCGGCCGCGTCGATCACGCCGCCGGGAATGTCCACGTTCTCGGCGGAAAGTGCCGCGGCGATCTCGTCCGGCGCGAGGCTGTAGGCAGCCAGCTTGGCGGGGTCGAAGCGCACCTGCACCTCGCGCTGCTGCCCGCCCACCAGGCTGATCTGCGACACGCCCGGCACCGTCTGCAGGGCCGGCCGGATGGTTTCATCGGCCAGCGTGTACAGCTGCGCCTCCGGCAGGCTGCCGCTGAGGGTGACATACATGATGGGGCCGGCAAAGTTGTACTTGACGATGTTGGGCGCCTTGGCATCGCTCGGCAGGCTGGATTGGATGCTGGCCAGCGCGCGCTGCGTGTCGCTGGCGGCCGCGTCGGCATCGGTGCTGATGCTGAACTCCAGCACCACGTAGGACACGCCCTCAGCCGAGGTGGAGGTGATGTTCTTGAGGCCGCTCACACCCGCCACGGCGTCCTCGATGGGCTTGGTGACGAACGTCTCCACGTCCTGGGGGCTGGCGCCGGGATAGGCCGTGGTGACGGATACGTAGGGCAAGTTGACCTTTGGGTACAGCTCAACAGGCAGCTTGGTATAAGCCAGGATGCCCACCAGGGCGACGGCCAGAAAGGCCATCACCGCCACCAGCGGCCGCTTCACCGCGAGGCGCGTCAGCCACATACCGTCAGCTCTCTCGTCCCGCTGGGCTCAGGATGCCGCGCTTCACCAGGGCCAGCAGCGTCTGCTGAATCGCCTCCATGTTCAGCTCGTCGCTGGCCAGGGCGCGCGCCACCTGCAGGCCATCGAACATGGCGATCAGCACCACTACCAGGGCCTCCACATTCAGCTCGGGCCGAATGCCATCCGCCGGGCGCTGCTCGGCGCGCAGCAGCGCCACCAGCGCCTCGTACCACAGGCGATAGCCGCCCACCACCTCTTGGTGCACCTCCGAGTTGTGCGCTGCCTCGTGCCACACGGCCAGGCTCATCTGCGCCAGGTCCCTGGCCCGCAGGTTGGCGCCGCCAATCCGGCTGAAGGCGTAGTCGCCATAGGTGTTCAGTTTGGCTTCGAGGGTCGCCGCGGCCGTCACCGCCTGGGCCAGGCGGTCGAAGCCGTCCAGCCACTCGGCTCGGCACACCTGCGCGAACAGCGCCTCTTTGCTTTTGAAGTACGTGTAGAGCCCGCCCTTGCTCACGCCGGCCTCGCGGCACACATCGTCCACCGTTGTCGCGCCATACCCACTGTGCAGGAAGCAGCGCGCCGCCGCCTCCACAATCAGCTGTCGTCGCAACTCCTCCCGCCGCGGCGTGAGCTTAGGCACGGGGCAAGTGGTGGTGCATGGGCTCTCCAGCAAGAAAACCGGATAGTCGGTTTGTGTGTCGAAAATCCTACCATGCGCTCCCCCACGCCCGGCCGCGAGGGGCGCTGGTTCCAGTTTTCCAGCTCTCTCGTGGCTGAGAAGAGAGAAGGGGCAAGGCTATGGCGGCTTGCAGGTAGCGGAGCCAGCGCGAGGTGCTGATCGATGGCCAGCCCGGCCTCTTCCGCCGCCCCCTAAGCCCAAGACGAGCCGCGTCATACACTCAAGAGGACATTCTCGGGAGCTGGAGAAGCATGAGCGAGGCTGCGGCACAGCGCCACCAAAATGGGCTGATCGGTGCGCCGATCCGGCGGGTGGAAGACCCACTGCTGATCACTGGCGCTGGCGCGTATACGGACGACATTCCCGCGCCGGGCGCGCTGCACCTGGCCTTCGTGCGCAGTCCCTACCCTAAGGCGTGCGTGCGCTCGGTGAACGTGGAGGCGGCGCGCGGCCTGCCCGGCGTGATCCGCGTGCTCACCGGCGCCGACCTGGACCTGGAGATCGCCACCCCCGCCCTGGTGCCGGGCATGCGCCGGCCCCCCCACCCCATCCTCGCGCGTGAGGCGGTGTACGCGCCCGGCGTGCCGGTGGCGGCGGTGGTGGCGGAAAGCGCTGCGCAAGCGCGTGACGCCGCCGAAGCCGTGATGGTGGAGTACGATCCGCTGCCTTCCGTGGCCAGCGCCGAGGCCGCGCTGGCGGCCGATGCACCCCTGGCGCGCGACGAGCTGGACAGCAACGTCTGCTACACCTCGCATTACGAGGCGGGCGACGTGGAGCGCGCCTTCGCCGAGGCGGACCACGTGGCGCGGCTGCACATCGCCAGCCCGCGGCTCTCGGCCATGGCGCTGGAGCCACGCTCCATCCTGGCCAGCCCGGGCCCGCGGGGTGACACACTCACGGTGTGGCTGTCCACCCAGGCGCCGCACCGCATCCGGGCCGACCTGGCCAACACCCTTGGCTTCCCCGAGCAGAACATCCGGGTGATCGCGCCGGATGTTGGCGGCGGCTTCGGCAGCAAGGGCCCGCTGTACCGCGAGGATGTGCTGGCCTGCTGGCTGGCGCTCCAGCTGCGGCGGCCGGTGAAGTGGATCGCCACACGCGCGGAGGACCTCATCACCACCGTTCACGGCCGGGATCAATCCATGACCTCCGAGCTGGCGCTGCGTAAGGACGGCACCTTCACCGCGCTGAAGGTGCGCGTGGTGGCCAACCTGGGCGCCTATCTGCAATCCAGCACGGCGGGCCCGCCGCGGCGCATGATGAACATGGCCCTGGGCTGCTACCGCATCCCCAATGCGCGCGTGGAGGTGGTAGCCGTGTTCACCAACACTTGCACCACCGGGCCCTACCGCGGCGCCGGCCGGCCGGAGGCCGTCCAGAACATCGAACGGCTGATCGATCAGGCCGCGCACGACCTCGGCCTGGATCGCCTGGAACTGCGCCGCCACAACTTCATCCGCCCCGAGGAGTTCCCCTATCGCACGCCGCTGGGTCCGGAATACGACTCCGGCGATTACGACCGTGCCCTGCGAGCAGCACAGGAGCTGGCCGGCTGGCCGGAGTTGATGCGCCGGCGCGATGATGCGCGCGCCCGCGGCGAGCTGATGGGTGTTGGGGTCTCCACTTTTGTGGAGCCCAGTGGCGGCGCCGGTTTCGAGAGCGGCACCATCCGCATCGAACGCACCGGCGAGGTGACGGTGCTCACCGGCTCCAGCGCGCACGGGCAGGGTCATGAAACTGTGTTTGCCCAGGTGGTGGCGCAGCAGCTGCGCATGGCCCTGCACCACGTGCGGGTGCACCACGGCGACACGCTGGGCGTGCAGCAGGGGACCGGCACCTTCGGCAGCCGCAGCGCAATCATGGGCGGTGGCGCGCTGGCCACCGCTGCCACGCGGCTGCTGGAGAAGGCGCGGCACATCGCCGCGCACCTGCTGGAGGCGGCGGCGGATGACGTGGTGCAAGCCGATGGCGGGTTCGCCGTGGTGGGCGCGGCCGACCGTGCCGTCAGCTGGCGCCAGGTGGCCACCGCGGCCTACACCGGCAGCCTGCCAGAGGACATGGAGCGCGGGCTGCAGGAAACGGCCTTCTTCGATCCCAAGCGCGAGGCCTGGAGCTTCGGCTGCCACATCGCCGTGGTGCACATCGACCGGGCCACCGGCCAGTTGACCATCGAGAAGCTGGTTCTGGTCGATGACAGCGGCGTGGTCATCAACCCCTTGATTGTGGAGGGGCAGGTGCACGGCGGCGTGGCTCAGGGCCTGGGCGAAGCCCTGTGGGAGGAGATGCGCTTCGACGACACCGGAGCCGTACTCAGTGGCACGCTGATGGACTACGCGGTCCCCAAGGCCGCGGGCATGCCACCCCTGGTGCTGGGCGAGACGGTTACTCCCAACCCCTTCAATCCACTGGGCGTGAAGGGTGTGGGCGAAGCCGGCACCAACGGCACTCCGCCCGCCGTCGCCAATGCTGTGCTGGATGCGCTTGCACCCCTGGGCATCGGTCAGCTGAGCATGCCCTACACCGCCCCCAAGCTCTGGCAAGCCATCCAGGACGCTGGCGCGGCCGCCGACGATCGCCGCCCGCCCCGGCCACACGCGGGGCGCCTCGTGGACAGCGACTCCGGCTGACGTTTGGCGGCCGCATAGCCCGTTTGGAGCGGCGACAAGTAGCCCTTTCAACCCTCACTGAATCGGTGAGTCGCGCGAGCCTTTCAGGCTCGCGATCACGCCTGGCTTGACTTTGCAAACCAGCCGGCGTACACCAACAAGCAGGCCCCCAGGGCAGCGGCGACTGAGGCGCCAGCCGCCGCGGGGCACAGAGGGAGAGAGCGTTGGCTGTGCAGCCAGGGTCACGCCGCGGCCGGGCCGTGCGGGTGAGTGGATGGCGCGCGCGGTGAAGGCGGGCAGGGCCGATCCGCGCGGGCGTACCCGCGGCAGTGCCCGGAAACGCGTCTTCCGGGCACTGCACCAGCTGGCGCTGCAAAGTGCCGGCCTGCTCAGCCCCACGGAGCTGGCGGATGTCGCCTCAGCCCACGCGCGGCACCTGGTTCGGGCCGATACGGGCGTCATCTGGCTGTGGGAAGAGCAAGCTGGGGCGCTCACCATGGGCGGCGTGAGCGATACGCTCAACCTGCCCCCACCCGTGCCGGTGCCGCCCGGCAGCGGCGTGGTCGGTCGCGCTTTCAGCACTCGCCGCCCAGTGATCGTCGATCGTTATGACAAGTTCAAATTCGGCCATGCCCACGGTCGTTCCATGGGCACCGCCAGTGCCCTGGCAGTGCCTCTCGAACTGAACGGCGAAGCCTTCGGCGTGCTTATGTGCGTAGCCTCCCGCGCGGCGGCCTTCTCGCGCAAGCAAGCACGCATCCTGGCCCTCGTGGCGGCGCAGGTCGCCCCCGGCCTGCAAGCGGCTCGCGTGCACCTGGACGCCGAGGAGAAGCGGCAGGAAGCCGAGGCGCTGGCCGCGCTCATGCGCGATGGCGCCCGCTCCCGCGACCCCTCGGACGTGCTGAGCCGCGTGGCTCGCGTGGCCCGCGATCTCGCGGCGGCCGACGCCTCTGCCGTGCTGATGCTGAACGCGGCCGGCGCCCTGGAGCTGGCCGGAGCGTTCGGCACGCTGCGCGAGCCGCTCGGCAGCACCTGGCCTCGACCGCTGCAAGGCCCCCTGGCCGCGGCGCTGAGTGAACACCAGGCGGTGGTGTGCGTGCTGGGGGGAGCGGAAGAGGCCAGCGCCATGTCCGGCTGCCTGGAGGGCCTGCACAGCGCCATCGCCGCGCCGCTGATGCTTGACGAGCAGCCCATTGGCTGCCTGGTGCTCGGCTGGCACACCGACCAGGCCATCTCGCCCCGCCAGGTTCGCTGGGCCGAGACCATGGCCGGCTACGGCGCCATCCTCATCGACAGCGCCCACAGCCACGCCTTGCAACTCGAGCGCACGGCTGAGCTGACGGCCGTGATCGAGCACATGCCCAGCGGCGTGCTGGTGGTGGGCGCCGATCACCAGGTGCAACTGCGCAACACCGTGGCCCGGCGCATCCGCGGCGAGCAGGAAACCACTGACCGCCTCATTGGCCGCGACCCCGGCTACCGCATGGTGGACGTGGACCGGGCCGAGCTCCTGCCGGACAGTGTGCTGCCCCTGTCACGCGCATTACGGGGCGAGCGCGTGGACCAGTTCGAGTACATCCTTCAGCGGCCGGATCCACTGGGCGACATTCGCGTGTTCGCTTCGGCCGCCCCCATCTACGCCGGCAGCCAGCTCACTGGCGCAGTGATGGTGTATTCCGACGTCACGCGCGAGCGCCAGCTCGCGGCCGACCTGGCCGCTCGCGAGGCGCACCTGCGGGCCATGTACGACGGCATGGCCTGCGGCATCCTCGTCCGCCGGGCGGATGGCACCATCTCCCACATCAACCAGGCCGCGGTAAAGATCCTCGGCGTGCGCTTCGATGGCTCCGGCGACCTACTGGCTGGCTGGCAGCGCCTGCGTGAGGATGGCAGCGAGATGCCGTGGGACGAGTGGCCGCCCACTCGCGCGTTCGCCACCGGCGAGATTCAGCGCTTCCCGTTGTGCGGGTTGAGGGCGCCCGATGGCACCGTGCGCTGGCTGCACCTGGAGGCGGTGCCCCTCAAGGATGCTGATGGCAACGTGCTGGAGGTGGTGAACAGCATCGTCGACCAGAGCGACCAGAAGCGCATTGAGGACCAGCTGCGCGACCAGGCGAACTTCCAGCAGGCGGTGATGAACAGCCTGGGCGAGGGCTTGTACGCTACCGACGAAGAGGGTCGCGTGACCTACCTGAATCAGGCCGCCGAGGAGATGCTGGGCTGGACGCGCGCTGAGCTGGTGGGCCGATTCGCGCACAGCGCCTTCCACTACCGCCGGCCAAATGACAACGAGCTGTCCGACGATCGCTGCCTCATGCTCCAGGCGCTGAGCGACAGCGGCTCCCTGCGCCGCGAGGATGACCTGCTGCTCCGGCGCGACGGCACCCTGCTGCCTGTGCGCTGGACTGCCTCCGCGGTCATCACGCAGGGCGAATCCACGGGCTTGGTGGTGGCTTTCCAGGACATCACCGAGCGGCAACGTACGCAGGAGGCGCTCCGAGCCAGCGAGCAGCGCTACCGCACCATCGTCGAAACATCGAACGAGGGCATCTGCCTGGTGGACGCGGAGGCACGGATTCTGTACGTGAACCGCCGCATGCAGGACCTGAACGGCTACACCGCCGCGGAGCAGATAGGCCACCCGGTGGACGAGTTCAACATCCCCGAGACCGCGGAGGTCATTCGTCAGGGCTTCGAGGATGCGCGCCAGCGGGGCGCCCCGCTGCAACTGGAGTTCGAGATGCTCCACAAGGCCGGCGGCAAGCAGTGGGTGCTGATGTCCGCCAACTCCCTGCTGAACGAGCAGGGCGAGCCGGTCGGCAGCGTGTCCATGTTCACCGATGTGAGCGCCATCAAGGCCTCGGAACAGGCGCTGGCGCACCAGGCCCTGCACGACTCGCTCACCGGGCTGCCTAACCGCGCCCTGCTGCGTGACCGGCTGGAGCAAGCCATCCTCGCTGCCCGCCGGAGCTCGTCCCCGCTGGCGGTGGTGTTCATGGACCTGGATGGCTTTAAGGAGGTGAACGACACCTTCGGCCACCAGTACGGCGATCTGCTGTTGACGCAGGTGGGTCCGCGCCTGCGGGACGAGCTGCGCGAGTCCGACACCTTTGGCCGGCTGGGCGGCGATGAGTTCGCCGTGATCCTCGGCGGCGCGGGCGAGGCGGAGGCGGCCATGCTGGCCGGCAAGATGCTGCGTGCGCTGGAACGGCCCTTCCAGGTAGGCGAGCAGGTGCTGGAGGTGAGCGCCAGCATGGGCATTGCGCTGTGCCCGGCGCACGGTGAGGACGTGGTTACCCTGCTGCAGCACGCGGACAGCGCCATGTACGTGGCCAAGCGGCTGCGCAACACCTTTGCCTTCTACACGCCCGACGAGTCGACCGAGTCGGCAGCCAATCCGCCGGTGCTCATGGCCGAGCTGCGCCAGGCCGTGCAGAATGGCGGGTTGAGACTGCTGTATCAGCCGCAGCTCTCCCTGCGAACGGGCGAGCTGGTGGGCGTGGAAGCGCTGGTGCGCTGGCCGCACCCCACTCGGGGCCTCATCCCGCCGGATCAGTTCGTGCCCATGGCCGAGCGTCACGGCCTCATCCGCCCCCTCAGCCAGTGGGTGCTGGGCGAAACACTACGCCAGTTGCGCCAGTGGCAGGACACCGGCCTATCCATTGGCGCGGCGGTGAACCTCTCCGCGCGCGACCTGCGCGATCCGCGACTGTGCGACGGCATCCTACGCCTGCTGGAAGAATCGGGGGTGGACCCCAGCCGGCTGCGCATCGAGATAACGGAAACCATGATCGTGGCGGACCCTCAGCAGGCCATGCAGGTGGTGCGTCGCCTGCATGACGTGGGCATCCGCTTCTCCATCGATGACTTCGGCAGCGGCTACTCCTCGCT
>JBOGTU010000190.1:0-13027 GCA_050695655.1 Chloroflexota bacterium | reverse complement strand
CCGTGGTCGACCGCGTGCTGGCGGGCGATCGGTTGGATCTGGCCGGCGAGCGGCGGGTCGTGACCATCCTCTTCGGCGACCTCCGCGGCTCGACCGCGCTGGCTGACCAGCTGCCAGCCGAAGCCGTGGTGGAGCTGCTGAACAGCTATGTTGGCGCCATGGCCGAGTGCGTCTTTGACTGCGGCGGCATCCTGGACAAGTTCCTGGGCGATGGCCTCATGGCCATCTTCGGCGTGCTGCCGGACGCATCGCACGGTGCCGATGGGGCCGTTCGCACAGCGCAGGCCATCCGCCGCGCCATCGGCCAGTTGAACCGGGCGCGCGTGGAGCGCGGCCAGGCCGAGATCGGCTTTGGGGTGGGCATCCACACCGGCGAGGTGGTGCTGGGTGCCGTCGGCCTGCCTCGCCGGTCCGACTACACCGCCATTGGCGACACTGTGAACACCGCGTCGCGGCTGGAGAGTTTGTGCAAGGAGTACCACGTGGACTCCGTGCTCTCGGCCAACGCCGCCGAGCTGGTGAATCCCACGGTGTGCGCCTTAGAGCCCCTGGGCAGCGCGCCCATTCGCGGCAAGGCGGAGCCCGTGGACATTTTCACCATCGGCCCCACTATCGGCCGCTGACGTGGCCCACAAACTGAAAATCCTCGTGACCGGCGCCTTCAACGCCGGGAAAAGCGCCTTCGTCCGCACCGCCTGCGATGGCGCCACCGTGCAGACGGAACGCGCTGTCACCGGCGAGCAGCAAAAGACGAAGCCGCGCACGACCGTGGCGCTGGACTTTGGGCAGCTCCTCTCGCCTCGTGGGAACCAGCTGCTTCTGTTCGGCACGCCCGGCCAGGAGCGCTTCGCCCCCATGCGCCAAGTGCTGGCTCGGGGCACGGCTGGCGGCGTGCTGGTGGTGGATTGCGCGGACCGCGCCACGCTGGGCGAGGCCCAGGAATTCGCGCACTGGCTGCGCGACAGCCCGTGGCCACTGGTGGTGGCCGCCAATAAACAAGACCAACCGGGCGCCGTGGCCGCCGCGGAGCTGCGCGCCCTGCTGCATCTACCCTCAACGGTGGGCCTGGTCGCCTGCTGTGCCCTCAAGCGAGCCGCAGTCCTGGCGGTGTTGGATGAGCTGGAGGCCGCCATCGCCCGGGGAATTTAGGTTGGTTACCCTATACCGGCGGACCACGCAAGCCCGGTACCGTTGAGTGCGGCGTGATATTATCGCCACGCTCGTTAGCACGGACTGGAGTACGCGGTGAAGATCCTCCCGAAACCTCCTTCAAGCTCCGAGATGCGCCAGGTCATCGTCGAGAGCCAGCTCTGGAAATCCATTTTCCGCCACGGTTATCCCGACGATCCGCCCAACCGGGCGCTCGTCATCATGAGCAACGTCTTCCTGCACCTGCACCCGGTGAAGGTCAAGAAGCACGCCGCCAAGTTCACCTGGACCTACGGCCTGGGCGGCATCTCCTTCTACCTGTTCCTGCTGCTGACCGTGACGGGCGTGTACCTCATGTTCTTCTACACGCCATCGTCCGACCAGGCCTACCTGAGCATCAAGCTCATCAACAGCAGCGTGACCTTTGGCTTGCTCACGCGCAACATGCACCGCTGGGCCGCGCACCTCATGGTGATGACCGTCACGCTGCACATGATTCGCGTCTTCTACCAGGGCGGATATAAGCCGCCGCGGGAGTTCAACTGGGTCATTGGCGTGCTGCTGCTGCTGGCCACTCTGCTGCTCAGCTTCACTGGCTACCTGCTGCCGTGGGACCAGCTCGCCTTCTGGGCCATCACCGTCGGCACCAACATGGCCGGCTACGCGCCACTGGTGGGCTATCAGGCGCACACCCTGCTGCTGGGCGCCACCAGCGTGGGCGCCAGCGCCCTGCTGCGCTTCTACGTGCTGCACGTCATCTTCCTGCCGCTGCTGGTCGGGGTTGGCTTGGCCATTCACTTCTGGCGGATTCGCAAGGACGGCGGCATCTCCGGCCCCATCCCGGACATCCTGGTGGATCTGGATCTGGAGCGGCCGGAGTACTGGCGCAAAGAACCTCAAGACACGTTCATTTCAGGCTAGGAGGAGCTGCGAAACATGGCTGTAACGCCGACTCCACCAAAACTCCCGCCGGATCAATTGGGGGCCGAGAAGCGCTACCGGCTGCTCGCCCTGGTCCGTCAGGAGGGTGTGACTCGCGTCGACAAGGAGCCCGAGGATACGGTTGATGCCTGGCCGCATCTCGTTTCCATGGAGTTCATCGCCGCCGCGTTCGTCACGCTGCTGCTGATCGTCTTCTCCATTCTGTACAACGCGCCCCTGCTGCTGGAGGAGAACCCCAACGTTGCTGAAAACCCGGCCAAGGCGCCGTGGTACTTCCTGGGTCTGCAGGAGCTGCTGCACTACTTCCCGCCCGTGGTTGCCGGCGTGCTGCTGCCCACCTTCCTTCTGACTGGCCTGGCTCTGATCCCATACATCGACCGCAACCCCTCGAACCGGCCGCAGGATCGGAAGCTGGCAATCTGCCTGTTCTCACTGTTCATCTTCTCGGCACTCATCCTCACTCTCTTCGGCGTAGCATTTCGCGGTCCCGGCTACAGCTGGACGTGGCCGTGGAATGGAGTGTTCTTCTCACTATGAGCGTGATCCAGCAAAGCTTCCCGCGCGACCGTCAGCGCTATCCGGGGGCTGTGGGCTGTCTCATGTGGTGGGGCTTGTTCTCGGCCTGCATCGGTGGCTACCTGCTCTTCTTCTTCGGCATGTCCCTCTACAAGGGCGAGCTTGGGCCGAGCCAGATCTGCACCAGTGCTACGTCAGCCCTCTGCGTGGTGCAGAACACGGTGCTGCCTATCGTCATCTTCGGCGTGCTGTTCATCAGCCAGCTCTACATGATCTTCCTGGTGGAGTCGCGCAAGAGTCGCTCCAGCTTGGGGCAAACCTACGGCATGCTGGTGGTCAGCATGATCTTTTTGCCGGTGTTCGGGACCGTGATCGGGCTGTACCTCATCGTCCGAATGGCTCGTGATCCCTGGGTTCAAGCGTTCTACACCCCGGCTACTGACGAGAAGAAGTGATGAGCATCGTCCACGCACCCAGCAGCCCACAAAAGGTCTCGGAGCCCGTTTCCCGCCGTAACGCCCTGCGCATCATGCTCGGCGGCGCCATCGGCCTGGCCACAGTGGAGTTTCTCGCCACCAGCGTCAACTTTCTGTGGCCCGTGCTCAAGGGTGGCCTCGGCTCGCTGGTGGACGTAGGACGCGTGTCCGACTACCCGCCGGTAACCCCGAAAGCGGGCAGCCCGGTGCACTTTCTGAAGATCAAGAGCTGGATCGTGAATCTGCTCGCCTTCGACAAAACCGTGCAGGCGCTCTACCATGTGTGCCCGCACCTGGGCTGCACCGTGCCCTACTGCGACCAGTCCGGCCGCTTCGAGTGCCCGTGCCACGGCTCAACCTACAACCTGCACGGAGAGTGGGTGCAGGGGCCGGCGCCCCGTGGCATGGATCGCTTCAAGGCCAGCGTCAGCAACGGCGACATCATCGTGGATACGACGGCGCTGATCACCGGCCCCAAACACGGAACCCACACCATCGACGACACGCCGCGCGGACCGCGCTGCGCGTGACGATGGCCAAGGCCGCCCCCGCCGCAGCGGATACCCACAGCGGCCGTTCAATCGCTCGCGGCACCGCGGCCGCCTGCAAGACCACTGAAGGGGGACCGACCGTAACGATGCCTCGCGGCGACACGCGCATTCATGGATAGGCGCCTGATGATCAGTGTGATCCTCACCACGCTGATCGTCCTTCTCATTCCCGGCTACTTCATGTTCGAGAGCCAGCGACAGTACCAGGCTTCGGTTGCCCTGGACCAGGAAAACATTCAGCGGGGGGCGGACATCTTCGCCGCCAACTGCTCCACCTGCCACGGGGTGCAGGGCCAGGGCAATGCCATCCAGCCTTCGAACCACAAGCCCAGCGGGGCGCCTCCGCTGCGCGGTTACGTCACCCAGCTGGGGCCCAACGGCAAACCGCAGCAGGTGACGTGGACCAAGAGCCGCAACGAGGACTACATTCGCAAGACGATCTCGGCCGGCCGGCCGCCACTAGGCGGCAATCCCCCGCCCGGACAAGTGGTGATGCCCACGTGGTCCGACCGCTTTGGCGGCCCGCTCGATGACCTGTCGATCGACTACCTGGTGGACTTCCTGGAATCGCAGCAGTGGAACCTGGTGAAGGAGTCGGCCAATCTCCCTGCAGCCTTCGCCAAAGCCACGCCCGCGGCCGCCGTCGCCGGTCCTCAAGCCGTGCCCGCGGGCGCGGCAGGGCCTGCCGGATCGGGCATCGTCACGCTGAATACGGGCGCTGCCGCCTACAAGCCAGGCAGTGCGGACGCCGGCAAGCAGGTGTTCGAGACCAAGGGGTGCACCGGCTGCCACACCATCGCGGGCATCTCCACAGGCACCGTGGGCCCCAATCTCACCCACATCGCCACCACACCTTACGACCACTTCCCGAACACCGCTGCCTTCATGAAGCAGTGGATTCATAACCCACCCGCCGCCAAACCCGGCACGGTGATGCCGAACCTGGGCCTGACCGATCAGGAGCTGAACGACGTGGTCACCTTCTTGCAGACGCTGAAATAGTTATGTGGACACGAACCTGGCTGGGAGCATTCATTGAGGCAGCCATCTGGTTTCTGGCGGCCATCGTCCTGCTGGCCAACGTGCCGGCCTGGGCCTTCAACCTGGCTACCATCAACTTTGGCGTCTCCGAGTTCTGGGGCGACCTCATTTCGGGCATCGTCTCCGGCGTCGTGCTTGTCATCTACCTCGGCGCCGCCATAGCCCGCATCCGCTGGGGCGAGCAGAAGGACCGCGAGTTCGCCCGCAAACAGGTAGCCTAGCTGCCCGCTTGGTCCAGCGCAACCCTCTCTCCTCCAGGGGAGAGGGGCCGAACGTGCACGCGTAAGCCAGTGGTGTGCCAGCGATGCAGCGGAAAGGCCCACTGCCCGGTCTGCTACTCCCGCGGAATGATGTGGATGGCGCTGTCAGGAATAAACAGCTGCCAGCTCTTATCCGTCGCCACGCCCAGTGAACGGTAGGCCTGGCGTGGCAGGTCCACCACCAGGTTGGTGGCAGGGCCGAAGCCTATCCGGACGTGCAGCCTCGCGGTAAGGCCCAGCTGGCGTTCGCGCTCAATGGTCCCGGCCAGGAGCGCGCCGCGGCCGAGGTCCTGCCGCCCCCGATCCTTGCGGATCACACGGATATCCTCCGGCCGGATGCAGGCCCAGTACTCGCCGCGCGGCTGCAGCATGCGGGCAGCCACCTGCAACTCCAGCGCCATGCCCGCCAAAGCCACGCGATCGGGTCCGCTGGCGGTAACGGGCAGCAGGTTATCAATGCCCACGAGGCGCGCCACCTCCAGGTTCAGTGGGCGGTGGAACACGTCATCGCGCGGGGCAAGCTGCAGCACCCGGCCCTGTCCGTACACGGCGATATCATCCGCCAGCATGTACGCCTCTTCCAGGTCGTGCGTCACGAACACCCACCCGAACTCGAGTCGCTCCTGCAGGTAGAGCATCTCCTCCCGCAGCGCCGCCCGCACGGGCGTATCCAGCGCGGAAAAGGGCTCATCGAGCAGCAGCAGCCGCGTTCGCGTGGCCAGCGCTCGCGCCAGCGCGGCCCGTTGCTGCTCACCGCCGGACAGCTCACCCGTACGTCGCGCCCCGTATTCAGCCAGGTGCACTTGCGCCAGCAGCTCCTCCACTCGCCGCTGGCGCTCCCGGCCAGGCAGCCGCCGCAGGCCATAGCCCACGTTGTCCGCCACGGTCAGGTGCGGGAACAGCGCGGCGCTTTGCGGCACGTAGCCGATGCCCCGCCGCTCCGGTGCCACGTTCACCCCCGCGGCAGCGTCGAACAATGTCGTACCATCCACGCGCACCGTGCCCTGGGCTGGCCGCTCCAGCCCAGCGATGCTGCGCAGCGTCACGCTCTTGCCGGATCCTGATGGGCCAAACAACACGAGCCGTCGCGCGGCCGTCTCCAACCGCACGGCCAGTTGAAAGTTGCCAAGCCGCAGCGCCAGGTCCACCTCCAGTACGAAATGCCCGGCTGCGTCGCCACCCGTCCTCGGCCTTCCATGCCCCTCGGCGGCAGCGGCTGGCCCGCTTGAAAGAACGTACTCCCGTGGCGCGTCAACGCCCATCAGCAGTGTCTATGATACTCCTTTACACTGATTATCAGTACTTTGAGACAGGTCGGAGACATCCGTCTTCAGGTGCAGCGCTGGGCCAAGCGACTTGTGCCCCGCGCGGTAGGAGCCTTGACATGGAGGCCATCGGCGGCATTTGTGGATCAGCCGTGGATGGGCGCGGACGAGCTGGTCAGCGGCGTGGCCGCCCTGCTCGACAGCGACGCGAGAATTTCGGCCACGATACTGACCGCCGTTTCCTCGGGCGTGGCGGCGCCGATATCCAGCCCTACCGGTCCGTGCAGCCGCGCTATCAGCGCGTCATCCACTCCCAGGGTGGTCAGCCGTTCGCGGCGGCCGGCTTGCGTAGTCCGCGAACCGAGCGCGCCCACGTAGCCGACGCCACGCCGCAGCGCGCTGGCCAGCATCTGTGCGTCAACGGCCTTGTCATGGGTGAGCAGCACCAGTGCGTCGCACGCACGCAGCTCTCCCAGCGGCGCCTGAGCAGCCGCCAGGCCATCCACAGTGGAGCTGCGCCAGCGCAGCAGCCTCGCCTGCGCCGCCAGCGCCTCGGCCAGAGACGCCTGCCCCACCACCAGCAGGTGCACCTGTGGAACGAACACCTCCACCAGCAGTTGGCCGCCACCCTGCGCCACTACCTCCGCGCAGGTGCGTGCCCGGCCCAGGAGCTCGCGGGCGCGTGCCAGGCCGGCCTCCGCAAGATCACCGCCGGCCAGCTGGCCCACCGCCTCTTCGTCCTCGCTCAACAACACGCAGCCCTCGCCGCTCAGCCCGCTCACCAGCGCCAGTCGCCGGCCCTGCTCCACCGCCGCCCAGACAGGCGGCGGCAGCGCGCGCGCCCGCTGCAACACAATCTGCGCCGAGCCACCGCAGCCCAGCCCAGCTTCTATCGCATCATCGTCCCCGATGGTCACCTTGAATGTTCTCGCCTGGGCCGCTCGGTCACCCAGCAGCGCCAGCCATTCCCGCCGGAGCGTGTCATCAGCCGAGCCGGAAAGCAGCGTGCCTCGGTGCACGCCGCTCTCGTTCAGTGCCATCACCGCACCGTCCGTCCGGCTGCCAAACCCCTGGATCGTTGCCACCCTGGCCAGCACCACCTGCTTGCCCGCCGCCTGCCAGCCCACAATCTCCTCAGCGACGTCGTACAGGGTCTGCGCGCGCTCGTAAAGCATGGCTTCGCTCCCGCCGCGGTGGAGCAGCCGTGCTGCCCACCGTCAATTCCTGAGCATATTGTGCCACCATCGGCTCAGCCAGCGACCGCCAGCGCCGCGTTCACGCTCGCCTGGCGTGAGCGTGGGTAAATGAGCACCCAGGTGTGGTGCGTGGGCGCCCACAACCGATCGAATGCCGCATAGCTTATGGCACGGCGCGGCCCCAGCAGTGGATCAGCCGTCAGGAAGTGCTGCTGCGCGTCATCGTAGCCTTCGATAGCACGGTAGTGAAGCTGACCATCAGTTTGACTGACTGTCTGCTCAACGATAGTTGGGAGATGCGCACGCACGAGCGCCTTGACAAGTGCCTCGCTGCCGCCATAGCGCACAAGCGCCGAAAGGCCAAGCCCGTGCATCACCGGGGCGATTGCGCCAAGCACCATGCCCGAGGGATCCTCCGGCCGCAGCAGCCCCCGCAGCTCTTGCTGGGAATGCGCCAGGCCGTAGTAGCGCAGCACCTCCGCCACCGCCGCGGGCCCGCAGTTGTTGAGGCTTTGGTCCACGTGAATCAAGCTTCCCAACGACACCTCGCTCGGGCTGGGAGGCGCCGGTGGCTGTTCGGTCACAGCCACGTCATGCGTCTGCGCGGGGTAGGCTTCCCACTCGAACCACTCATCGTTGAAGCGCGACACGAGCCCGTGGGGGCCAGCGATCCACGTCATGTAACCGTTGGTGAACGCCGTCCAGTTATCCGCCTTGCGCCACACCAGCAGGCCTTTGCTGGTGAGCTGCTGTGCATTGCCATTGGCAGCGAATTGCTGGTTGTCGCGGCAGGCGCCTATCGTGCTGGCGGCCGCCACGCGCAGCGCCTTGAAGCCGAGGACGAAGCTGCAGGCGGGCGGTCCGGCGCTGGCGCGCGCGGCAGCCGGCCACGCCAAGCTCACCATGAAACTGACGAGCAGCAGCCCGGCGCCCCAGGCGCCGCCCCACACCCTCCACCCCGCACCCATCGTCCCGCTCGCCACCCCGCCCTCTGCCGCCGTATCCGGTGCATCCAGATAACGCGAGAGTCCCACCGGATGCACGGCTGCTGTGCGAAAGGTCCCACGCCCCACCGCTCACGCCGCGCGCTGGTACCATCTCTCCGGCGCCCGCTCACCTCCACGTCCTCCGATGAATCCCTTCGCGGCACCGCGGGCAGAATTCCAAAACCCAGGGAAAGAGCCAGCACATGAGCGCAGCAGCCCGGCAACTTGAACTGAGCATCACCGCGGAGGGCGCCATGTACTCGCCCGCCGAGCAGCACCGCCTGCTGGACGTTGCCCGCGCGGCGGATCAGCTCGGGGTGGACTACATCGATACCACGGATCACGTGCTCATGGGCGAGCACGCGCTCACCTCGGGGCACGGCTGGCTGCCGCACCACCTGGAGATGCCCATCCCCGAGCCACTCACCACGCTGGCGGCCATGGCCGGGGCAACCCAGCACATCAAGCTCCTGTCCGCCATCGTCATCGCCCCGCTCCGGCCGGCCGGGCTGCTGGCCAAGATCGTCGCCACACTCCATGCGCTCTCACGCGGCCGCTTTGTGCTGGGCGTTTCCACCAGCTGGCAGAAGGATGAGTACGACGCGCTCGGCGTGCCCTTCGATCAGCGTGGCCAGGTGCTCGAAGATGCCCTGGGCGCCTGCCGTGCGCTGTGGGAGCAGGAGTCCGCGAGCTTTCATTCTCATTATGTCAATTTCGAGGCGATGCACTGCCAGCCGCGGCCCGCCCCGGGCGATCGCATCCCCGTCTGGTTCGGTGGCAAGGTGACGCCACGCCTCATCCGGCGGACGGTGAATCTCGGCGACGGCTGGATGCCCTTTGGCGGTCTCGGCATGAACCTGGCTCAGAAGGCCGAGGCCATCGCCCTGCTGAAGGACCAGCTGCGGCAGGCCGGGCGCGGCGGCCAGCGGTTCGACGTATGCGACGAGCTGCCCCCACTCGATGGTTCGGTGCCCAAAAGCATGGAGCAGGTGCCAGCCATCGCCGCCACGGGTGCCAGCGTGATCCGGGTGCACCTGCGCCGCTTTTCTAACCAGCCGGCCGACGTGCTGCCCGCGCTGGAGGAGATCGTGCACCGCTTCGCCCCTTACCGCGACATCACCGTGCAGCCGTAGAAGCTTGGACTCTCCACCATCTCTCAGGGCAACCACCTCCCCTTGAAGCGCCACTGCCGGACCAATCCACCTGGCAGACAGCTTCCCGGCCAACGTCCCGGCGCGCGGCCCGCTTCCGGCTCATCCATCGGACCGGCCGGGATAGGGCCAGTCGCAGCTGGCGGCCACGCGCGCCAGCACCTCGCGGCCCAGGGCATCGGATGAGCTCACTTGGCCGGTGGCACGGCTGAGCCCCCACACCACCGTGTGGGACTCGCTCTCGGTGGTGTAGCCGGTGACCACGCTGCTCGCGGAGCCAACCTGGATAGTGCTGGTGGCGCCCATGGCCGCCGAGGGTCCCAGCGATGAGATCACCAGCGCCGCCTCGCGGCCCAACGGCTCGCCCCGAGGACAAGCCCGAAAGTTCAGCACCGTCCAGGCCGGAGTCGGAGCAGTGGGCAACGCGGCCTGCACCGTTGTCCTGGGGCTGCTGAGCAGGAGCACCACCGCCAGCACCAGCAACGCGGCCGATGCCACAACCCGCCGCCGCGTGGCCGTGCCATGGCCAGTGCGCCCGGCGACGCTGGCGACAGGAAATGGCCACGCGAATGCCATCCTGGCTGGCAGGTTGCATCTTCGCGTGCATTTTTGTCAAGAGGGCGATGCTGCGCGTGAGGAATGCACACGTAAGAGCGGCATGCGGCAATGCCAGGGGACTATGCTTAGACAATGACACCAAGGCAACGGCCTGCTGTCACGCTCTGGCCACAGCGGGCACGCTTGCCATCCGCGGCGCCTGGAACTTTGGGCCGGAAGCATGCCGCGGCCTGGTGGGCTTGCGCAGGAGCGTTGGCTGGCATGGAAGCGGCTGCAGCAGGGGGTTGGTGGAGGGCCGCTCATGGCTTCGCGGCCTAACTTCTAGCCGGCTATGACGGCGCAGGATCTCCTCACTTACACGACCTGGGCACTCTACCTTGTGGTGTTCGTGGTCACCCTGGCGCAGGCCGCCCGCCACCCTCGAAAATCCACCCTTGATACGGCCATCCTGTTCGGCGCCATCGGGCTGATCTCCGCGGAAGGCGCCATCGTACAGATCCTCAACCTCTCAGCCAGCTCGCTGGTGATCGACCTCGTGGGTGCGCTGCTGCTGGCCATGCCCTACCTGTTGCTGCGCATGGTGGAGGACTTCTCCGAAGTTCCGCGCGTGGTGAGCGCCGGCGCGGTGCTGGGCCTGGCGCTCTCTATCGTGGGCCTGTTCGCCAGCTCCAATGCGCGCCCTGGCTGGCTCGATCTGCTGTTGGTCCTGTACTTTGTGGCTCTCACCGCCTACGCGGCCGTGGCGTTCACAGTGGAGGCATTTCGATCCCGCGGCGTCACGCAGCGGCGGATGACGGCCGTCGCGGCCGGGACGGGCGCCATCGCGCTGGCCATCGCCCTGGCCGGCGTGGCGCTGCCGCTCCAGGTCGAGAGCCCCGGCCTGGTTATGGCCGTCACGGTGGCCACCCAGGTGTGCGCTTTCATCTCGGGCGCAGCCTATTACATCGGCTTCGCCACACCGCGCTGGCTGCGGCGCGCCTGGCAGGAGCCGGAGCTGTACGCCTTCCTGGCTCGCGCGGCCGAGCTGCCCCGCCTGCCGGACACCCCCGCGATTGTGCGGGAGCTGGAGGACGGCGCGGCCACCTCGCTGGGGGCCTGGCTGGCAGCCATCGGTCTGTATGAGCCCACCCGAAAGGTGCTGCTGTACGACCGCCGTCACCGCCTCCCAGCCGCCGATAGTGAAGTGGAGGGCCACGATCAGGGGCCGCTGGTGGTGCCCGCGGATGACATGCTGGTTGGGCGTGTCCTGCGGGAGCAGCGCCCCCTCTTCTCGCCCGACGCGCGCCGCGCCAATCCGGCAGAAAGCGACATGTACCAGCGCGTCGGCCTGCGCGCGCTGCTGGCGGCGCCCATCACCGCGGGCCACACTCCGCTGGGCGTGCTCTCCGCCGTGGCCCGCACCACCATCTTCGCCGAAGAAGACCTGAGCCTGCTCACCCTGCTGGCCAACCAGGCCGCCGTGATCCTCGAAAGCCGCAACCTCATCGACGAGGCCGCCGCGGTACGCGCCCACGAGGAGGCGAACCGCATGCGCGACGACTTTCTCAGCGCCGCCGCGCATGACCTGAAGACGCCCCTCACCTCGATTTTCGGCCAGGCGCAGCTGCTGCTCCGGCAGGCAGAGCGGGCGGGCGATCCTGCCGCCAATGCACACGGGCTGCAGGTGATCGTGGACCAAACCCGGCGGCTGCGCGACCTGGTCAATCTGCTGCTGGATGCGAATCGCGTTGAGCGGGGCAGCTTGCTGGGCGTCCGCCAGCGGGCCAACCTGGGCGACATCCTCCAGTCAGCCGCGCACGACCGGCCCAGGTCGCACCACCACATTCAGGTGGATGTGCAGGCCGAGCTCACCGGCGCGTTCGACGTGGTCCGCGTACGGCAGATGCTGGACAACCTACTGGAGAACTCGGAGAAGTACTCACCCCAAGGTGGCGACATCTGCCTCACGGCCTGGCTGGACGGCCATGAGGCGCACGTGACCGTGAGCGACAGCGGCATCGGCATCGCGCCGGACGATCTCCCACTCATCTTCCAGCGCTTCCAGCGCGGCACCAACGTGAACGACCGCCGCTTCGCCGGTATGGGCCTGGGCTTATACATCGCATCTGGAGTAGTGCACGAGCATGGCGGCCGCATCTGGGCCGAGAGTTCCCCAGGCCAGGGCGCGACCTTTCACATACTCTTGCCGCTGACTACTGAAAGTCAGCCGCCAGCGCCAGTCGCATCGCTCGCGCCACGCGCACAGCCCGAGCACTCACGCCAGCCCGCGACATCGGATAAGCCAACGGCCGCCAGCATAGAAGAATCCACCATCGCCACACTGCCCTCGCCCCCTCCCTCGGAGACTGGGCGAGGGTAGACCGTCCCCCACGCGGCCAAGTCCATCCCGGCATCGTTGACGCCGCCAAAAGCCGGTTCCCCCAGTGATGCAGCATGCCCGGGCGATGGGTCACCAAGCGTCCAATAACTCACGGATACTCCGTTGCGGTGCGACTTCAATGTGATGCGGCTTGCCGACAACCTCCACCGCGTCCCCAACACTCAGGCCATATGTGGCCAACAACTCGTGTGGCAGTGTCACGCCGACCGCGTTGCCAATCCGGAGACCACCTTCCGCGCCATGCAGAGATCATGACGCCCGTTATCACGCGCATCCACTGGGGCGGGATCTCGTCGCCTCCCCGTGGCGAGCGAGAGTGCTCCTGGGCAGGGGCGCCGGCGCGGCACCCCTGCCCAGGCCAGTCGGTGTGGGCGGCCAGGCCTCAGCGTTTGGTGTACTGAGGGGCCTTACGGGCGCGCTTGAGGCCGTACTTCTTGCGCTCGCGCATGCGTGCGTCGCGGGTGAGGAAGCCGGCCTTGCCGAGCGGGCCACGCAGCGCTTCGTCGGCACGGCAGAGTGCCCGCGCCACACCGTGGCGAATGGCCTCGGCCTGACC
>JBOGTU010000189.1:0-20679 GCA_050695655.1 Chloroflexota bacterium | reverse complement strand
CAGGTTGCCATCCAGGTCTATCAGCACGAAATCGTCCGGCTTGAGCCGATCCTGCGAGCGGATGCGCAGTGAGTGCCGCGGTTTGATGAGCACGCGATCCGTCCCCGGCAGGCGCACGCTGGGGTGGCCCATGTAATCGACCAGCCCCAGGCGAGCCAGCACCCGGCAGCTCTCCGCCAGCTGTTCGCGGAGCTCACGTTCCTCGGCTCGCGCCATGCACCTGTCCTCCCCGGGTCCGACTCGACGTTTCCGTCACTGTACCCCGCCAAACTGTTAGGGCTACAATGCGCACGCCACAGCGGGCGCAGGCTTGGGCCGTCGGGCTGAGTTCACATAATCCCGCGGGCGGGAGGGTGTGCACCATGCGACTTGCTCTAGTGTTTTCGGCGCGCATGTTCATTGGGCGTCCGCTCCGGGAGATGATCGATCTGGCCCGAGCGGCGGATGATGCCGGCTTAGATTACGTATGCCTGGCGGAGCATGTGATCAATCATGCGGAGCCAAACCCCACCAACCACACCTATGGGCCCAACATGCACACGCCCGTTGAGCCCTGGCCGGAACCGCTGACGACGCTGAGCGCATTTGCGGGCGCCACGCAGCGCATTGGGTTGATGACAGGCATCCTCATCGCTCCGCTGCGCCCCGGTGTGCTGCTGGCCAAAACCGCGGCCAGCGTGCACGCGCTCTCCGGTGGGCGGCTGGTGATGGGTGTTTCCACCAGCTGGCAAGAGGAGGAGTACAACTCCCTGAATGTGCCCTTCAAGGAACGCGGCGCCGTGCTGAACGATAACCTGGGTGCGTGCCGCGCGCTGTGGGGCAACTCGCCAGCCTCGTTTCACTCGCAATACGTCAACTTCGACGACATGCTGTGCGAGCCGCGCCCGGACCATGCTTTCGACATTCCTATCTGGTTTGGCGGCAAGTTCACGCCGCGCCTGGTGCGGCGCGTGGTGGAGCTGGGCAACGGCTGGATTCCCTTTCAGGCATATCGCGAAACGCCGGACGAGCTGGCGCCGAAGATCCAGCAGCTGCGCGATGCGCTCAGCGCTGCCGGGCGCGACCCGGCCGGCCTGGACGTAGCGTATTGGATGCGCACCGGCGGCGGGCGCTCGCTGGAGGAAGTGCTGGAAGATATCCCGGCCATGGCGGCGGCCGGCATCACCGTGGGCGAATTCCTGTTTGCACCCTTCGCGCCCGAGCCGGAAACGTGCCCGGCCTTCTTCAAGGAGCTGAGCAAGCGCCTCGAGGCATACCGCGGCCTGGGCCTGCCCGGCGGCTCAACCGCCAGCAAAGTGCCCTTGCCGGCGTGATGCCAGAGCGCTGCCGCCGCTCGCGACTTATATTCGCATAATTACAGTTAAGCGAAGATGAGTGGGCCCGGGCCCTGACGCGGTTGGTAGGCGTTAAGCGAAGACCGCGTGGAGGCCACTCGGCTCAGCCACGTTCGCGCCAAAACACGCGCTGATACACTCGCAACGCAATGAGCGAACAGACACTCCGCAGTTACACCATCACGCAGGGGCGCGACCGGGCGCCGGCGCGGGCCATGCTCAAGGGGATCGGCCTCACCGACGAGGACTTGCGCAAACCGATCATCGGCGTGGCCAACACGTGGATCGAAACGATGCCCTGCAACTACAACCTGCGGAGGTTGGCCGAGCATGTGAAGCGTGGCATTCGCGCTGCCGGCGGCACGCCCATGGAGTACAACACCATCTCAGTCAGCGACGCCGTGACCATGGGCACCGAGGGCATGAAGGGCTCGCTCGTGAGCCGCGAAGTGATCGCCGACTCCATGGAGCTGGTTGCGCGCAGCCACATGTTCGATGGCCTGGTCTGCCTGTTCGGGTGCGACAAAACCGGGCCCGGCGCGTCCATGGCGCTGGCCCGCCTGAACATCCCCGGCCTGGCACTGTACGGCGGCTCCATTCAGCCCGGCCGCTTCAAAGGCAAGGAAGTGACGATCGCGCATGTGTTCGAAGCCGTTGGCGCCAATGCCGCCGGCAAGCTCAGCGATGCCGACCTGCTCGAGCTGGAGAACGTGGCCTGCCCCGGCGCCGGCGCCTGCGGGGGCCAGTACACCGCCAACACTATGGCTATGGCCATGGAGTTCCTGGGGCTGGCGCCGCTCGGCTCGGGCAGCGTAGCTGCTACGGATCCCGCCAAGGATGAGGTGGGCTTTCAGGCTGGCCAGCTGGCCGTGGAAATGGTCCGGCAGGATCGCAAAACGCTCGACATCCTCGCCCCCGCGGCCTTTGCCAACGCCATCGCCGGCGCCGCGGCCACAGGCGGCTCAACCAACATCGTGCTGCACCTGCTGGCCCTGGCCCGCGAGGCGGGCATTCCGCTCTCCATCGATGACTTCGATCGCGTCAGCCGCGCGACGCCGCTGTTCGTGGACATGATGCCTGGCGGCCGCTACACCGCCGTGGACCTGAGCGCCGCTGGCGGCATTCAGCTGGTGGCGAAACGCATGATCGAGGCCGGCTTGATCGACGGCAAGGCCCCCACGGTTACCGGGCGCACGTTGGCCGAGGAGGCCGCTGGCGCCCAGGAGACGGCGGGGCAAAAGGTGGTGCTGCCGGTGTCGCGACCCCTCAAGCCCGAGGGCGGCCTGGTGATCTTGAAGGGCAACCTGGCGCCGGAGGGCTGCGTGGTGAAGGTGGCAGGCTACGAACGCACCTACCATCGCGGCCCGGCCCGCGTGTTCGATTGCGAGGAGGATGCGATGGCTGCCACCACACGCCGTGACATTCATCCGGAAGATGTCGTGGTCATCCGCTACGAGGGCCCGCGTGGCGGCCCGGGTATGCGCGAGATGCTGGGTGTAACCGGCGCGCTGGTTGGCGAGGGGCTGGGCGATTCCGTGGCTCTGCTCACCGATGGGCGCTTCTCTGGCGCAACGCGCGGCCTTATGGCGGGCCACGTGGCCCCGGAGGCCGCCGTTGGCGGGCCCATCGCCGCGGTGCGCGAGGGCGATCCCATCATCGTTGACATCACCAACCGCAAACTCACGCTGGACATAGCTGAGTCGGAGCTGAAGGCGCGCCTGGCGCAGTGGCAGCCGCGGCCAGTCCGCTACACCAGCGGTGTGTTCGCCAAGTACGCGGCCATGGTCGCGTCCGCGGCCGAGGGCGCCGTGACCCGTCCTAACGCATAAGGGCAAGGTGCACCTCGAAGCGCGCCGCCCTCCCCTACCCGCCGGATCGCAGGGCCCGCTCAAGCGCGGCGGCGGGAATGGCGCCTTCCCGTAAGATAGCGCCGTCCACCGTCACCACCGTGGACTCGCGACCTCCCGGGCAGCGGCCGCCGTCGAGCAGCGCATCGACGCGGCCGCCGAGCTCCTCCCACACCCGATCTGGATCGTCCGTCGCGGGGTGCCCTGAGAGGTTGGCGCTGGTGGTCGGCAAGGGTCCGGTGCCGGCCAGCAGTGCCAGCGCCAGTGGGTGGTCCGGCATACGGTAGGCCTCATCGCCGGAGACTATGGTGAGGGCGCCGGGCCAGAACGCCGCGGCCAACCGGCGCGCCGCGTTCGGGAAATCGGCCGGTAGGCTGGTAGTGAGGAAGGCGATGCGCTTTTCCGCTGGACGCTGCTTCACTTCGAACAGCCGCGCGGCATCGCGACAGCCCACGCCATACACCGTGTCCGTTGGGTAGGCCAGCACCCCGCCATCCAGGATTATGCGAATGGCGCGGTCGACCTCGCTCGCGGCCAGGCGCAGGCTAGGCACGGCGGAGCGCCTGGATCACGCGCGGCAGGCCGGCAAGGTCCGCATGGCCGGTCACAATCGCATGCGGGAGCGCCGCGCGCAACAGTGCGGCCACCGCTGCTGCCTGGCGCGCGTCGCCCACTTCGAGCAGCACGGCACCGTGCTCCGGCAGGTGCTCCGGCAGGTGCTCGCACAGCGCGCGGAAGAGCGACAGGCCATCGCCTTCATCCGTCAGCGCCAGGCGCGGCTCGAAACGCAGCGTGTCGCAATGCGCCGACATCGTTTCGCGGTCCAGGTAGGGCAGGTTGGCGACCACCAGGTCGAAAGGTGTGGTGGTGGGCTGCAGCAATGAACCCTGCAGCCACCGCACGCTACCGCCCAGGCGGCGCCCGTTCTGGCAGGCCACCGCCAGCGCATCGCCCGATATGTCGATCCCGACCGTGCGGGTTTGGGGTGCGCAAAGGGCAATGCCGATGGCGATCGCGCCGCTCCCAGTCCCAACGTCCACGACTCGCGCGTCAGGGCGCTGGTGCAGCCAGCCCGCGGCCAGCTGCACCAGCAACTCCGATTCGGGCCGCGGAATGAGTACGCGACGATCCACCAGGAAGTCCAGCCCCAGGAATTCCTTGTGCCCAGTGATGTAGGCCACGGGCTCGCCCGCGCCGCGCCGCGCCACAAACTCGCAAAGGCTCAATGACAGCGGCGGCGGCAGCGGCGCGTCCCAGTGGCCCAGCAGCCGAGCGCGATCCCACCCCATCAGGTGCGCGGCCAGCACTTCGGCGTCCAGCCGTGGCGTATCGCTGGAGTGCGCCAGCTGGGCAGCTGCCGCCAGCACGGCGTCCCGAATGGAGCCCTGGGCTGCCGCTGAACGTCGTGTGGCCGGCAGCGCCTCAACCAGCGCCATTGCCCAGGCTCTCGGCGCGTTCGGCCACGATGAGCTGATCGATCAAGCCATCGATGGCGCCTTCCATGAAGGCCGGCAAATTGTGCACGGACACGTTGATGCGGTGGTCTGTGACGCGATCCTGCGGGTAGTTGTAGGTGCGGATCTTCTCGCTGCGGTCGCCTGTTTGCACCATGCCCCGCCGCAGCGCACCTACTTCCGCATCGTGCCGGGCGCGCTCCAGGTCCAGCAGCCGGCTGCGCAGGACCATCATGGCCTTGTTCTTGTTCTTCAGTTGGCTCTTTTCATCCTGACAGGTCACCACCAGGCCCGTGGGAAGGTGGGTGATGCGTACAGCGGAATCGGTGGTGTTCACGCTCTGGCCACCATGGCCGGTGGAGCGATAGACGTCGATGCGCAGGTCTCCCTCATCGATTCTTACGTCAACTTCCTCCGCCTCCGGCATCACCGCTACAGTCGCGGTGGAGGTGTGGATGCGCCCGCCGGATTCGGTCACTGGGATGCGCTGCACCCGGTGCACACCGCCTTCATATTTCAGCCGGCTGTAGGCGCCTTTGCCTTTGATGTCGAACACGATCTCCTTGAAGCCGTGGACGCCGTTTTCGTTGGCGTTCACCAGTTCCACCTGCCAGCGGCGGCCTTCCGCGTAGCGCGTGTACAGGCGGAACAGGTCGCTGGCGAAGAGGGCCGCCTCATCGCCGCCAGCGCCGGCGCGAATCTCGACCACCACGTTCTTCTCGTCGTTGGGGTCGCTGGGAATCAACGCCAGCGTGATCTGCCGCTCCAGGCTGTCACGGCTTTGGCGCTGTGCGTCCATCTCAACGCGCGCCAGGTCGCGCATGCCCTCATCCTGCTCCCCGTGAAGCAGGGCTTCGGCCTCCGCCAACTGGCGTTGCGCGGCGCTGTACAGGCGGTGCAGCAGCACCACTTTCTCGATGCTGGCCAGCTCGCGCCCATACCTGGCCAGATGCTCGGGCGCGGCGCTGGCGATGAGCCGGTTCAGCTCCTCATAGCGCGCCCCTATGGCATTCAGCTTGTCAAATATGGCGGTGCGCCGCCTTCAGGCCGGAGAAACGAAAAAGGGAGGGCCAGCTGGCCCCCCCTTTTCGCTGGTAGGTCACGATGCGCGCTTGCGTTCCAACCTCCGTTGGAATCGCTCCACCTGGCCGGCTGTGTCGACGATGCGCTGCTGGCCGGTGTAGAACGGGTGGCACGCCGAGCAGAGGTCTACCTTCAGCAGCGGCTTGGTTGAGCCGGTGGTGAAGGTGTTGCCGCAGGCGCACACGACCTTGGCCTCTCCGTAATGAGGGTGAATACCGTCTTTCATGAGCATCTCAGTATAGCCCGGCCGAACCGCCTCTCCAACAGGTGCGGAGAGAGTGTACGATGCCTTGATGCCGCCGTCCGGGCGTTTGACCGCCAATGAGCGCTTCAGGCAGAACGCATGGTGATCGTCGTGCGGACGACGCCCGAAAGTTCGTCGACACGCCCGTCCAGTTTGGCGACCGCTTGCTGCACGAGGGCGACGTCCTTGCGGAGGTCGTCCAGCTTTGCGTCGACATCCTGAATCTCCGTGCGCAGCTCAACGCGTGTGGCGTCGATCTTGTCGTCAAGGGCAACGCGTGTGGCGTCGATCTTGCCGTTAAGAGCAGTGCGTGTCGCATCGATCTTGCCGTCTGTGGCCTCGATGCGTGATTCCAGGCGCGAAAACAGCACCCAGATAAACACAGCCAGAGCAACGCTGAAACTGCCTACCGTGGCCAGCGTATCGATCGCTTGTCCGGTCATTGGCCGCAGTATATCTTCCGGCCTCGCCTCAGCCGGGAGTTGACGGGCCAGCGTCCCCCACCTTTCCAACAGTTGGGCTGTTGCCGTACAGTTGCCTGCTGAGTGAACGACGCCGAAAAAGCGCTGGTGGGCCAAGCCGCCGCGGACGAAGTGCAGCCGGGTATGGTGCTGGGCTTAGGCACCGGCACCACCACCTATTTTTTTTTGCGGGCGCTGGGCGAGCGCATCCGCGGGGGCCTGTCGGTAAGCGGCATCCCCACCTCCAACCGCACGGGCGATCTGGCCAAGCACTTTGGCATTGCCCTCACTACCTTTGACGAGCGCCAATCGCTGGATCTGGCCGTGGACGGTGCGGACGAAGTGGATCCGGAGCTGCGGCTGATCAAGGGCCAGGGAGGGGCCCTGCTGCGCGAGAAGCTCATTGCACGCGCTGCGCGGCGCCGCATCTACATTGTGGACAGTGGCAAGCTGAGCCCGAGCCTTGGCACTCACTCGCGCCTGCCGGTCGAGGTGATCCCTTTCGCCTGGCGCCTGGCCGAACTGGGATTGCGAGCGCTGGGTTGCGAGCCCGAGTTGCGGCCGCGTGAGCCCGGCCAGCGTAACGGGCACCCGTACTGCACGGACAATGGCAACTACATCCTGGATTGCAGCGTGCAGCCGGCCGACCCACGGCAGCTTGAAGATGCCATCAATCGCGTGCCCGGGGTTGTGGAAAACGGCCTGTTCATTGGCCTGACCGACGAGTTGATCGTAGGCCGCGCGGGGCAGATCGAGCGCCTGCTCCCTCCCACGCACTGATCCGCCGGTCACCACCAGCGCGTTCATCACGCCGTTTCCCGGGCCTGTGGCACGGCGTGCCGCCGGCCGTCGAGCGAGCCAAATATCTGGTTGAGCGCCCAGTTTGTCTCCGGTAGACAAACCCGTTGACAGAATGTGTCGTTGCCACTATAGTTGCGGTCACATACTACCGTGATAACACGATCATAAGGACGTAGCAGTTTTGCTCGATCAGTACGTGGACGTGATGGTGGCTGCGCAGCGGCTGAAGATCAATGTCGACACCGTGAAGCGGCTCATCCGGCAAGGCCGGCTGCCGGCCACCATGTGGGGCAACAAATACATCATCGACCGGGACCAGCTGGAGATGTTCGCCGCGACCTATAACCCCTCCCCCGGGCGCAAGCGGAGGCTCCTGTAGCCGAGGGCGCGCGGCTTCCTTACAGCCGACGCTCGGCCGAACCCCGCACGAGGGACTCGGGCGCGGGGCCACCCTTCCACCGCTCTCACTCTGCCGCTGACCCAGCCGTTAACACCGATGGCCTGTACGAGCAGGCTCTGCGGCTGCAGCGCGAGGGCCAGCTGGATGCGGCGCTCGGCCTGTACACCGAAGTGATCCGCCAGGACGCCGACTACGGCGAAGCCTATTACGGCCGCGCGCTGGTGTACTACGCGCTGGGCAGCTGCGACCAGGCTATCAACGATTGCACCCGCGCCATCGAGCTGCGCCGGCGCTTCCCCGAAGCGTATTTGATTCGCGGCGCGGCGCACTGGGGCAAGGCCGCGCCGCTGGGCGCAACAGATCCCGCCCGCCAAGCGTTATGTGAACAAGCCATCAGTGATTGCACCTATGTGCTGGATCTGCAGCCGAGCAATGGGCTGGCGCACTTCAACCGCGGCCTGGCCTACGGGGCGCTCGGCAACAAGCCGATGGCCAAGTACGACCTGGAGAACGCGGTTGCCCTGCTGCGCGACCCCACCTGGCAAGCCGAAGCCGAACGCTGGCTCACCGAGCTGCGTAAGCCGCGGCTGCTCACCCGCTACGAGCGCCCGTAAGCTGGCATGAGTTGTGCGTAGAACTTGCCTGCTCTCGCACGTGTAGCCGGCGAGCTGGGTGCAAACCCGGCGCCATGTGGCCGATAGTGCTGATAGGAGGAGCCCGATGGCAGAAGCGGATATTCCATTGGAGCAGCTGAACCGCTACGCGCGGATCGCGCGCAACTCGCTCATGCTGCTGGTGATTGAGCCGCCCCGCGACATCTCAACCGACATTGATGGGGCGCGTGAAGCCATCTCGGACGATGCGCTTGGCTACCTGAACGAGGTGGCCGAAGGCGTGGAATCGCCCTACTTCACCACCTACACACGTGGCGACGCGCGTTTCATCGATCGCCTCGCCGCGAACAAGGCGCGCCAGTCGGAGTGGGACCGCGCAGGTATCTTTTCTCCAGCGCCACGGATCCGCCGCGCCGACGGCGGAGGCGCCATGACGGCGACGTTCGCCTACCTTGCCGCCAGCTGCATGCGGCAGGTGAAGGCGCCGTTCTATGTCGCGCCTACGCTGCGCACCTCCGTGCGAGGACCGCGCAACCTGGATGAGTTCCTCGCCACGGTCGAAATGGTGAAGGGTGTGACTCGCCAGGCGCGGGGCAGCCAGTATCACGACCTGGTGCAGCGCAATGAGTGGCGCACGGCCTTCGCCTTTTGGGAGTCCACTCAATGGCTCTCCCAGACGATGCGCTTCCCCCGCAAGCCTGGCTGAGGCAGCAGGCCTACTTTAAGCGAGCGAATGTGGCCTCCAGAGCCTCGATGAGTCGATCCGTGGAGACGCGCTGCTGCGCCATAGAGTCGCGCTCCCGAATGGTGACCGCGTGGTCCTCCAGCGACTCGAAATCCACGGTTACGCACAGAGGTGTGCCCACCTCGTCCTGCCGGCGGTAGCGTTTGCCGATGCTGGCCGTTTCGTCGTAGTCGGTCACGAAGCGGGCCCGCAGCGACCGATCAATAGTGCGTGCCAGCTCCACCAGTGGTTCCTTCTTGGACAGTGGCAGGATGGCCACGGCGATTGGCGCTACCTGCTTGCCGAAGCGCAGCACGGTGCGCACGCCCTCCTTGTCCGGCTCCTCGTCATAGCTGTCCACAAGGAACGTGAGCGCGGCGCGATCCGCGCCACCAGAGGTTTCGATCACCCAGGGGATGAAGCGCTCGTTGGCCTGGTCATCGAAGTACGTGAGATCTTTGCCGCTGTACTGCTGGTGCCGGCTGAGGTCCCAATCGCCCCGATTGTGGATGCCTTCCAGCTCCTTCCAGCCGAAGGGAAACAGGTATTCGATGTCCATCGCGCGGCGCGCGTAGTGAGCCAGTTCGTGCGGCTCGTGTTCGCGGAAGCGCAGCTTCTCCTTGGTAACACCCAGGTCCACATACCACTGCATGCGCTGGCCTCGCCAGTGGTCAAACGTTTCGGCGTCGGTGCCCGGCTTGATGAAGTACTGCATCTCCATTTGCTCGAATTCGCGCGAGCGGAAGATGAGGTTGCCGGGCGAGATCTCGTTGCGAAAAGCCTTCCCGATTTGTGCGATGCCAAACGGGATGCGCCGGCGCGCGCTCTGACGCACGTTCTCGAAGTTAACGTAGATGCCCTGGGCCGTTTCCGGCCGCAGGTACACCTGCATCGCCTCCTCTTCAACGGGCCCCATGAAGGTCTTGAGCATCATATTGAACTGGCGCGAATCGCTGATGTTTGGGCTGCCGCAGTTAGGGCACAGGCCGTCGGGCGCTTCATCCGCCCGAAAACGGTGCTTGCAGGCACGGCAGTCGACCAGAGGATCCGTGAAGTTCTCCACGTGACCGGACGCTTCCCATACTCGTGGGTGCATGAGAATGGCCGCGTCCAACGGCTCGATGTCATCGCGCAACTGCGTCATCGCCCGCATCCAGGCGGCCTTAATGTTGTTCTTCAGTCGCACGCCCAGCGGGCCGTAGTCCCAGCAGGCGTTGATGCCACCGTAGATTTCGCTGCTGGGAAAGATGAACCCGCGGCGCTTGGCCAGCGAGGTGATTTTCTCTATAACGTTGTCGGGCACGAACCGCCTTTCAGGCGACGCCGGCGAGGATGTTCGCGCCGGTGTAGATGTCCTGAATGGTGTGCAGCAGCGCCACCGCGTCCTCCTTGGGTCGCTGGAAGGAGTTGCGGCCTACAATGGAGCCGAAGCCACCGCCCTGCGCTACGCCGCGAATCTCGTTCAACACAGCCTCGGTCTCCTTGGCTTCGCCACCGGAGAAGATGACAATGCGCCGGCCATTGAAGGCCGCCTGAATCACGTGGCGCACGCGGTCCGGCAGGGTCGCAATGGGGATGCGCTGCGCTTCGAACACCTTGCGTGCCTCGTCCTGCTCGATGTGATCTGTTGGCGGCTTCACCTTCACCACGTTGGCGCCCAACTGCGCGGCTATCTGCGCGGCGTAGGCGGTAACATCAATCGCGGTTTCGCCCGCCTTGGATAGGCCCGCGCCGCGGGGATAGCTCCACACCACCACCGCCAGGCCCTTGGCCTTGGCCTCCAGGGTGAGCTCGCGCAGCTCCTCATACATGGTGTTGCGGGCGCCGGAACCGGGATAGATGGTGAAGCCGATGGCGCAGCAGCCCAGCCGCAGCGCGTCCGCTACCGAGCCCGTGACGGCTGGACAGGGCTCCGTCTTCGCCAGGGTGTCGGAGTTGTTCAGCTTGAGGATCAGTGGGACCTGGCCGGCATACTCCGCGGCGCCTGCTTCGAGAAAGCCAAGCGGGGCGGCGTAGGCATTGCACCCGGCGTCAATGGCCAGTTGGAAGTGATAGCGGGGATCGTACCCTTGCGGGTTGGGCGCGAACGATCGCGCCGGGCCGTGCTCGAACCCTTGATCGACCGGCAAAATGACCATTTTGCCGCTTCCACCGATCCGGCCGTGATTCAGCATACGCGCCAGGTTGGTCAGGACCCCGGGGTTCTCACCGGCATACCAGGACAAGATCTCGCGCACGCGGTCGGTCATTGTCAGGCTCCTTTTGCAGGCAATTCGACGTTGATGTGGCGATAAGCGTAACATCGCGCCTGTGACCGGTTGCAGGCCGTCACGCCGCCCATTCTCGCGTGCTCTACAAGCCAGGGAACGGCAGTGAGACGTCGCCCGTGGTGACGCACAGCGCGCAAACGCCCAGGTGCGCCAGCAGCAGCGCGGCGCCCCACATCAACCAGGGCAGCGCCATGGCGACGTAGAAGGGCCACAGCAGGCGATGCGCCGGCCGCGGGTGCTCCGCCAGCCAGCGTGTATCCGCGTCGACCGGGGGTGTGCCCTGCCCACCTGCCCCACCGGGGTGCGGTGCGCGCCGCCGGGGACGTACCGGCGCGTAGCGCCGGCCGCCGGCCATAGCGGCTCGGTCGCGGCGGCCACCGCGAACTCGCACGCCATCAGCATCATCACGCACCGGCACTGCGCCTCACCTTGCCCTTCTCGACTCAGATCAACTCCAGCTTACAACCCATCTTCCGATCCGCCGGCCATCACCGCCGGCGTGGTGCCCTTGCCACGAGCACCACGGCGCAGTGGCCGCAGCAGCAGTCGCTGCAGGTCGTCCAGATAGGAGTAGGCGCAGGGCACCAGCACCAGCGTCAGCAGGGTGGATGTGATCATCCCGCCGAGTACTACCACGGCCATCGGCGAGCGGGATTCGGCGCCATCGCCCAGCTTGAGCGCCAGCGGGATCATCGCGAACACCAGCGTGGTGCTGGTCATGAGGATGGGCCGCAGGCGTGTTGGTCCCGCTTCCAGCAGTGCTTCGTCGCGGCTCAAGCCGCGCTGCCGCAGCGTGTTGGTGTAGTCCACCAGGAGAATGGCATTCTTCGCCACCAGACCAACCAGCATGATCATGCCGATCATGGAGAAGATGTTGATGGTGTCGCCCACCACAATCAGCCCCAGAAACGCCCCTACTAGCGCAACCGGCAGGCAGAAGAGCACCGCGAATGGGTAAATGAGCGACTCGTACAGCGCGGCCATGAGCATGTACATGAGGACGACTGAGAGGGTGAGTGCCTGGATGAGCGCCCCAAAAGCGGTGTTGAGCTGGCTGCTCACCCCCTGGATGCTGATGGTGTAGCCGGGCGGCAGTGCCAGCTGCTCGGTTCGCTTTTGCACATCCGCGATCACGTCACCCACAGGGCGGCCCTCGACGCTGGCCGATACGCTCACGGTGCGCTGCCGGTTGTAATGGGCAATCGTGCCGGGGCTGGTGCTGCGCACAATGGTTGCGAGCTGATCGAGCCGCACGGTAGTGCCCTTGCTGGTTTGGACCGGGATAGCCCCCATGAGCGCTGGCGTCAGGGTTTCAGCCCCTTTCAGCTGCAGCACCACATTCACCTGATCCAGTCCCGCGGGCTGGTATTCGGTGGCCGTGACGCCCTCAATGGCCGTGTTCAGCGTGTTGGCGATGGTTTGCGCGGTGACGCCTGCATCCGCCGCCTTGGCTGGATCGATGATGGCGTCGTACTCGGGTGAGGGGATGATCGCCGAGCTCCGCGCCTGCACAGCGCCAGGTGTGCTCTGCAGGATGCCGACAACCTGGGTGCCGATGGCGCCCAGCTGGTTGAAGTCGTTCCCCGTGATGACCACGCTGACCGGCGCGCCAAACCCACCGCCGAACAGCGGCGCCGGCACGCTGGTGCTGACGAACGCCCCGGGGATGTTGTTCGCCAGCGCCGCGACCTGCTTGGATATGTCGAACACGCTTCGGCTGCGCTGGCCCTTATCCACCAAGCCCACTGAGATAGAGGCGTTCCCTTCGCCCCCACCAAATGGACCGCCCCCACCACCGACCGAGGCAAACACGGTGCGTACCTCGGGGATGTGCAGCAGCTCGCCCTCCACCTGTTGGGCGGCGGTGTTGGCGGCGGACACGGCGGTGCCCACGGGCATGATGATGCGCACATTGAACTGGTTGTCGTCCTCCTGGGGCGTGAACTCCTGCCCCACGACATGCAGCGGAATGAAGGAGATGACGAGTGCCAGCATGGCGAAGCCCACCAACACTGGCAGCCAGCGCATCTTGAGCGCCTGGCCCAGTACACGCCGATAGAGCTCAGTCAGCCGGGTGAACATGCGCTCCCACCAGCGGGTGAACATGGCCCACGGGCCCCGGCCCGTGATGTGCTCCAGCGACTCACCGGAAAGCAGGCGCGACGCTAGCATGGGTGTGAGCGTGAACGACACCAGGAGCGAGAACAGCGTGGCTGCCACGATCGTGAGCCCGAACTCACGGAACAGCTGGCCGATGTTGCCCGTCATAAAGGCGACCGGCGTGTACACCACCACATCTGTCAGCGTGATGGCGATGGCCGCCAATCCGATCTCCGAACGGCCCTTCAAGGCCGCTTCCCATGGATTCTCGCCCAGGGCTAAGTGCCGGTTGATATTCTCCAACACCACAATCGAGTCATCCACCAGGATGCCGATGAGCAGCGCCAGCGCCATGAGAGACATGGTGTCCAGGTTGAAGCCGAGTGCGAACATAACGAAGAAGGTGGAGACGATGGACGTAGGGATGGCGATGAGCACCATGAGGGTGTTACGCAGCGTGTGCAGGAACACCAGCAGCACGATGGCCGTGAGCAGGATGGCCAGGTACAGGTTGCGCTGCACGTCGCTGACGGCGGCGCGGGTGAACAGGGACTGGTCGTTCACCACGTCGAAGTGGATGCCGCTCTCGTCGCCCATGGAAGCCTGCAGCTTGTCGATCGCCGCCCGCACACCGTCCGCTACCTGAATTTCATTCGTGCCGGCCTGCTGGGTGATGCTGAGGCCCACAGCCGTCTTGCCGTTCAGCCGCTGGTAGCTGGTTTGGAAGGCTGTGGTGTCCAGCACCTGGGCCACGTCCTTCAGGTACACCGGACCACTGGGGCTGCTGCCCACCACCGCGTTGGCAGCAGCCCCGGCCGACGTGCTGGCGGCCGCGCTGACGACGATGTTGCCGAAGTCGGCCGGCTGGGCGATGAGTGCTTCCGCGCGCGTGTTGAACACCTGCGAGGCGGTGCGAATGACACCGCCAGGCTGCGAAACGTTCTCGCTTGCCAGGGCATTCTGCACCTGTGTGAGCGACAGCCCGTAGCTTTGCAGCTTGTTCATGTCCACGCGTATCTCAATCTGGCGCGTGGCGCCGCCGCTGACATTGGCATTCGCCACGCCGGGAACGGATTGGATGAGCGGCGATATCTGGTCCTGCACCAGCGTGGTGAGGGTTTGCAGGTCCAGCTTGTTGGAAGAGATGGCCACGTTCATGACCGGGAAGGCGTTGGGGTCCGCCGTGTTAATGGAAGGATCCGTCGCTCCCGCGGGCAGTCGGCGGCGGACGCCGTTGACCTTGCGCTCTATGTCAATCGAAGCCGCGCCAACATCCGTCCCCTCGTTGAAGCTGATGAAGACGCTGGAGCTCCCTTCGCTGGAGTTGGAGTTGATCTGGCTCATGCCGTTCACGCCCACCACGGCATTTTCAAGCGGCGTGGTGATGAGCCGCTCAACGTCCTCCGGTGAGGCACCGGGGTAGCCGACCGAAATGCCAACGAAAGGAAAGCTGATATCGGGGTAGCGCTCCACGGGCAAGCGCGTGTAGGCCACAATGCCCATGGCCGCGAGCGCCAGGAAGAGCATGGTGATGGCCACCGGCCGCAGGAGGGCGATTCGTGTAAGACCCATGTGCGATGCCTACCCTTCGTCGCTGTGCGTGAGCCGCTTAGCCGGCGGAACTGCCGCCGGCGGAGGGCCGGCCAGAGGGCGCCCCACTGCCGCTGGGCTGCGCGGAGGCGCGGGCCGAGCTGCCTCCCGTGCCGCCAGCGCCACCAGGCCGCGCCGAGCCACCTGGGGCGGGGCCCGGCCCGCCAGGCGTGGCGATTCGAACCGGCTGGTTGTTGATGAGATTGGTCTGTCCCTGTACCACAATCTGGTCGCCCGGGGCCAGGCCACTCAGAACCTCCGTCGAGGTGTCATTCGAAACGCCAAACACCGGCGTCACGAACATGGCCACCAGCCCCGCCGGGCCGTTGCGAACCACGTACACCCCGGCCTTGCCGGTGCCACCCGTAGGCACCACCACCGCATCCTTGGGGATGAGCAGCGCATTCGTCTTTTGCACCGTCAGCAACGTGACCGCGGCGGACATCCCGGCCTTCAGCTTGCCGCCCTGGGCGGCCGGCACCACCGTCACCTGGAAGGTGCGGGACTTGGGATCGGCCGTGGGAGAGATGGTCTCAATCTTGCCGTCTATGGTCTGTCCAGACAGCGCGGGCGTGGTGAGCTGCGCGGACTGCCCCACCTTGAGCTGGCCTATCTGCTCCTGAGCGACCGGCAGATCGATCTCGACCGCGCTGGAGACCAGGGTGAAAATTGGCGCCGAGGGCGAGCTGAGAGCGCCTTCGGACAGCAGCTTGGCGCTGATGATGCCGGCAAACGGCGCGTAGACAAAGGCTTGCTGCTCGTTCACCTGTGAGGCTGCCAGCTGGGCCTTGGCCGAATCGACGCCAGCCTGGGCGGACTGGAAGTCCGTGGCGACGTACGGCTGCGCAGCTTCCTTGGCGGCATTGGTGGCCGAGGTGACCCCGGCCTGGGCGCTGTCCAGTGAGCCCTGGGCCTGACGTACCGCATCCTCGGCCTGAGCTACGTCCGTGGAGAGCGGCGGCGCGATGTTGAGCTGGTACTGCAGGTTGGCCTCGTCCAGGGCCGTTTGCATCGCGTTCACTGTGGCGTTGCCCGCTGTGCAGCTGGCTGCCGTTTGGAAGCGGCAGGAAGCGTCGCGGCTCACCTGGGCCGAATACAGGTTGTTCTTGGCAACGTCAATGGCTTTCTGGTAGACCACCACCTGCTCGGGTCGTGGTCCGGCCTCCAGCGCCTGCAGCTTGGCCTGCACGGCATTCAGCGCGGCTTGCGCGTTCGCCTGGTTGGCTTGGGCCTCGGCCAGCGCGGCGTTGGCTTTGGCAACGTCCTCCGGCCGCCCCTGCGCTTGGATCTGCGCCAGCTTGGCCTGGGCTACCTCAAGGCCGGCTTGCGCCTGGGTTACCGCGGCACTCAATGAGGCGTGGTCGAGCTCGGCCACCTCCTGGCCCGCTTTCACCTGCGTGCCTACGTCGGCCAGCAGCTTGACGATGATGCCGGAAACCTTGGGCGCCAGGCTCACCTGCTGCGATGCGGTGACATCGCCCGAGATGGTGAACCCGGCGGAGATGGAACCGTTGGTCGGCTTGGCCACCGTGACCGGCGATTTAGGAAACCCACCGGGGCGGCCGCCAGGGAACCCGCCCGCCGCCGACGTGCCCGCACCACAGCCGGAGAGGACCAGGATAGCCACCAGGCTGCCGACCCAGCTCGCGCCCTGGCGAATCAACGGGGCTGCTCCCGTGTGCCGCGTACCAGCATGCTGCCAACGCCTCCCGCAAACAATCAAGCAAGTTTCCATAGAGCCAGCCTGCTGTGCAAGCGAGGAGGCGTTTCTGAAACTCCCGCCCTTTTGTATCAGCGCCTCGTGAAAAAGTCGCGAATGAAAACTAAGAAAAAGCTGAGGAAAGGGTAAGAATGCCTTATGTAAAGAGCGGAACCTGCTGCCGGGGCGGCTCAGCGCACGCGCGTGAGCCGGCGGAAGCTCTTGTACGTGCGCGGCGGAGTGAAGCGGCGACCGTACACGGTGTGAGATACCTCGCCCACGTAGAGATTGCCCTGTGAATCCACGGCAAAGCCGTGCGGGGCAATAAACTGCGTAGCCTCGTCGCCAATGGCTGCGTCGCCCAGCCGTGCCAGGTGCTGGCCGGTGTGGGTGTACACGTTCAAGCGGTGGCCCAGGCCAGGGTGGTCGGCCAGCTCGGGGTGGTTGAGCATCTCGCCGATGTAGATAGTGCCCTCCCGATCCATGCACAGCGCCTGCGGCCGGTAAATGTTGTGCCACACGTCCTGCAGCTTGCCATTCTTATCGAATACCTGCAGCCGGTTGTTCTCGCGGTCGGTCACGAAAATGTTCTCGTCCTTATCCACCACCACGTTGTGCGGCACCTGGAACTGCCCTGGCGCCACGCCCGCTTCACCCCAGGAAAGGATGTGATGCCCCTCCGGCGAATAGCGATGCACGCGTGCGTTGCCGTAGCCATCGGTCACATACACATCGCCATTCGCTGGCGAAACCGCCATGTTGGTGGGCCGGTTGAACGGCTTGCCGCTCCATTTCTCGGCCGGGTCGTACTCCTTGCCGATAGTCTCCAGCAGCTTGCCCTCGGTGCTGTACTTCTTGATGCAGTGCTGGTCATCATTCACGGTGTAAACGAAGTCGTCCGGGCTGATGTGGATGCCGTGCGCGCGATGATTGAACTCGCCTGCGCCAAAGGAGCGCAGAAAGTTCCCCTGCTTGTCAAAAACGACCACCGGGTGCTCGCCGCGGCAGAGCACATACACATTGTCCTTCGAGTCCACGGCCACGCCGGACACTTCGATGAATGTCCACCCCTCGGGCAGCTTGGCCCAGTCCTGCAGCGACTCGTAACGGAATCCGCCTGCCTCAATCATCGCGGCCATACGTTTTCACTCACTCCTTCAGGCACCTATTCACACCTCTACGGCTCGGTTTGAACCGCTCTCGATTCTAATGCAGCGGTCCGTCGGCGACAGCGCCAAGGGCCCAGCGGCAAAGCTGCACCGAGACGCCGCATTGAGTACCATCTGAGTACCATCTGCGGCAGAGGGCTCGCTCCCGCTGAAGCTCCTGGCCCGAGGAGGCTGCATGTCCGCCAACAAGGTTCTGCGCATCACGCCCGAGCGGTGCACCGGCTGCCTGCGCTGTGAGCTCGCCTGCTCGCAGCAGCAGACCGGCACGTTTCAGCCGGCCAAGTCGGTGATTCGCGTGGCCCCGCTGGAGCTGCACACCAGCTATGCGCCGTACACCTGCTTCCAGTGCGATGAGGCCTGGTGCCTCAGCGCCTGCCCGGTCGATGCCATCACCATTGATGCCGGCACCGGCGCCAAGGTTGTGCAGTGGGACCGCTGCACCGGCTGCAAGCTGTGCACTATCGCCTGCCCTTACGGCACCATCTTCCTGGACCTCGACCGGCACAAGGCATTCAAGTGCGACCTCTGCGGGGGCGATCCCGCCTGTGCCCGCGCCTGCCCCATGGACGCCATCGAATGGGTGGAAGGCCAAGCCAGCGACTGGCTGGGCGTGTTTGCCGGGGAGCGCGCCGCGCGTGACCTCACCCTGGCCCAGGCGGCACGCTGATGCCCGGGCCACGGCACGTGATCGTTGGCGCGGGCACCGCCGGCTTCAACGCCATCACCACCTTGCTGTCGCTCGACCCCACCGCGAATGTGACGCTCATTGCGCAGGAGCCGCCCTACGCCCGCATGGTGCTGCCTTACTACCTGAGCAGTGAGATCGACGAAGCGAATGTCTACACCATCAGCCCCGAGCGGCTGCGCGAACTGGGTGTGCATACGCTGCTGGGCCGGCATGCACAGGCGCTGGACACGGCCGGGCGGCAGGTGCAGCTTGATTCTGGTGCGCCGGTGCCGTACGACGACCTGCTCATAGCCACGGGTTCGCGGGCTGTGCGTCCCCCGCTGCCGGGCATAGATGGCGCGAAGGTATACGAGCACTGGACCCTGGCCGATACCCAGGCGCTGCGCCAAGTGGCCACCCCCGGCGCTGAAGTTGCCATCATCGGCGCCGGGTTCATCGCCTTCACCATCGTGAACCCGCTGCGCGAAGCCGGCTGCGGGGTCACTCTGATCGAACGCGAGCCTTCAGTGCTGCCGCGCATGCTGGACCGCGAAGGCGCCGGCGTGCTGCGACACTGGATGAGCAGCCAGGGCATTCACTCCTTCGTTGGCACTGAGTTGCTGAGCATCGAAGACGATCCGCGTGGGCGCAAGCGGCTGCTGTTAAAGGACCAGGCGCTGCCGGTGGAGGCCGATGTGGTGATCGTGGCCACGGGCATCGCCCCCAATGTCGAATGGCTCAAGGGCAGCGGTTTGGCCCTGAACCGTGGCGTGCTGGTGGACGCCACGCTCAAGACAAGCGACCCCAGCGTCTATGCCGCGGGAGACATCGCCGAGACCCTGGATCCGCGCACCGGGCAGCGCGGCATCATGGCTATCGAAGTGGCCGCCATGGAGCAGGGGCGGATCATTGGCGCGGCCATGGCCGGCCGGGCCCACGACTATGCCGGCAGCATGCTCATGAACGTCGTGGAGACGGCGGGTTTGCAGGCCGCGAGTTTCGGAAACTGGGCGGGCGACGATTACACCGAGGATCGGGCCGCCGGCGGGCACTATCGCCGCTACGTGTGGGCGGGCGACACGCTCACGGGCGGCGTCATCATCGGGCCGGCGCGGCGCATGGCCGCGGAGAACGACATGGGCATGCTTAAGGGCCTCATCCAGGCCGGCCAGCCACTCGGCGCCTGGAAGGACCTGCTGGTGCACCAGCCATTCGAGCTCAAGAAGGTCTATCTCGCCAGCCGAGCTGTCAGCAGCCTGCTGCCGCGGATGGTGCTGGGCACGCCCAGCCTGCCGCTGGCGGCCGCGCTCGCCGGAGCCGGCGGGCCTGGAACTCTCAGCGCAGGAGCCCCCACATGAATCACAGCACCGCGCCCACCCACACTCCGGCGCCGTCTGCCACAGCCTATGGCTACGCCGGCAAGCTGCTGCGGGTGGACCTCAGCAGCGGACGCATCTGGAACCAGCCCTTTGGGCCAGACCATGCGCGCAAGTACCTTGGGGGCACCGGCTTTGGCGCCCGCGTGCTGTACGACGAGGTCCCGGCCGGCGTCACCTGGGACCATCCCGATAACCGCATCACCCTGGCCACCGGGCCCATGGCCGGCAGCCTCTCCTGGGGCACCTCGAACATGAGTGTTGTGACGCGCGGCACGCTCACTGGCGGCGCTACGTCCACGCAGGCCAACGGCTTCTTCGGCCACTGCCTCAAGTTCTCCGGGTACGACGGCATCGTGCTGCAGGGGCAGGCCAGCGAGTGGGTATATGTCTACATTGAAGACGACCACGTGGAGTTGCTGCCCGCCAGCCACCTGCTGGGGCTGGATACCTGGCAGCTGCAGGATCGCCTCATGGCCGAGCATGGCCGCTCGGGCCACCAAATGAGCGTGTACGGCATCGGCGTCGCGGGCGAGAACCTCGTGCGCTTTGCCGCCATTGAGGGCGATTACGGGCACGTTGCCTCCAAGAACGGCGTGGGCGCCGTGCTGAGCAAGAAGAAGGTGAAGGCGCTGGCCATTATTCGCGGCACCAAAGCCCTCCCCGTGGCCGATCCCGGGGGCTTGTGGACGGCGGCCGACGCGCTCTCCAATGGCATCCGGAGCAGTGGTTTCGGCTCCGGGCTGTACAAGCAAGGCACCCTGGGCGGCTTCACCACCGGCTCGCGCACAGGCAACCTGCCTATCAAGAACTACACCACCAATATCTACGAGGACCAGACAGCGC
>JBOGTU010000188.1:0-5180 GCA_050695655.1 Chloroflexota bacterium | reverse complement strand
GTCAGGCCGCCGCCGGCCACCCGCACCGTCACGCTGTACTTGCCCAGTGTTTCGGTTGCGCGGAAGCTTTCGCGGCACGCCTCGCGGTATACCTGGCGCGAAAAGTACTCCTCAACGGGGCGGCCGTTCACGATGAAGGCGCCCTCGCCGGCGAAGATGCGCACGCGCGCCACGGATGTTTTGCGGCGCCCGGTGCCGTGAAAATACGCTTGACCAGCCATTACTGCTTGCCTCCTAACGCCAGCTCCCGCGGATCCTGTGATGCATGCGGATGCTTGGGGCCAGCGTATACTTTGAGCTTGCCGAACATGGCCTCGCCCAGCTTGTTCTTGGGCAACATGCCTTTGACAGCCAGCTCCACAATGCGCTCCGGGTGCTCCGCCAGCATCTTGCGGTAGGGCACCTCGCGCAGGCCGCCGGGGTACAGCGTATGGTGCCGGTACACCTTCTTGTCGGCCTTGTTGCCACTGAGCTCCACCTTGTCGGCGTTGATCACAATCACGAAGTCGCCCGTATCGAGGTTGGGCGTGTAGATGGGCTTGTTCTTGCCTGTCAGCATGCGGGCCACGGCGGACGCGAGAATGCCCAGCCGCTTACCCTCCGCGTCGACCACGTACCACTGCCGCTGAATCTCGCCCGGCGTTGGGGTGTAGGTTTTGCCGATCATCGTCTCCTCGTCAGATCCCTTGCGTCCGAATACTCGCGGCCATCAGTCACGTCCCGCGCGCGTAGCTCACGCCCATGAGGCACAAGCCGCGCGCCGGAGCGACCGGGCCCGCGGCGTGGCGATCCCGCTCCGCCAGTACGCGCGCCACTTCTTCCGGCGCCACCTCACCCGTGCCGGTGCGCAGCAGCAGGCCGCTGATGGAACGCGCCATGTGCTTGAGGAAGGCCGTGGCTTTCACATCAATGTGCACCAGGCGATCGCCTTCCTGGCAGGCGGAGGCATGCGTCATCTGCCGGATGGACGAGCCCCGCCCGCCGGGCACATTGCCGAAGGCGATGAAGTCGTGCACGCCCAGCAGGTACCGCGCCGCGGCGGTCATGCGCTCCACATCCAGCGGCCGCGGAAAGAACCAGGTCGTTCGCTGGAGCAGCGGCTGTGGTACGGGCCCCACCTGCACGGTGTAGCGGTACCAGCGCTCCCTGGCCGACCGCCGCGCATGAAAGCTGGCGTCCACTTCCTCGGCCCCACGCACGGCGACATCACGCGGGAGCACCGCGTTGAGGCCGCGTTGCAGCACCACGGGGCCATGTCGAAAGGCTGTGGCAAAGCTCACCACCTGGCCCAAGGCATGCACGCCCGCGTCGGTCCGCCCGGCAAACTCCAGGCCAATGTGCTCCTGGGTGATGCACAGCAGCGCGTCCAGCAGGGTGCCCTGCACCGTGCGCAGGCCCGGCTGCACCTGGGAGCCATGAAAGTCGGTACCGTCGTACTCGACCAGCAGCTTGAACTTTAATTCACCAGCTCCAGCACCACCATGGGGGCGGCATCGCCCACCCGGCGGCCCACCGCCGTGATGCGCGTGTAGCCGCCCGGGCGTTCCTTGTATTTGGGGCCGACGACGTCAATCATCTTGGCTGCCAGCGACTCGTCGCCAATGGCGGCGATGATCTGTCGCCGCGCGTGCAGGTCGCCCCGCTTGCCAAGTGTGATCAGGTGGTGGGCCATGCCAGCTACCTCTTTAGCCTTGGCCTCCGTGGTCTGGATCTTCTCGTGCCGCAGCAGCGACACCATGAGCGAGCGGTACAGCGCCAGCCGCTGCCCAGTGTGCCGGTTCAGATGCCGGCCGTCGATCCTATGCCGCACCTTCGTCGGCTCCCTTCTCCGCTCCCGTTTCATCCTTGTCGATCAGCCCGCGCACGCGCAGCCGGTCATACAGCTCATCCAGTGACTTGCGCCCGAAGTTGCGCACTGAGAGGAGGTCGTCCTCGTTCATCGCCAGCACCTGGCCCACCTTGGTGATGTTGCTGCGCTTGAGGCAGTTGTACGAGCGGGTGGAGAGGTCCAGCTCTTCGATGGGCATGTCGTACAGCTTGGTGGGGATGGGGTAGTTGCTGAGCGGCGTCTTCTCGGCCTCAGCCGGCACCTCGTTGAAACCGGAGATGAGCTGAAAGTGCTTCACCAGCACCTCCGCCGCCTGCTGCAGCGCATCACCCGGGCTGATGGTGCCATCCGTCCACAGCTCCAGCAGCAGCCGATCGTAGTTGATCATCTGCCCCACCCGCGTGTGCTCGGTGTTGTACACCACCTTCTCTATGGGCGTGAAGATGGCATCCACCGGGATGACGCCAATGGGCAGCCCCTCCTTCTGGTCCGCGGGGATGTAGCCCTTGCCGCGCTCTACCGTGAACTCCATGGAGAGGTGCGCATCCTTGCTGTCCAGCGTGGCCAGGTGCAGCTCCGGGTTCACAATCTCCACGTCACTGGGGCAGTAGATGTCGGCCGCGGTCACATCGCGCTGGCCGTTGACATCCAGCCGCAGCATCACCGGATCTGCCGAGAACGAGCGCGCGCGAATCTTCTTGGTGTTGAGAATGATCTCGGTGACGTCCTCCTTCACGTTGGGGATATCGGAGAACTCGTGGTAGACGCCATCGATCTTGATGGATGTGATGGCTGCGCCAGGGAGCGAGGAGAGGAGGACACGCCGCAGCGCGTTGCCCAGGGTAATGCCGTAGCCGGTCTCCAGCGGCTGCACTTCGTACTTGCCGTAGCGATCTTCCTGCTCCAGCGCCTCGATGCGGGGCAGCGTGATATCAACCTGTTCGTTTTCCAACTTCTCTCTCACTCCAGCGTCAGGCAACTCGCCTGAACTTGTGCTCAAATGCGGCGCGAGTAGTGTTCGACGATCAGCTGTTCGTTGATGATCGTCTCCAGCTGGCGGCGTTCGGGCAGCATCAGCAATTTGGCCGACAGCGCGGGCGCATCCAGCTCTATCCACTCCGGTATGTCGCGCGAGGCGATGGTCTCCAGCAGGTCCTTGAAGTACTCCTCGCCGCGGCTGTTGGGCCGCACCGCTACCACGTCGCCCGCCTTCACTTTGGCCGAGGGGATGCTGGTCTTGCGACCATTCAGCGTGAAGTGGCCGTGGTTCACGAGCTGGCGGGCGGTGTTGCGATTGTTAGCGAAGCCCATGCGAAATACCACGTTGTCCAAGCGCGACTCCAGCACCTGCAGCAGCCGCTCGCCGGTGGCGCCGGTGGACTTATCCGCCTCTTCGAAATGGCGGCGGAACTGCCGCTCCAGCACTCCGTAGATGCGGCGCGCCTTCTGCTTCTCGCGTAGCTGCAGGCCGTACTCCGTGGGCTTTCGCCGCCGCGCGCCCTGTATCTGCCCCGGCAGGATGTTGGGGCGCCGCTCAATGGCGCACTTGGGCGTCAGGCAGCGGTCGCCTTTGAGAAACAGCTTCATGCCTTCGCGGCGGCAGAGCTTGCACTGCGGTCCGGTGTATCGTGCCAATAGGTTCTCCTCTAGACTCTCCGCCTCTTCGGTGGGCGGCACCCGTTATGCGGAATCGGCGTCACATCAGCAATGGACATCACCACCAGCCCGGCCGCCTGGAGCGACCGAATTGCTGCCTCCCGGCCGGATCCCGGCCCCTTCACATACACCTGCACCTCACGCAGCCCATGCTCCATGGCCTTGCGGGCGGCCGTTTCGGCCGTCACCTGGGCGGCGTAAGGGGTGCTCTTGCGCGACCCCTTGAAGCCGGATGCGCCCGCGCTGCCCCAGGCGAGCACGTTGCCGTTGGGATCAGTCAGCGTCACGATGGTGTTGTTGAACGTGGACTGGATGTGCGCCTGGCCGCGCGGAACCGACTTCCGCTCCCGCCGCCGCTGCCGCACCGGGCCACGCCGTCTCTGCTGTTCAGCCATACCTCTCCTTACTCTGGGTGCTGCCCCTGTCGCTGCCCGCGAAACACCAGCCGGGCACCCCTCCGTTGGTGTGCTGGCCCGCGCTTTGCGCCGGCACTACTTCTTGATTGCCTTCTTGTGGGCGCCCACCGTGCGCCGCACGCCGCGCTTGGTGCGGGCGTTGGTGCGCGTGCGCTGCCCATGCACCGGCAGGCCGCGGCGGTGCCGCACGCCCCGATAGCAGCCGATCTCCGTGAGCCGCTTGATGTTGAGCGACACCTCGCGCCGCAGATCGCCCTCTACCTTGTAGTCCTTGTCGATGATCTCGCGCAGGCGGTTGACCTCCTCCTCGGTCAGGTCCTTCACCCGCGTGGTCGGCTCGATCTGCGACTGCCGGAGGATCTGCTTGCTGGTGGTTAGGCCAATGCCATAGATGTAGGTCAGCGACACCTCCACGTGCTTGTTGGGAGGAATGTCAACGCCGGAAATACGTGCCATATCTCAGCCCTGCTTCTGCTTGTGTTTGGGGTTGACGCAAATGATAAGCCTAACACCCCGGCGCTTAATCGGTTTGCACTTCTCACAGCGCGGCTTGATGGACGCTCGTACTTTCATGTTCTGCCTCCCAGGGAACTTACCGTGTTCTCGCTTCTCGCGTGCAATGCGCTTGCCCGACGCACGCTCATAGCTTGGTCAATACTTGCGGGCCACCCTCGACCACGGCCACCGTGTGCTCGAAGTGGGCCGAGCAGTGCCCATCGCGCGTGACTACCGTCCACTGGTCGTCCAGCACGCGCACCGCCGCCAACCCAGCGTTCACCATTGGCTCCAACGCCAGCGCCATGCCGTCCTTGATCAGCATGCCGCGGCCGGGCTTGCCCCAGTTTGGCACCTGCGGCTCCTCGTGCATGGCCCGCCCGATGCCGTGGCCCACGTATTCCCGCACCACGGTGTAGCCGTTGGCCTCCACGTACCGCTGAATGGCGGCCGAAATGTCCCCGATGCGCTTGCCCGGTGCAACCTGCTCAATGCCTTTAGCCAGGCTCTCTTCGGTCACCCGCATGAGACGCTCGTTTTCGACACTGGTACTGCCCACGGCCACCGTGAGCGCGGCGTCGCCGTGCCAGCCATCGATGATGGCTCCGCAATCCAGGCTGATGACGTCGCCCTCTTGCAAGATGCGCGTCTTCCTGGGGATGCCGTGCACCACTTCATCGTTCACAGAGGTGCAGATGGAAGCCGGAAAGCCATGGTAGCCCTTGAACGAGGGCACCCCGCCGTGCTTGGTGATGTGATCGTGCGCAATGCGGTCCAGATCGGCC
>JBOGTU010000187.1:0-7914 GCA_050695655.1 Chloroflexota bacterium | reverse complement strand
CTCTCCAACGGAATGACCTTCAGCAGCAGTTCCAGGCCAGGCTGCTGGTACACACAGGTGTCGAACCAGATGTTCTTCAGCAGCAGTTCGGTGAGCTCCGGCCGGCCCAAATCCAAATTGATGCCACGATAGCGACCCCAGTGATACGGCACCGCGCCGCCGCCGTGGGGAATGATGAAGCGCAAGGTGGGGAAGTCCTTGAATACCTGGGGCGTTTGAAGGAACTGCATAAAGGCGGTGGTATCAGCATTCAGGTAGTGCGCACCCGTTTGGTGGAAGGCGGGGTTGCAGCTGGCGCTCACGTGGATCATGGCCGGCACATCCAGTTCCACCATCTTCTCGTACAGCGGGTACCAGGATCTATCTGTCAGCGGGGGCGACTGCCAAAAGCCGCCTGAGGGATCCGGGCTCAAGTTACAGCCCACGAAGCCCAACTGTGTGACGCAGCGATCCAGCTCCGCGGCGGCGTGCGCTGGGGGCACGCCCGGCGACTGGGGCAGCATGCACACGCCAGCAAAGTTCTCCGGGAAAAGTGTGCACACCCGCTGAATAAGGTCGTTGCAGTGCTCGGACCAGTAGCGGCTGATCAGCTCGTTGCCGAAGTGGTGGCCCATCCAGCTGGCGCGCGGCGAAAAAAGTGTCAGGTCCGTGCCGCGCTCGCGCTGCTGCTTGAGCTGGCCGTTCTCAATGCTGGCCCGAATCTCATCGTCGGTGACGTTCATCTTGCCCTTGGTGGGGGCACTCATCTGCGCAATTTGGGCGCCGCGATAGGCCTCCACGCCGGCCGGATAGGTGGTGTAGTGCCCGTGAATGTCGATGATCATTGCTGCTCCATGCGTATGATTGTGCGGCTGCCTCGCGGGCGAAGCAGCCACTGCCCCAACCAAGGAGATCGTACATGGCCGACATCCCACGCCTCAACGGCGTCATCCAGCAGCTGGCCGCCGGCAAGCCGGTGTTCCTGCCCTTCACACCCCCAACGGTGGAAAATGCCGTTGCCATCAGCGAATCGCGCTACGACGGCTGCGTATTCGAAATGGAGCATGGCATCTACGACATCCGCGCCCTGCGCGATGCGCTGCAGTACATGCTCAGCCGCCGCCAACTGGTGGCGGGCGGCACGCTGGCGCCGGCGGTCACACCCTTCGTGCGCATTCCACCCAATGGCATCGAGCGCGTGTCGTGGATCGCCAAGCAGGTGCTGGACATCGGCATCTACGGCATCGTGTGGCCGCACTGCAGCACCGTGGAGGAGGCCCTGAACGCGGTCGGTGCCTGCCGCTACCCCAAGCGCGAAGAGCACCCACTGCACCACCCCATTGGCATTCGGGGCGACGCGCCCACCACGGCTGCACGCTACTGGGGCATCAGTAACCAGGACTACTACCAGCGGGCGGATGTGTGGCCGCTTGAGCCGAACGGCGAAGTGCTCGTGGTCATCCAGGTGGAGGAGCTGCGCGCCATCAAGAACTTGCCCAGCATGCTGGAGCAAGTGCCCGGCATTGGTGCCGTGCTGATCGGCGAAGGCGACCTCTCGCAGGAGATGGGCATTCCCCGCCACTACGACCACCCTTCGCTGCGCTCCGCCATGGCCGACATTGTGGCCATCTGCAAGGCGCACCACGTGCCGGTGGGCCACCCCCATGTGAGCGCGGACAACGTGGAGCGCGTGCTGCAGGAAGGCTACACCTGGCTCATGCCCTCCGCCGTCACCAGCCACCCTGGCTTGATGAAGGGCCTGCAGCTCTCTGGACGCGCTTAGGCTGGAAGAGGGTCGTGCTCCCCGCCCGCTGTGCAGAGCGGGCGAGGAGCGCTCATCGCATCGCGAGTGCCGTTACGCGCGCTGGAAGCGCACGCCGCCCTTGGGCGTCCCGCCCTGAATCTTCTTCACGTCAATGATCAGCGCGCAGCCGGACTCACGCGTCTCGTGCTTCTGCTCCACATCCTGAATGAGATCCCACACGCGTTCGCAGATGGCTGGGTCCTCTTCCTGGTGCGCCACGCCCTGGATGGAGAGCGTGGAACGGCTGTAACTGTCGCGGTACAACAGGGCGACGTTGGGGTTCTTGGCGAGTGCCTTGCCCATGCCACCGGCCTTGTTGCGCACCCAGATAGAAAGCTGTGTGGGGCTGCAGACCTGCACGCTGCCACGCAACGAAAGGCTGGGCTTGCCGTCCTCATCCACGTAAGCCACGGTCATGGGGGTGTTGTTGCGCAGCGCCCCGTTGATGAGTCCGCGCACTGAGTCCGGAATGGTTTCCGTGGGTTCGGGGCGCGGCTGCGGCACGATCTCCTGGTCGATGACGCTGATCTCCTGCTTGCCGTTGAAGGAGAAGGTCAGGTGCATGGCCGCCGGCGCGGCGCCCATGGCGGGGAACGTCGCATCCACTTTCGCCTTGTCGCCCTCCAGCCGCGGCTCAGACCAAAAGCCCTTCACCATCACGGGCGTGTTGGGCCACTCGCCCGTGATGCGGTACACCACGTCGTCCTTACCGTTCAGCGTGGAGCCCTGACGACCCCAAACCGTGGCGCCGTTCAATACGACGTCGCTGGCGATGTGCTTGGCCGCGGCCGCGGTTGCCGGCACCTCACCGGTCCGCACCGCCAGGACATAGGCTTCCGCCGCTCGCAATCGTTGGTCCATGTTGGATCTCTTCCTCCTTGTCTTATGCAGCCACCCAGGCCCTGCCTGTCTCCTGCCTGGCCAGCCCATCCTAGCCGAGCCGGCCAGCGCTCACAAGGCGCCGCGGCAGACACGCAGCCAGGGTGCTCGGGATGCGCGCGCCAGCGCTGGAAGTTTGGCCGGAAACATGCCGCGGCAGTCGGGTGGGGTTGCTCAGGCGCGTTCGCTCAAATCGACCTGGCCGCTGCAGGGGGTTGGTGAAGGGCCGCTTATGGCTTTGCGGCCAAACTTCTCAGGGGACGGCGCTATTATCAGCGGCAAATCGACTCTTCGAGGCACTCAGCGAAAGGACAAGGCGATGCTCAGCGTTGAAGATAACGAGCTCATCACCCGCGTGGGTCCGGGCACGCCCGGCGGCAACTGGTTCCGGCAGTACTGGCTGCCGTTCGGTGTATCCAGCGAGCTGCCGGCGCCGGACTGCGACCCGCTGCGCATCATGCTGCTGGGCGAGCAGCTGATCGCCTTCCGGGACAGCAACGGCAAGGTTGGCCTGCTGGCCAACTCCTGCCCTCATCGCGGCGCGAGCCTCTTTTTCGGCCGCAACGAAGAGTGCGGGCTGCGCTGTGTGTACCACGGCTGGAAGTTCGACGTGAACGGCAACTGTGTTGACATGCCCAACGAGCCGGCCGAGAGCAATTTCAAGCACAAAGTCAAGGCCATGGCCTACCCAGTGCAGGAGCGCGGCGGGCTGCTGTGGGCCTATATGGGCCCGCGCGACACACCGCCGCCCCTGCCGGACCTGGAGCCCAACATGCGGGAGGACATGCGCCGCACCGTGCGGACCACACAACAGGAGTGCAACTGGCTGCAGGTGCTGGAGGGCGACATCGATACGGTGCACGCCGGCTTCCTTCACGGCGGCGCCTGGAAAATGGACGAGCGGCCCCGGGGAACTTTCGCGGACTACCTGGTGCGTGACCGGCGGGTGCACTTCGAGGCCTTCGACACGCCCATTGGCGCCTGTGCCGGAGCGTGGCGGCCCGGACCCGAGGGCGAGAAATACTGGCGCATCGCCCAATTCATCATGCCCTGCTTCGACATGGCCGCGCCGGGGCTGCTGGGCTGGAAGGTGGGCGCCATCTGCCGTACGCCGATGGACGACCACCACACGATGTCGTTCTTCATCAATGCCAGCCGCGACACCGGCGCCCAAGCGGGCGTCCGCTTCGGCGGCAACCCCACGCGCCCCAACAGCACGGACTGGTTTTGCCGCTTCCGCACCGAGGCCGGGCCGGAGAACGACTTCGAGCTCAACCGCGAGCTGCAGCGCAGCAACAGTGGGCACGGCGGCTACTCCGGCATTGACGGCGGCGCGGCCAAGCAGGACGCCGCCATCACCTGGAGCATGGGCACCATCTACCAGCGCCAGCGCGAGCACCTGGGCACCACCGACGTGCTCATCATCCGCACCCGCCGCCGCATCCTCAACGCCATCAAGGCACTGCGAGACGAAGGCATCACCCCGCCCGGCGTCGACGATGCGTCGCTCTACCGGGTGCGTTCAGGCGGCATCTATCTCCCCTGGGACGCGGATTGGGTAACCGAGACCGAGGAGCTGCGCAAAGGCTTCGTGGAGCATCCGGAGCGCCACCTCGACCCCGCCATCACCGGCGACTCATAGGGGCCGAACTTTCGAACCTGCCGGAGTAGGCCCTGCGCCTGCCTGCTTGTGAAGAGGCCTCGGCGCCCCACGTGACGAGGTCGCCAAGGCCTGGTAGCCAGATACTCAAATGGACCGCTGGTAAGAGCGGAACGCGCGCGTGGAGAGCCAGGCGCAGGCCAGCGCCAGCAGGAGCAGGTAGGCGCTGTCCAGGGCGACGAGGTGCCAGTTGGCGCCGCTGCTCAGCGCCGCGCGGCCCGCGGAGACCGCCCAGTTCACCGGATTGTACGTGGCCACCACCTGAATCCAGTGCGGCATGAGGCTCTGCTGCATGAAGATGGACGAGAGGAAGGCCAGCGGCAGCACCAGGAAGTTGACCGCTCCGATCAACGATTCCTGCTTGCGCAGCAGCAGGGCAACGGCATTGGAGAAGGAGCCGAAGGCCGTGTTGATGAGGATGGTCACCAGAAGCAGCAGCAGCACGCCGCCCAGGCTGCTGTAGCGCGCCCCGCTGGCCACCCCCACGCCCACGATGATGAGTGACTGCACGGCCGCGACGATGCCCCCGTACGCCAGCGACCCGACTATCAGCGCGCCACGGCTGGCGGGCGAGGTGAGGAAGCGGTTCATGACTCCGCGATCCATCGCCTCAATGAACCCCATGCCCAGCCAGCCGCTGGAGAACAGGGCAGACATGATCACAACGCCGGGGGTGAGGTAGTCGATATACGAGTGGCTGGCGAACCCAGGAATCTGGGTGATGTTCTTGAACAGCGCTCCAAACAGCACCAGCCAGATCACTGGCTGCACCAGCGTGACACCGATGTACCACGGCTGCCGCAGCAGAAAGCGAAGGTTGCGCAGGGTGAGATACCACGATTGCTTGAGCAGGGTCATGCGACGTTCTCCTTGGCCGCTTCTGTGAAGGCGCGCCCGGCGCAGCGCAGGTACACATCGTCCAGCGACGGGCGCGCGATGGTTACCGAGGCCACACGAACGTCGCCCGCTTCTAACCGAGCCAGCGCCGCTGGCACCGCGGCCGCGCCGCGATCTGCCCGGGCCCGAACCATCTTGCCCTCCAGGGTGATGTCCCGCAGGCCTTCCACACTGCTCAGTGCCCGCTGCACCAGCCCCGGCTTCGGCGGCGCCTCCAGCTCCATCTGAATGGTGTCGCCCCGCAGGCCGGCTTTCAGTTCTTCCGGACTGCCCTCGGTAACGATGCGGCCGCGATCGACAATGGCCAGCCGCTTGGCCAGCTTGTCCGCCTCCTCCAGGTAGTGCGTCGTGAGCAGGATGGTCACGCCATCCTCCGCCACCAGGCGCGAGATCTGCGCCCACATTTCTGCGCGCGCCTCTGGATCCAGCCCGGTGGTGGGTTCATCCAGAAACAGCACCTGGGGGCGGTGCACCAGGCCCAGCGCCACGTCCAGCTTGCGCTGCATGCCACCGGAGTAGGTCCGCACCAGCCGGTTGGCCGCCGTGGCCAGGCCGAAGCGGTCTAGCAGCTCGCCAGCCCGGCGGCGTAGCTCCCCCCGGCCCACGTCGTGCAGCTGGCCCTGCAGCGTCAGATTCTCGCGGCCGGTCAACTCCGGGTCGAGGCTGCTGCCCTGCGCCACACAGCCAATGGCGTGACGCACCCGCTCCGGTTGGCGGGCCACGTCGAAGCCGGCCACGCAGGCCACTCCGCTGGTTGGCCGGGTGAGGGTGGTGAGGATTTTCACCGTGGTGGATTTGCCGGCCCCATTCGGTCCCAACAAGCCAAAAATCGTGCCAGGTTCGATGCTGAGGCTCAGGCCGTCCAGCGCGCGAACTCCTCCTTTGTACGTCTTCGTCAAGCCCTGTGCGACGATCGCGGCGTGGGCCAGGTCGTCCTTGGCGGGTGGTGCTAGGCTTAGCGGCATCAGCCGGTTTTCTTGATTTGCAATCATCTTAGTTGCTAAGATAATGACGAAGTGCGCTCATGTCAAGCCCTGATATGTCACGGGCAGCGCTGCTGACCTCAGTCATCCGCCGCCTGGGCCGCACCAACACGCAGAGTGCGCTGTTCAGCCATGCGCTGGCGGCCGATCTGGGCATTGGCTCCACGGACCTGGACTGCCTGGAGCTGCTGCAGGAGCTCGGGCCCACGCCGGCCGGCCAGCTGGCCGACCTCATGAGCCTCACCACGGGCGCCATCACCGGCATGATCGATCGCCTGGCGTTGGCCGGGTTTGTGGCGCGCGAGAGCGACCCAGCGGACCGCCGCCGCGTGATCGTGCGCCCGCTTGCTGGCCGCATGGCCGACGTGGACAGCGCCTACGAGCCGCTGCTGCGTGCCGCCACGCTGGTCCTGGCATCCTTCAGCGACGCTGACCTGCGGCTCATGCTGGACTTTCAGCAGCGGGCGGGCGAGTTATTCCAGCGCGAAACGGAGCGGCTGCGAGCGGCGCAGCGCCCGGCGGCCCATGGCCCGGACTTCAGCGCACCACTGGGCAATGCCAGCAGCGCCTGCCTGGAATTCGCTACCGGCGCGTTCGAACTGCGCCTGCGGGCCGGCGACGATGCCGCGCTGCTGTACCGCGCCCTCTTTGAAGGTGCGCAGCCCACGGTGCGCGTGCAGGGGGGCACCGTCAGCTTCCGCCACCGGCGCATGAGCCTGCTCGACTGGAACAAGCACTCCGGCATTGTGCTCCTGAACTCAAGCCTGCCCTGGACGATCGTGCTGCGGCAAGGCGTGTCGCAGTCCCTTCTCGATCTGCGGGACCTGGATCTGCGCCAGCTTTCCATTCTTGGCGGCGCAAACAAGACAGACATCGCGCTGCCGGTGCCCACTGCCCGCGTGCCTCTGCTGGTGGAGGGCGGCCTCAGCCGCGTAACTATCCGCCATCCGCCCGGCGTGCCGGCGCAGCTGCGCGTTGCCGGCGGCGCCAACCGGCTGGCGTTCGATGGCCAGCGCTTTGGCGCGGTGGGCGGCGAGGTGCGCCTGGCCAGCCCTGGCTGGGACCTGGCCAGCCAGCGCTATGACCTTGAGGTGCAAGGTGGCGCCAGCCGCCTGGAAGTTAGCGAGCTGACGGAGGCCAGCGCTGCCCACCGAGCATCAACCCATACGGCGCAGGAGGAGACGCGATGATGACACCACCACCGCCAGGGGATGAAGACGCGGAGGATGCCCAGCCGCTGGCGCCCGCTGAGTTCGACGTGGCCGAGTCCGGCCTGTTCGTGGCGCCTCCGCTGGCGCCATCCCTGCTTGCCCTATTCGGCAGCGTGAAGCGGCGGGGCCGCATGGTCGTGCCACCCGAGCTGCACCTCACCGCCGCCTTTGGTGAGCTGAAGCTGGACCTGCGGGACGCGCTCTTTCCCGAGAAGCACGTGCTGCTGGTAGCGAACAGCCTGTGTGCTTCGCTGGAGGTGCTGCTGCCGGAGGGAGTGAGCGTCGTGGACCACAGCGTCGCGGCCTTTGCCAGCCACCAGGTCACTCAGGAATCCGAAGCGCACGGGCCCATCATCCATCTGGAGGGCTGGACCGTGTTCAGCGACGTGAAGCTGCTGGGCGCCAAAGAGAGTTAGAGGGGCGAGGCAACGGTGGCCGGGGCTGGCCGGCCGGGTGGCGCCATCTCCTCGGGCGGGCGCATGCCCCGGAAGAGCCAGCCGT